>RBWT01000007.1 GCA_004010275.1 Streptomyces huasconensis
GCCCCTCCCCCATGCCCCGCTCCGTCCCCGCCACCGCCCCGCTCCGTACGCACACCCGACACCGAGGGCAGCGCCGCCCCGGTGCCCCCTCACCCCACGGGCACCCTCGCGTGTCCTGTTCCACAGCCCAAGGAGTCCCCTCATGCCCCAGGACGTCGACTTCTCCATACCGCTGCCGCCCGCCGCAGCCCCGACCACGCCCGCGCCGAGGCCGAGCGCATCGACTGGCCCCGCTCCTTCGGCCTGATCACCGGCGAGGCCGCCGCAGAGCGCCACCGCAAGGGCGGCTACGCCGACCTCGCCTCCCGCTTCTACCCCTCGGCCAGCGGCGCCGACCTCGACCTCGGTGTCGACCTGATGTCCTGGTTCTTTCTCTTCGACGACCTCTTCGACGGCCCGCGCGGCGAGGACCCGGTGCAGGCCAAGCAGCTCACCGACGCCGTCGCCGCCGCGCTGGAGGGGCCGCTGCCCGCCTCCGCACCCCTGATCGCACACGGCTTCGCCGACGTCTGGCGGCGCACCTGCCAGGGGATGTCGAAGGAGTGGTGCACCCGCAGCGCCCAGCACTGGCGCCACTACTTCCAGGGCTACGTCGACGAGGCGCACGGCCGCCGCGACGAGACGCCCTGCGGTTCCGCCCGGGAGTACCTCGCCATGCGCCGCCACACGATAGGCGTACAGCCCACTGTCGACCTGGCCGAGGCCACCGGGCACTTCGAGGTGCCGCACCGGGTCTTCGACAGTGCCGTCATGTCGGCGATGCTGCGGATCGCCGTCGACGTCAACCTCATGCTCAACGACATCGCCTCCCTGGAGAAGGAGGAGGCACGCGGCGAGCAGAACAACATGGTCCTCATCCTGATGCGCGAGCACGGCTGGTCCAAGAGCCGCAGCATCGCCCACATGCAGGACGAGGTGCGCGTACGCCTGGAGGAGTTCCTGCTCCTGGAGAGCATTCTGCCCAAGGTCTGCGACGCCTTCTCCCTCACCGCGGACGAGCGCGAGGCCGTCGAACGCTACCGCCTGGACGCGGTGCGCCCCGTCATCCGCGGCTCCTACGACTGGCACCGCTCATCGGGACGCTACGACGCCGAGTTCGCGCTGGCCGCCGGCCGCCAGGGGTTCCTCGAAGAACTCGGCAGCGCCCGCTGACAGGCCCCTCCCCCAGCCCGTCCACCTATCCCGAGCCAGACCGAGGAGAACCCCATGGCCCAGCAGACCCACCAGACCGAGCAGCAGCTGACCTTCGTCGCGGGCACCGCACCGGGAGCCGTGCCACTGGTCGGACACGCCTGGCAGATGATGCGCCGTCCGCTGCAGTTCATGTCCTCGCTGTCCAGGCACGGCGACCTGGTGAAGATACGCCTGGGCCCCACCGAGGCCCACGTACCGACCCATCCCGCCCTCCTGCGCCACGTCCTGACCAGCGACGACGAGTACGACAAGGGCGGCATCTTCTACGACCGCGCCCGCGACATCGCCGGCAACGGCCTGGTGACCTGCCCCTACGCCGACCACCGGCGGCAGAGAAGGCTCATGCAGTCCGCGTTCACCCGCCCCCAGCTCAAGCGGTACGCGTCGGCCATGCACGCCGAGATCGAGTCGAGCACGGAACGCTGGAGCGACGGCCTGGTGGTCGACGCCTTCCCCGAGATGTACGGCATGGCGCTGCGCACCGTGGGCCGCACGCTGTACTCGACGCCGGTCAGCAAGGATCTCGCCGACAGTGTGGAGCGCGCCTTCGACGCCGTGCTCAAGGGGCTCTTCCGACAGATGTTCCTGCCCGCGGCCGTACGCAAGATCCCTGGCCCGGGCAACCGGCGCTACCGCGCCAACCTGGACTACCTGCACCGCACCACCCAGACGCTCATCGACGACTACCGCCGCGACGGCGCCGACCACGACGACCTGCTCTCCGCCCTCCTCGACTCCCGCGACGAGGACGGCGGCAGGCTCGGCGACCGGGAGATCCACGACCAGGTCATCACCGTGATGGCGGCCGGTACCGAGACGGTGGCGGCCACCCTCACCTGGATCTTCTACCTGCTCTCCAAGTACCCCCGGATCGAGCGGGAGCTGTACGCGGAGATCGACGAGGTCCTCGCGGGCCGGGCACCGGAGTTCGACGACATCGCCCGGCTCCGGCTCACCGACCGCATCATCACCGAGACCCTGCGGCTCTACCCGCCCGCGTGGCTCTTCACCCGGCTGACCTCCACCGAACTGGACGTCGCGGGGGTCAGCCCCGCGCAGAGCACGGTGGTCTTCAGCCCGCCGCCGTCGCGCTCGACGCGCCTCTTCCCCAAGGAGCGCCAGTTCGACCCCGACCGCTGGCTGCCCGACCGGGTGACGCCGCAGGCCCGCCAGTCGTTCATGGCGTTCGGCACCGGCGCCCGCAAGTGCATCGGCGACCTCTACGCCCGCACCGAGGCAACCCTCGCGCTGGCCACCATCCTCAGCAAGTGGCGGGTCACCTGCGAACCGGGGGTCGACGTGCGCCCCGTCCCGCTTGCCACCGTGTATCAGCCGCGTCGCCTGCGCCTGCGGTTGACCTCCCGTACGCCGGGGGCGCGGTGACGGGTACGGGTGGCCGGAGCCGGGTTCGCATCCGTCGCAGTTCCCCCCCGCCGCGAGACGGCGGTCACGGCCAGCGGCCCGCCCGGTATGGAGCAGAACTGGATGACGGGGCGGAGGCGTAGTGGTTGGGCGACGTCGCCCCCGCGCCGCGTCCGCGCAGCGGTGGCGACGCGATGCGCGGAGCGCAGGATCGCGGAGACGAGCTCGAAGAGTGAGAGGTACGACAGGTAGCCACGGGGGCTCCGGACGGGAGCGGAGCCGGACAAGTCGGAGTCGCATCGGAGTCGCACGCGTCCGGCCGCATCCGGGCAAGAGGTCGGCGGCGGACGCATCGGTGCGGTGCGGCGCATCGTGCGCGTACCGGCGCGTGAGAGTGCCGGGCATCGTCGGAGTGGTGCGGTGCCGGGCGCGGTGGCGCACCATCGCGGGGCGCGCGACGGTGGAGTCCATCGTCGTCTGTCGCACCGGAGTGGAGCCCACTCGCTGCACGGTGCCCGGCATCGTCACCACAGCCAGGCGTTGGAGTCCTCGGTGGGCGCGGCGGCCATCTGCTCGCGGGCGGCACGGGCGCGGGCCAGTGCGGCGTCGGGGGGGGCGTTCTCCCGGGGTGCTCACGTGACTCCCCCAGTGGTCCGGCCCGGCGTGTGCTGGGTGCCGGGCTGCTAGGTGTGCGGCGGGGCCGTCACCGGGGCAGCCCGCTTGCGGGTCAGCGGGCGCAGCACGGCCTGGTCCTCGGTGTCGCGCGGGGGTGGTGCGTTTGGACGCGCCGCGCATCACGTACACCACGGCGATGACGTCGACGGCCGCAAGGGCGATGTCGGCCTCGGTGCTTGGGCCACTACGGGGGCGGCGGACATCGGTGTTTCGGCCAGCCCGGGCCGAGCGTCAATCCGTACGCAGCAAGGGTCCGTGCGCGGTACACCTTCGGGAATCCGCTCAACCACCGTCCACGCAGCGCGACCGAAAGACTTGTGTTCGAAATATGGGGCTGCCTCGTTGACTCCACGACACCACCCAGAACACCACTGGAGGAGGCACGTTGCCATCAGACAAACCCCCCACCGACGCGGCTCAGAGCACGCAGACCACCGGTACCGGCACCATCTCGGCCGCCGAACGGGAGCTGTACGGCGGCGCCTGCGCTACGACCAGTCCTTCGTCCGGCACGAACGGCCACTGGTCCGGCTGGGGTTCGGGCATATGGCGGCTGCTCTGCCACGCATGGTGGGGATGGTCCTGCGGACCGGTTGGCAGACCGACCCGCGTGCCCTCACCGCGGTCGTGGCGGCGCAGCTCGGACAGGGAGTGACGGCCGGGTGGGGGCTGGTGGCGGTGAACAGCGTGCTGAGCGAGCTGTTCGCGGACGGGCCGACCGCGAGCAAGCTCCGTGACTCGCTTCCGTCGCTGATCGTCCTGGCGGTCACGGCGGTGGCGACGGCGTTGCTGGCGGCGTGGTCGACGGCGATGTCCGGCCGGCTGGAGCCCCAGGTGGAGCGTGCGGTCTCCGCCCGGTACTACACCGCTGTGACCGGCGTCGAAGTGGAGGCGACCGAGCGGCCGGAAGTGCAACGGCTGCTGGAGGCAGGGAAGTTCGGGACCGAATCGGCCCGCAGCATGCTGCGGCTGTCGGTCGGCGTGGGCAACGTCGTCATCGGCATGGCCGCGGCGCCGTGGTCCTGGCATCGCTGCACTGGATGCTGCTGCCGATGTTGCTGGCCATCGCCTGGCCCAAGGGGTGGGGCGCCGTGCGCTCCGCCCGTCGCGAGTACATCTCGCGCCTGAACTGGATCGACCACCGCCGGGCGATCGCTTCTCTGCTCGCCTACCTGACCCGCCCGCACGCCGCCGGGGAACTGCGTGTGCACAAGGCCGGCGCCAAACTGCTGTCCAGTTACGAGGAGATGTCGCGGCAGACCGAGGCCGAACAGCGGCGCCTGGCCCAAGCGCAGGCGACGACGGACCTGGTTGCGGGCGGCTTCGCCGGACTCGCATCGCTGGGCTGCTACGGAGTGCTGTGGTGGCTGCTGGCCGCCGGGGGCCTTCCGCTGGCTGTCGGCGGGACCGCTGTGGTCGCCATCCGCACCTCGACCGCGCGTCTGACCTCCTTGGTACAGCAGGTCAACCGGCTCTACGAGGAGCTGCTGTTCCTCACCGACACCGAGGACGCCATCGAGGTCGCAGGCGAGCACGCGATCCCGCAGGGCGGCGCCGCCCTGCCCGCGCCGATGCGGGCGGTGCGGGCCGAGAACGTGACGTTCACCTACCCCGGGGCCGAAGCCCCGGCGTTGCAGGGGGTGAGTGTGGAGATCCGCCGGGGCGCGGTGACGGCCCTGGTGGGCGCGAACGGTTCGGGGAAGACCACCTTGACCAAGGTGCTCGCCGGGCTGCTCCTGCCCGGCGAGGGGAACGTGTGGTGGGAAGGTGAGGCGGGCGAGCGGGTCGAGATGCGCGATGCGGACCGCAGCCAGGTCTTCGCGGCGGTCGGCGTGCTGGCGCAGGACTTCCCGCGCTGGGAGATGACGGCGGCCGCGAACGTGGCCATCGGCGCCGGCGACCGCCCCCGCGACATGGACGCCGTCCGACGGGCCGCCCGGGAGGCGGGCATCCTCGAACTGATCGAGGCACTGCCGCACGGCTGGGACTCCATCGTCTTCAAGGGCTACGAGCGCGGCGTCCAGCTCTCGGGCGGACAGTGGCAGAAGCTGGGCACCGCTCGGACGTTGTACCGGGGGGCGCCGGTTCTCCTGGTCGACGAGCCGACCTCGGCGCTGGACCCGCATGCGGAGATCGCCGCGTTCCAGGGGCTGTGGTCACTGGCCGAGGAAGGGCACGCGGTGGTGCTCGTCACCCACCGCCTGGCCGCCACCATGAACGCCGACCACATCTACGTACTCGACCAGGGGCGTCTCGTCGAAACCGGCACGCACCAGGAGCTGATGGTCCGCGAAGGCGGCGTCTACCAGGGGATGTTCACGGCTCAGGCCGCCCAGTACGGCCTCGCACCAGGACCCGGCGCGCTCCCCGACCCCCGCAGTGCACAGCCGCCGGACCACGAGACGGCGAGCTGACCCGCCACCACGAACTCCCCCAGCAAGCCTCACAAAGCCGCCCCGTCGAAGGCGAGACACCGCTCATGCCACCGAACGCCTCCGCAATCCGCACGACCATCGACAGGTATCTCGACCGCCACCCGGACGAGCGTGACACCCTGGCCGGGCTGCTCGCCGCACTGGACAGGCCAGGCGACGTGACCGCCCGCACGACGCTGCCCGGGCACGTGACATGCAGCGCCGTCGTCATCGACAGCCGGCGCCGCGTCCTGCACGTCCGGCACCGGGCCACCGGCGGCCTCATGCTCGTGCCGGGCGGCCACGTCGAACCCGGAGACCGCACGCTGCTGGCTGCGGCGCTGCGAGAGGTGTCGGAAGAGACCGGGGTCGCGCCGGGCGCCTTGTGCCTGACGCCGCAAGTCCTCGGCGCACCGCTCGACATCGACGTCCACGGCATCGACGCCAGCCCCTCCAAAGGCGAACCGGCACACCATCACTACGACTTCCGCTACGCGTTCTACCTCGCCGACGGACAGCGGCCGCCGGTCACTGTGCAGGACGAAGAGGTGTCCGGTGCTCAGTGGCTTTCGTTCGCCGACGTCACCTCACCGACTCTGCGCGCGAAACTCCTCGGGGCGCAGTTGGACGGGCGGCCGGAGCCGGTGAACGCCTCCGCACTGATCCACAACGGCGCCGGCTCCTACTTGCTTCATCTACGCGATGACCGGCCCGGCATCTGGCAGCCCTGGACACTGGCACTGCTCGGCGGCGGCCGCGAGCGCGGCGACACGTGTCTCGGGGACACGCTGCGGCGTGAACTGGCGGAAGAGACCCCTGGGTTGCGGCTGGATGACCTTGAACCGTACGCCGTCGAGGAGGACACCAGCGTCGACGGGCTCCACGTACCCATCCAGGTCTTCACCGGCCGGTGGAAGGGCAATCCCGACCTTCTCGATCTGCGGGAAGGGGTGTTGCTGCACTGGTTCACACCCGACCAACTGGACCGGCTGCGCCTGAGCCCCGGCCTCGCCGACCTGATCCGCCGCCACGCCGCCGAATTCCCGGCGCGGGTACGGCCGGACGCGGCACCGCAGGTATGGGACGGGGGCAGCCGGACGGTGCTGAACGGCATCGGCGTCCACCTCCACCTCCAGGACGACGAGGGTCGCATCCTGCTGGGCCTGCGCCACCCCGACGTCCGGTACGCGGGCGGCTCGTGGCATTACCTGGCCGGGAAGTGTGAGCAGGAGTCCGCCACCGCGTGCCTGATCCGCGAGGCGTGGGAGGAAGCGGGTCTGGTGATCGACCCTGCGGATGTGGAGCTGGCGCATGCCGTACACGTCGTGGACAGGCTGGGCGGACTGCCGTTGCTGCAACTCGTGTTCCGGGCTCGCCGCTGGAAGGGCAGCCCCGAGGTCCGCGAGCCCGACAAGTGTGTCGCGTGGCGGTGGTGGCCACCGCACGAGCTCCCCGACCAGCTCGTCCCCTACACCCGCACGGCCATCACCAGCATCGCCGAAGGCCGCACCTACTCCCAGCTGGGGTGGTGAGCGGTGAGCACACCCGTCGGTAGGGGGCCCGCCGGGGCCTGGACCGGGTCCACGCCCTTGGTGCCGAAGCACCCGGTGGAGGAGATGGCTGTGAGGCTCGCTGAGCCCCCCGCTGCCTCCGGCGCCTCGCTCTGGCGGCACAGCGCCGGTGACACCTCCGGGGCTGTGGCGGCCCGGGCAGCGATGGTCGCCCGGCTCGAGGAAGACGGAGCGCTTGGCCCCGGACCGGTGCGCGAGGCCCTGCTCGCGCTGCCGCGGCAGATTCTGATGCCCCAGGCGTACGTGCGGCGCAGCGCCCCCGACGAGACGCCGCCGCGCTGGGACCTGCTGGACTGGGCTCGGCCGGGCGACCGGGACGAGCTGCTGGAGCGGTTGCACAGCGGGGACAGCGTCGCGATCCAGCACGACGGCGAGCCGATCCTGAGCCGTAGGGCCGTACCGCGCCGCGGCGGCGCCATGACTGCGATGTCGAGCACGATGGGCATGACCGCGGGCCTCCTCCAGCTCCTGGGCCTGCGGCCTGGGCAGCGCGTGCTGGATGTCGGGACCGGTGCCGGAGTGACCGCGGCGGTGGCGTGCTTTGTGTGCGGCGACGAGGGTGTCGTCACCCTCGACATCGACCCGCACGTCACCGCGGCCGCCCGCGAGCGGCTGTCCGTCCTCGGCTACCGGCCGGCCACGGTGACCGGGGACGGCACCACCGGGTGGCCGCCGGTGGCCCCTACGAGCGGATCTTCGTCTCCTTCGCCGTCCGTCACGTGCCGCAGGCCCTGGTGGAGCAGCTGGCGCCGGGCGGCCGCGCGCTGATGACGCTCGGGACGTCGTCGCCGTCATGGCCGGGCTTGGCCGTGATCGAAAGACGAGGGGACGGGAGCGTGGATGCCCGGCTGCGGGCGGTCGAGTTCGGTCACCGGGCCGGTGCCGGCTTCGACCGGCTGTTCCTGTCCGCCGCGTTCCGCGCGGAGATCACCACGGCCGACGGATGGACGCAGCGCAGCCGGCTCGTGCCGCCGGCGGACACGGCGCGCGGCATGTGGCTGGCCCTGGACCACCTGTATCCGGGCCTGGTGCGCGACTTCGGTGCCGAGGACCTGACGATCGGCGCGCCCGAGTGCCGGTCGTGGATGCGCGTGCGGGCCGTGGGCCACCGCCGGTGGGACGTGACGATTTCGGGGCCGCGGGACATCTGGGCGGAGATCCAGGATGTCGCCGGCCGGTGGCGGGCGGCCGGTGCACCGGACGTCTTCCGGATTCACTTCGACGCCGACGGCAGCCAGCGGGCCACCAGCCCGAACGGCGTACTGACCTGGCAGCTTTCCTCCGGCGAGACTGGAGATGCACGATGACCCGCCCCACCCAGCCGACCTCCACGGCGGTTTCGGACGACGTCCTGTTCGGTTCCGAGGCCGCGACTACGCCCGCTACCGCCCCGGCCTCCCGGACGCCGCGGTTCACCTCCTGGCCGCCACCGAGCACGGTGTACCCGATCCCGTCCTGCTGGACCTGGGCACCGGCACCGGGCAGGTGCCCCGCGCACTGCTGCCCGTTCTGCGCCGACTGGCGCACGTCGACCTGATCGACGTGAACGCGTCGATGCTGGAGGCGGCCCGCGCCACACTCGAACCGGTCCGCGGAACGTGCACGGTCGACGTCTTCACCGGCGCCGCCCACACCTTCCCCCCCCGCCGCGCCCGGCCGGGCGCCCACCTTGATCACCTGCTGCCGCTCCTTTCACTGGATGGCCCGCCCGGAGGTTCTGTCCATGGCCGACCGGGTCGCCGCACCGCACACGGTCGTGGCGATCATGGGCGACGGCAGCCTCTGGACCCACCGGACCGACTGGACGGCTGCCCTTCGGACACTGACCCAGAGCTACCTCGGCAACGACCGGCGCGCGGGCACCTGCGGCACATACACCGGGCGAGGCCGCTCCTACGAAGAGGACCTCGCCGACTCGGCGTTCAGCGACGTGGCCGAGCACCGCTTTCCCGTCGCCCGCACCTGGACACCCAAGGACGTCCTCGGGCACCTGCGCACCACCAGCTTCGCCCGCCCCGCCCTCTTCGCCGGCCGTCGACACCACGAGTTCGAGGTCGAGGCGCTCGCTCTGCTGGAGGCCCATGCCCGCGGCGGTGTCCTGACGGAGGACGCGGAGTTCACCGTGCTGCTCGCGCGCCGCCGCCCCGGCGGTGACGTGTGAGCGGTACCCAGCGGCACACCGAGCCGCTCGATGTCCACCTCATCGCCCTGCGCGATGGCGCGGCCGGCCCGAGGTGCTGCTGTCCCGAAGGGCCGGTGATGTGTACGCGGCGGGCTGCTGGCATCTGGTCAGCGGGCACCTCGACGGCCCGTGGGAGGACATGGTCACGGCGCTGGTGCGCGAAACCCGGGAAGAGGCCGGCGTGGTCGTCGATCCGACCGACGTCCGCGCGGCCGTTACGGTGCACCACCGCTCCCCTGTCGGCGGCGCGCGCATCGGGATGTTCTTCGAGGTCCGGCGCTGGAACGGTACCCCGCAGGTCATGGAACCCCACGTGTGCGACGCCATGGACTGGTTCCCGCTCGATGCCCTGCCGGAGCCGATCGTCGCGTACTGCCGGGCCGGGCTGGACGCCTACCGGGCGGGCGCGCGGATGGCCGTGCACTTCCAGGAGCCCGGCGATCCGATCGCCCACCACCCGGCCTGCGACCGGCTGGTCCTGGTCTCCGGCCCCGGCGTCCGCGGCGCGGTCCCGGGGGAGGCGGTGCGCACCTTCGCCGAGCAGGCGGTAGGCCGGATCACCTCTTGGACGGACGTCTCCTGGGTGCGTGTGGAGAGCCGCGTCTGGCGGGCGTGCGGCGCCGAGGGCGGCGAGTGGTACGTCAAGATCCACCAGAACGACCGCTTCCACCGGCGCGAGGTCGCCGCGCTCCGCGGCCATGCCGTCAGCCTGGGCGCGGCCGCGCCGCGCCTGGTGGCCGCTGATGCGGGGTTGCGGGCCGTGGTGCTCACCGCGGTGGGCGGCCGTTCGCTGCACGGTGTGACGTACCCGCCCGAGCAGCAGCGGCGGATCTTCCGCCGTATCGGGCAGCTCGCAGCTGCCCTCCACCACAGCGCCCCACCTCGCGCGGCAGCCGCCAGCGCCCTGCCCCTGGGAAAGCTGGAGCGGCACTTGAACGGAGCCCGGCCCCATCTCGGGCCCGGTGACGAGGAGTTCATTCGCGCCATCACCGCGCAGGCCGCGCGCCTGCCCGCCCTGGAGGCGGTGCCCACACACGGAGACTTTCAGCCCCGCAATCTGCGCTGGGATGAAGCCGCGGACACCCTGTACGTGATCGACTTCGAGCGGTCGGAAGAAGCCCCGGCAGTACGGGACTTCGTACGCCTGTCCGACGCCTGGCACGGCCGCCCCGATCTCCAGCAGGCCGTGAGGGATGGCTACGGCCGCTCTTTCACCCCGGAGGAAGAGGCACAGCTGACGATCCTGTGCGTCCTGGATGCGGTGTCCGGCCTCTCCTACGGTGCGGCCCACGGTGATCCGGAGCTCGTCGAACGCAGCCGGAGGACGCTGGCCCGGCTGCGCGCAGGGCACACCCTTGCCAACCCCTCGAAAGGACCCGCGTCATGAACCGCGAGACGGCACCACTCGAAACGACCGGGCGGCAGCTGAGTGGCGCCGGTTCGGCATTGCCGGTCCGCGCCGCCACGGCCGATGACGCCGAGGACCTCGTACAGATGCGCTCGCAGTACGTGCTGTCGCAGCCGCTGAGCGAGGACTGGGTCCGGCTGTGCACGGCGGAACTGGCGCCACGGCTGACGCCGGAGGGCGACGCGCGGGCCTTCGTCATCGACGACCCCGGCGGCGGGCTCGCAGCCTGCGCCCTCGGGCTGATCCACCCGGTCCTCCCGGGGCCGGCCTACCCTCGGGGGCTGGCCGCGCGTGTGCACATCGTCGCCACGCGCCCGGGTTCCCGGCGCCGCGGCTACGCACGGGCCGTGGTGTCCGCCCTGCTCGACCACCTCTCCGGTGTCGAACACGTCACGCTGTTTGAACTGCACGCCAGCGCTGAAGCGGCACCTCTCTACCGCGAGTTGGGATTCACGGGCAGCCCGGCATTGATGCGGATGACACGCCTCGAAGAGCCGGACGCCACCCGCGCTCCGGCGAGCGGCCCGGTCTGGATGCCGTTGGAGCAGTATGCCGAGACGGTGCCGAAGGCAACCGCGTTCGCGTGCGTGTACTTCACCGACGAGGACGAGCGGCCGCTTCAACTGCACTCGGTCTACTCCCCCTCCCACCCCTGGCAGCTCGTGGGCGGAACGGTGGACCTTGGGGAACGCCCCTGGGAAACGGCCGTACGCGAATGCCGCGAGGAGATCGGGCTCACGCCGACCGGACCACCCCACCTTCTGGCCGCCGTCTACGGACTGCCTGGCGCCCCCTGGCCTTACAGCACGATCGGGATGGTCTTCGACGGCGGCCGGCTCAGCGCCGCGCAGATCCAGGCCATCACCCTCAACCCGCAGGAGCACGACGAGGCCCGTGTCCTGCCCCTCGACAGCTGGCGGGCGTTGATGCCGCACCGCGACTTCGAGCGGCTGAGCACGATCGACGCGGCCCGGCGCACTGGAGTGACCGCGTACTTCGATACGTGGGACTGGGATACCGAATGAGTGCAGTGGTGTTGATGTCGGACCGCAGGGGCGCCGCGACCCCTGTCCAGGAGCGCGGCTGGCCTCCCTGGAGGAGTACGACGGCGTTTGTTACACCGGCGCCCCCACCGGAGCGACCGGGCCCGCACGAACCGGGCCACGTTGAGCCGCGCGCTGTGCGCCGCAGGCTTGGTCAACTACCCGACGAGTGGTGGCACTGGTCCTACGGCGACCCGTACTGGGCGCTGCAGCCCCAGCAGCAAATGAGGAGTGATCTGTGACAGACACCCGCACCGACTGGTCGCGGGTGAGGGCGACAATGGAACGGCCCTCCAGGTACGCGGTGCGCACAGCGTCAATCCTGTCGGCCGTCACGGAGGGGCAGCGTCCGCCTTCGTTGACCTTGGCCTGGGCGGCGCGCAGGCATCGTAGGTCAGCTCGCACTCACCCCCGGCTGGCGGCTCGGCCTGGCGTGTGGCTTTGGTGGCCCTGTCCACGAGTGCGGACAGCAATTGTTCAGCACTTCGGACAGCACTCAGCCCTGCCGGTGTTCGATTTGGCCGCAGGGCCGGGGCAGTCGGGAAGAGCCAGTGAGAGCCGACCGCCTGGCAGGCAAGGCTGTGGCTCGGCGCGGTGCCGGGGCTCAAGGCCAGGTGGATGCCACCGTAGGTGGGGGCGTACGCCGTCGCTCCCGTCGGCGCCCGGTGACAGCCGACTTCGGTTTACACCGTATGGATGGTCGTGGCTGTTCTCCGCCAGATTGAGCAGCTCTGAGCCAATCAGTAACTCTATGCAGTCATCGCCCTGCACTATGTGTGCATCCTGATGTCCGCTGGCATCCGCGGGTAACGAGCCCGGGCAGACCGGTACGACACTCGCCAATGGAGAGGGAGATCATGGCCATTGACCCGTCCACCGAGTCTCAGGACAGCGCGCCGCAGAACAGCGGACTGTACGAGACGCCACCGCCGGAGCTGGTGGAAAGGGCGGAGCACGCACGCAAGGAATTGGAGACGCTGGGCGCCACCGTTCGGTTCGAGGCGAAGTGGTGGGGCTTTGAGGTTCACTTGAACCAGGCGGCGGTGGACGCGTACCTGGAGATCAAGGACCTCCTCGCGGACATCCTCGGCGAAGCTCTCAAGGAGCCCCTGTCGACGCTGGTCACGCTGGCGGCCATGGCGCAGAAGGTCTGGGTGCAGGCGGTGTCGAGGGGATACGGCTGCAAGCTGGTCTCGCCGTGGATCTCGCCGACGATGCTCATCCCGATCGGGATCAATCCCTCCGAGGACCCCAACTTGTGGTGGACGGTGTTCGGTCAGAGCGCGGATACCTGTCACTTTCAGTGGAACGAAGACACCATGTTCCCGGCCCATGCCAGTGCCGCGAACCCGGCGGCGGCGGTGTTCAACGGCCGTCTGATCCTC
Organism: Streptomyces huasconensis; assembly: GCA_004010275.1. Taxonomy (GTDB): domain Bacteria; phylum Actinomycetota; class Actinomycetes; order Streptomycetales; family Streptomycetaceae; genus Streptomyces; species Streptomyces huasconensis. The sequence continues at coordinate 13,235 of RBWT01000007.1, forward strand.
GTCCACCGCGGCTTCGACGACCAGCAGCTGTGGTGGACCTCGTTCGACCCCGACAACGGCTGGTCTGTGGACACGGAGTTCGGCGCCCACTCCAGCGCCGCCGGCCCGGCTCTGGCCGTGTACGACGGGAAGCTGCACTGCGTCCACCGCGGGCACGGCAGCGACACCAAGTTGTGGCACACCACCTTCGACGGCCGGGGCTGGTCCGCAGACAGGCCGCTCGGCGCCCACTCCAGCTCTGTCGGCCCGGCTCTGGCGGTGTACGACGGGAAGCTGCACTGCGTCCACAAGGGTGCCAGCTCTGACAGCACGCTGTGGCACACCACCTACACCAGCTCGGGGGGCTGGACCAAAGACACCCCGCTCCCCCGCCACTCCACAGCCTCGAACCCTGCACTGGCGGTGTATGGCAGCACGCTCCACATGGTCCACCGAGGCAGCGGCAACGACACCTCCCTGTGGCACACCACCTACACGAGCACGGGGGGCTGGGGGACGGACAACAAGTTCCGCGCCCACTCCAGCCTCGAAGGGCCCGGCCTGGCAGTCTTCGACAACAGGCTCTACTGCGTCCACCGCGGCCACGGCAACGGGGACCAGAACCTGTGGTGGACCAGTTACAAGCCCGGCAGCGGCCCCTGGGCCGACGACCAGAAGTTCCCCGGCCACACCAGCGGCGCCGGACCAGCGGTCGTCGTCTACCGCGACAAGAACGGCACGCAAGACCAGCTCATGGTCGTTCACCGCGGCTACGGCAACCGCGCCGCCGGCACTGACAGCGCCGAAGTGCAGGCACAGATCGCCGCCGAGGAAGACGCCGGCTGATCACCGCGCTCCCGCCGACCGGTCCTGACCAACGGTCGGCAGGGGCCCCACCCGCCCCGGTCCACCGGCGTCTGTCACCCACCCCGCGGCGCGGGAACCGAACCGGAGCGCGCCGCCCTTGGCACGGTGAGAGCCAAGAAGCAGCGAGCAACTGGCGATCGGTTCGCTGCCGTAACGCCGCTCCTCGCCACTGCTCGCTGTTCGAATCGAGAGCTCCCCCAGTGCTGTCCGAAGCGCTGAACACTGCTGTCCAATCTCGTGGCCAAAGCCACTTTGGAGGCCTGATCGGCGGCTACCTCGGTGCGCGCCTCCAGCCGCACCTGCCCGAGACCGCACTCCGTCTCCTGCTCGGCACTCTCGCCGCCGCCCTCGGAACGCGCTGTACGCCACCCAGGCTCTTGCGAGGTGAGCGACGCTGCCCGGCCTCGTCGCCCGACCGAAACCTGCGCGCTCAGCGACGCCGGGGCAACCCTCAAGATCCGGTTCGGACCTCGCCCCGTCCCAGATTTCGCGAACCCGCGCGCTTCGGTGTGGGACCTGATCAGTCACACCGACCCCGGGGGACATCCGTGCCCGCCCCTACACCGAGCGCCGCAGGTTGCTGCGGGACCTGTTCGCCGCCTACGGCATCGGCCACCGCTGTCACCACTCGACGGGGATGTCTCGCCACGCGGCTCCGGTTCGGGCCCGGAACCGTATGCCGTCAATCAGCTGCCGCCGGGGCCAGACGGGTGCCAGACGGGTGGTGGCCGTCCTCGCACGCTCGCTGCTGCTGTCCTAGCCCGCACCGAGCCAGGGGCGGCTGCGCACGCGCGAAGGATCGGATACCGGGATGCGGTTGGCCCCCGCCTCGCGGAGATACGCGATGAACGCGTCGGTGTGAGCGAGCATGCGCGTCTCGCCGATGCCCGTCAGGCCTTCGTCGGTGTGGACCTGGACGTAAGCGAGGTTACGCCAGGGGGCCCCGACCACCTGGGTGTTGATTCAGTTCGCGTGGTGCGCAGCGTAGTTGTCCGGTGACTTGTCCGGCGGAGTCTGCTGGCGGTGTCACCGCTCCTCCCGGCCCACGTCAGCGGACGGTGAGGTTGCCCCGTCCCTCGATGTACCCGAGACCCCTGCTGAAGCAGTGGCGCACGTTGTTGGTGGGTACCGCCGTGCCGGAGAAGGAGCGGTGGACCATACGGCCGGAGGCGACGGTTCCGTTGAGGAAGGAGTCGGCCGCGGTGTAGCCGCGCGTGCCGTGCGGGGCCGGGCGGAAGGTGGAATGTCCGAGGACCCGGCCGGTGCGGCGGGGGCCGGAATACCAGGTGGCCGTGGCCGTGCCCTTGAGCGACCTGACACGCGAACAGCTGGCGAGCGCGCTGCCCTTCAGTGTGATGCGGCCCGAGCGGATGCCGGACTGACGGCCGTTGGGGGAAGTGCAGTTGTTCAGGTTCACGCTGCCGCGGGCCGAGATCTTGCGGGGAGTGCTGGTGACGGCGGGCGAGAAGGTGATGCGCTGGCCGGGCCCGGTCCGCAGGGTGCACTTGAGGGTGGCCCGGGGAGCGGCGACGGCCGCTGACGGGGCGCCGTTCGTCTGCGGCCCGGCCTGGCTGGCGGAGCCCGTGGCGAACAGGGTCAGGACTGCGGTCGCCGTCACGGCGGCGGCTCGCAGGTGGTGCACGGCACGCATGCGGTTCTCCTCTGGTCGGGATGACAACACGGGGTGTGATGCCTATCGTTCGCGTCTTTCGTCGGTAAATCCCTCTCAACGGGCAGATTGGTGCCAGTCGCCACCCATCAGGACTAATGGGGGTTTGACCCTGGAATGCCGCTTTGGCCAGGATTGCCGCGTCGAGGAAAGGACCGTCATGCGATGGTTTTCCGGAAGCGGTCTGCTCGGCCGGAAGCGCGACACCGCTCGTCGGCGGTGCGGGACTGCTCCATGGAGCGCGCGGCGCCCATGGTGGGTGCTGTTCACCACCGTCGGCATCGGCGCCGTACTGGCGCTGACCGCGTTCGCGGCGCCCGGCCGGCTGTCCAACGGCGGTTACATCGCCGAAGGGACCGAAGCGACCCGCACGGACGCACTGCTCCAGCAGCGCTTCGCCGCGGGCATCCCCGACCTGGTGCTGTACGCGCGCGCACCCAAGCCTGTCGACACCCCTCAAATGACTCGCGCGGGACAAGAGTTCACCGACCGGATCGTCCACGAACCGGACGTGCGGGACGCCATCTCCTTCTGGGCCGTGGGAGACCGCAAGCTGTTGAGTGAGGACGGCCGGGCCGCCCTGGTCACCGTCGACCTGCGGGGCAACGAGGACGCGGCGGCGCGCAGGGCGGCGGATCTGGTGCCGCGGCTGACCGGCGAGCAGGGGCCGTTCACCGTCACGGCGACCGGGCCGGCCTGGGTGATGGCCCAGGTGACCGAGATGAGCCGCGAGGAACTCATCCGTGCCGAACTCGTCGGCGCCCCTCTCGCTTTCCTGGTCCTGCTGTTCGCCTTCGGGTCACTCACGGCGGCGCTGCTGCCCGCGGTGGTCGGCGCGCTCTCCGTGGCCGGCACCTTCGCCCTGCTCCAGGTGCTCGCGGCGTACCTGCCGCTGTCGGCGTTCGCCTTCAACATCACCACGGCGCTCGGTTTCGGACTGGCGGTCGACTACGGCCTGTTGATGGTCAGCCGGTACCGCGAGGAGCTGGCCGCGGGCGCCGCCCCGCCCGAAGCGGTCGGGACGACCATGCGTACGGTCGGCCGGACCGTGCTGTTCTCCGCGGGCACGGTCGTGGTCTGCCTCGCCACGCTCCTGCTGTTCCCCCTGGGCTTCCTGCGCTCCTTGGCGCTGGCCGGGATCAGCGTGGTCGTGCTGGCGGCCGTGGCCACGCGGGTGGTGCTGCCCGCCATGCTGCTGGTCATCGGAGACCGGATCGACCGCCTTGACCCCTTCGCCTCCCTGCGTCGCCGCGGGCGTGCCGACCGGAGTGTGTCGTGGTCACGCGTGGCACGCCTCGCCACCGGTCGACCGGTCCTGGCGGGCGGCTGTGCGGCCCTGTTCCTGCTGGCTCTGGCCGTGCCGTTCACCCACGCCCGCTTCGGTGTCACCGACGAGCGGGTCCTGCCCGCGACTGCGGAGTCCCACGCCACGGCCACGCGCATCGGGCGTGAGTTCCCCTTGCCCTGGACCAGGACGCTGACCGTGCTGCTGCCCGACACCGACGCTGTGGACCAGCGGCAGGCCCTGGACGCCTACGCCCGCAGAGTCTCCGCGCTGCCCACGGCGGGAGAGGTCGCCACCGGTCTGGGCACCTACCGCGACGGGCACCGCACGACCGGGCGGTCCATGGAAGCGCTGATCTATGTCGGCAACGGCTCGACCTGGCTGTCGCTGACCGCCGACGGCCCGCCGTCCGCCGACGAGCAGTTGGTGCGGGAACTGCGCGCGTTGCCCTCCCCTGGCCGGCATTACGTCTCCGGACGCCCGGCCCGCGTACTGGACACCAAGAACGCCGTCCTGGAGGCCCTGCCCACTGCCATCGCCGTCGTGGTCGGAGCGGTGCTGTTGCTGCTGTTCCTCTTCACCGGCTCGGTACTCATCCCCGTCAAGGCGGTGATCCTGGGCGCGCTGAGCCTGAGCGCCACCTTCGGGGCGATGGTGTATGTCTTCCAGGACGGTCATCTGCGCGCTCTCGTGGGGGACTTCACTGTGACCGGGGAGCTGGAGACGTCGATGCCGATCCTGGTCTTCGGGGCGGCGTTCGCCCTCTCCGTCGACTACGAGCTGTTCCTCATCTCCCGTATCCAGGAGGAGTACCGGAACACCGCCGATCACCGGACGGCGATCGTCAACGGGCTCGCCCGCACCGGCAGGATGATCACCGTGGCAGCGGTGATCTTCGCGGTCGCCCTGCTGCCCCTGATCTCCTCCGGCATCACCCTGCTCAAACTCATCGGCTGCGGGCTCGCGCTCGCGGTCCTGGTCGACGCCACCGTCGTACGCGGCGTACTGGTCCCGGCGTTCATGCAGCTCACCGGGCACGCCAACTGGTGGGCCCCGCGCCCTGTCGCCGCACTCCACCGGCGCCTCGGCCTGGACCGTTGGCACCACGACGCGAGTCGCGGCACGCACACGCGGCTTCCCGCGGCGCGCGACAGCGGAGCCGTGCCCACGTCCGTGCCCGACAAGTAGCCGCCGACCCGCGTGGCAGAACAGGGAGCCGCATGTACGCCAACTCGGTGGACGCCGCCTACTACCGGTCCCGGAGCCCGCACCCGCAGATCGTCGGCACCCTGCTGCGATTCCGGGGCGCGGCCCCCGGCCTCGGGCTGCTCCGGGACCACTTCGCCGCGCACCTGGCCGAGCAACCTGTCCTGCGTCAGCGTCTGGAGGACGACGAGGGCCGTACCTGTCGGGTGCCGGCCGAGGTGCGTACGGAGGGTCACGTACGGCACCACGCGGCGCCTTCCGGCCGGACCTGGGGAGAGGTGGCCGACGCACTGCACACCCTCCCCCTGCCGCCGCCCCCGGCCGCGCCGTGGGACGTCTGGCTCGCCGACGGTCACCGCGCCGACGAATGGCTGCTCTTCTTCCGCTCCCACCACGCGCTCACCGACGGGACGGGGCGCGCGCATCTGATCAACAGCCTGTTCGGGAGCGCTCCGCGGCCCGGCCCCCCGGTGGCGCTGGGCGGATTCTCGCTCAGGTGCGCGGTGCGTCTGCTCACCGATACCGTCTCCGGGCTGTTTCCCGGCCCCGCCGCTGCCCCGGCCTGGCGGTGGCTGTACGGGCCCGCCAGCGGTTCCTCCCGGCTGACCTGCGTCTCCCTTCCCTACGAGCGCCTGGCCCAGGCGGGCCGGGCCGCGGGCGTCACCACCAATGACGTCTACCTCGCGGCCATGGCGGGCGTGCTGCGCCGACTGGCGCTGGACCGAGGGAGCGGCCCGGACGAGCTGGGCGATCTGCCGGTGTCCATGCCCATGTCGACACGCCGGGTGGGCGAGGAGAGCCGGCCGGGCAACCACCTGACGATGGCCCGTGTCCTGCTGCCCTGCCACCTGCCCGATCCGCGGGAGCGGCTGGTTCGGGTCCACCGGGCGACGACGCGTGCGAAACGGCAAGGACGCGCCGCCACGTCCCGCTTCCTCCAGGAGCACGTCCCGCACCGGATCTCCGAGGCCGCGACCAGGGCGCTCATGGACGCGCGTACCGCACCGGTGTCCTGCACCTACGTGCCCTACCGCGAGCCGGAGCTGTCCTTCGATGGCAGCCGCGTCCTCGATGTCACCTCGGTGGGGGCGCTCATGGACGGGCATCTGCTCTATACGGCCCTCACGTATCACCGTTCGGTCGCGCGGCTCGCCGTGGTGCACGATGCCGTTCTTCCGGATGCCGCCCGGGTGGGAGAACTGTGGACCGAGCAGATCGATGTCCTGCTCGGTGCCACCGGAGCGGGGACTCACACGGGCAGCGGCGCCTCGGCTCCCCCGAAGGCGCGCACCAGGTAATCGAGGTCGACGGGATCAGGGTCGGGTAGGCCCCCAATGTCCGCCAGGAGGTTGCTCCGGTCATACGTGCGCCGGTGGGCGCTGAACGTCAGCAGGCGCGTGCCGTGCTTGGCGAGGAGCCGCTCCAGCGTCGTGGGGTGGGACAGTTCCGGGGTGAAGCGGATCATCAGGCCAGGGAAGCGTGTTTGCAGGGCGGTGGTCACCGTGGACATTTTCACGCTCTCCGGGTGGGTGACATGCAGCGTGCGGACGCCTGGCGCGGGCTCGTCGCGCGAGGCCGCCAACACCATGGCGTGGGCCGCGTAGTCGGCCTGGAGCAGGTTGAGCGTGGCCTCGGGGTCACCCTCGACGCGGTACTGCAAGATCTCGGGCTGCCGTGCGTCAGCGCCGCGCGGGCCGCTCAATAGGGCCCGCATGGCGTCCTGCTCCGCCATGCGACCGCTCATGAAGTTCCCGATAAGCCGGACCGCCACGTCGGTTGGCTGTTCGGGCAGTCCCTCGGGCACCGGGCGGTCGGTGACCAGCAGACTGGGACGGAACACGGTGACGTCCCGGTCCCTCTCCCGCGCCCAGGCGTGCAGCAGGCGCTCGGCGGTGTACTTGGACTCCTCGTACAGCGTCTGGAAGCCGTCCTGGTCCCGCAGGTCGCTCTCCCTGATGTGGCCCGTCCGGCGCCGTCCGGCGACGTAGGCGGTGCTCGCGAAGAGCACGCGCGCCTCTGGAGCCTCGTCGGCGAGCTCCAGCAACCCACGGGTGCCGATGACGTTGGCATGGTGCAGCGCGGCCGGGTCACCCTCCAGGGCAATCATCGCGGCACAGTGCCACACGGCGGAGAGGTCCTGAGTGACGCGGGCCCGGTCCCCCGGTGCCAGGCCGAGGCCCGGCTGGGTGAGATCGCCGCTGACGTAGCGGACCCCCGCGAGGGCGTCGGCGCCCAAGGGCGGGGCGTCCAGCCATGTCACGGCGGCCTCCACGCGGGCGCGCACATCGTCGGGTGCGCCACGGCCCAGGACGGTGACCTCCTCGCCGCGGGCGAGGAGTTCGCGCAGGATGCGGCAGCCGAGGAAGCCGGTGGCGCCGGTGAGCAGGACGGACAACGGGGTCTCCTGAGGAAGGGAGGACGGGGGTGACGGCACCAGACGCTACGTCGCCGCCCCGGTCCCGAACCGCCGATCACGTCGCGCCTCGACACAGTCACTCGGACGAGTGGCCGATGTCGCCGCGGAGTCGCCTTCACTCGTACAGGTGATTGCAAGGAAGACGCCCGAACTGTGGTGTTTTTTGACGGAGTTCACTGAGGGCGATGACTACGGTGCTGAGCGATCTGTCGCGTTCTGCCCTCCATTGCTCCCCGAAAGGCCGCCCTGTGACCGAGGATCTGGTTTCTGTCACCTCCGAGAGAGCCATCGCCGTCGTCGGTGTCTCCTGTCGCCTGCCGGGCGGCATCCACGACATGGACGGGTTGTGGGCGGCTCTGTGCGAGGGGCGGGACGCGATCGGCGAGGCGCCGAAGGATCGGTTCGACGCCCGCCGGTTCGCGGCCGGTGACATGCCGCGAACCGGCCGGAGTTACACCTCCGCCGGCGGTTTCCTCGACGACATCGCCGGCTTCGACGCCGCGTACTTCGGCATCTCGCCCAAGGAAGCCGCCCACATGGACCCGCAGCACCGGCTGCTGCTGGAACTGGCGGCCGAGGCGCTGGACGACGCGGCCATCGCGCCCGAGCGGATCGCCGGTACCGACACCGCTGTGTACGTCGGTATCTCCGACGCCTCTTACGGGGCGCTGCAGATGATGTCGCTGGAAACGGTCAGTCCGTACACGATGGCGGGCGCGGCCTCCTCCATCGCGGCCAACCGCCTCTCCCACGCGTTCGACCTGCGAGGCCCCAGCATGGCGGTGGACACCGCCTGTTCGTCCTCGCTCGTCGCGCTGGACCGTGCCTGCCACACCCTGTGGGAGGGCACGAGCCGGGTGGCCCTGTGCGGCGGGGCGAACATCCTGCTCAGCCCCTACCACTACGTGGGGTTCTCGCAGGCGTCCATGCTGTCGAGGCGGGGACACTGCGCCGCGTTCTCCGCGGAGGCCGACGGTTTCGTGCGCGCCGAGGGCGGCGGCATGGTGGTCCTCAAACCACTGGCGGACGCCCTGTCCGCCGGTGACCGGGTGCTCGGCGTCATCCTCGGCAGCGGCAGCAACAGCGACGGTCACACGATGGGCCTCGCGCTGCCCAGCGCCGAGGCCCAGGAAAAGCTGCTGCGCCGCGTGTACGCGCAAGCGGGCGTCGACCCGGACGAGGTCGTCTACTTCGAGGCGCACGGCACCGGCACTCCCGTGGGTGACCCCTTGGAGGCACAGGCCATCGGCCGGGCGCTGGGCGTACGCCGCGTCAGTGGCGCGCTGCCCGTCGGTTCGGTGAAGACGAACCTCGGTCACCTCGAACCGGCGTCCGGCATGGCGGGGTTGTGCAAGGCCCTGCTGGTGCTGCGGCACCGCGCCATCCCCCCGATGCTGCACGCCGACACCCCGCATCCGGACATCGACTTCACGGGCCTCGGCCTCGGTCTCACCGCATCTCGGCAGCCGCTCCCGGAGAGCCCGACCGACCGGCCCGTCGTCGCGTCAACTCCTTCGGTTTCGGCGGGGCCAACGCCCATGTCGCGCTCACCGAGGCACCGCCGCCGCCGGCTCCCGTCGCGTACACCCCGCCGACCGAGGGGCTGCCGCTGATGGTCAGTGCCCGCACGCCACGGGCGTTGACGGCCGCCGCCGCGGCCATGGCCGAACGGCTGCGCGACGCCGACGAGGACACCTTCTACGACCTCGCGTACACCTCGTGTCTTCGCCGTGGCGCCCATGAGCACCGCGCGGCCGTCCTCGCCCACTCTCCGCGCGAAGCCGCCCGAGGCTTCGCGTCGCTGGCCGGGGACGCGCACCCGGACGCGCGGGAGGCCGACGGGGCTCTGGGAACGGGCGGCATGGACGCCGTGTCCGCCGCCGTCGCCCAGGCTGCGACGTGCGGACGGGTCGCGTTCGTCTTCTCCGGCAATGGCTCGCAGTGGGCGGGCATGGCGACCGACCTGCTGCGCGAGGAGCCGGTGTTCCGCGAGGCCGTCGAGGAGGTGGACGCCGAACTCGCTCCCCGGCTCGGCTGGTCGGTCCTGGACGAACTCGCGCTGCCCGCCGAGAAGTGGTCCCTTGCCGCCACCGAGGTGGCGCAGCCGCTGCTGTTCGCGGTGCAGATCGGCATCGTGGCCGTCCTGCGCGACCGGGGGGTCACGCCCGCGATGGTGCTGGGGCACAGCGTCGGCGAGGTGGCCGCCGCGTACACCAGCGGCGCCCTGACGCTCGCCCAGGCGGCCCGCGTGATCACCGAACGCAGCCGCGTCCAGGCCCGGACGGCGGGCCTCGGGCGCATGGCGGCCGTCGGGCTCAGGCCTGAGCAGGCGGCGAAGGAGATCGCCCCGTGGGGTGGTGCGCTGGAGATCGCCGGCGCCAACGGCCCCAAGGACGTCACCCTCGCCGGTGACGCCGACGCGCTGGCCGACCTCGGTGCTCAACTCACCGAACGCGGCGTATTCTTCCGCGACCTGGACCTCGACTACGCCTTCCACAGCCGGGCCATGGACGGTCAGCGCGATCCGCTCGACGCCGCGCTCGAAGGCCTGGCTCCCCGCGAGAGCGACATCGCGCTGTACTCGACCGTGACCGGCGGCAGGATTTCGGGCACCGCGCTGGACGCCTCGTACTGGTGGCACAACGTACGGCAGCCGGTGTGTTTCACGGCCGCCGTCGAACGGGCCCTGGACGACGGCGGAGACGTCCTCGTCGAGATCGGTCCGCACCCCGTGCTCCGCACCTACCTGCGCAGGATCGCCGCCACGCGTGCCGGCACGGACGCGGTCGTCGTCCCCACCCTGAGCCGCGACGCGAGCGGCAGCCGGGAACTGGCCGCCGTGCCCGCCGCGCTGATCGCCGCCGGAGCCACCACGGACTGGGACCGGTACTTCCCCTCGCCCGGACGCGTCGTGACCCTGCCCGCCTACCCCTGGCAGCGCGAACGGCACTGGAACGGCGATGCGGACACCTGGCACCGCAACGGCGCCCTCGTACATCCCCTGCTCGGCGGACGCGTCACCGCACCGCACCCCGTCTGGGAGGGGAGCATCGAACCCGCGTTGCTCCCATGGCTGACCGACCACCGCGTCGCCGGCTCCGTCGTCATGCCCGCCACCGGTTACGTGGAAATGGCCCTCGCCGCCGGACGCGTCACCTTCGGCCGTGCCGTTGAGGTGCGGCACCTGGACATTCTCACCGCCCTGGTCGTGCCCTGGGCCGAGGCGCCCGGCACCCGCACCCAGGTGGCACTGCACCCGGACGACGGGACGCTGACGGTGACCAGCACCACCACCCACAACTCGGACCCCCGCGCGCACATCAGGGCCCGGGTGCGGGTGCTGCTCGGTACCCGCCCCGCACCGCTGGACCTCGACACATTGGCCGTGAGCTGCCGGCGGCACCTCACGGGTGAGGAGCACTACGGGGCCTGCGCGGACGGCGGTCTCGACTACGGGCCGACGTTCCAGGTCCTCACCGGCCTCGACGTCGGCCCGGGCCAGGTGCTGGCCCGCTACCGGCACGACGCGCCGGGCCACCCGTACACCGCCCATCCCGCTCTGCTCGACGGCGCGCTGCAAGCCGGGGCTCCGCTGCTCGGGGACCTAGTCGAGGACGGGGCCGCGTTCCTGCCCGCGGCCATCGGCGCCGTCCGCGTGTGGGACGAACCGTTCACCCGAGGGCGCGGTGTGGGTCAGCGAACGCAGCCGCACACCGCACGAGGTGTGCTGGGACATCCTCCTGACCGACGAGAACGGCCAGGTGTGCGTGGAGTTGGAGGGCTGCCGGCTGTGCGCGTCGCGGCGACGAGGCGGCCCCCGATCCTGGTGCACCGCACCGAGCTGCGCGCGGCCCCGCGCCTCGACCGCCCGGCCGCGCCCTCTCCGCTGCCCTCGCCCCGACGCATCGCGGAAGGGGCAGCCGAGATGATCGATCAGCTGACGAAACTGCGCGTCGACATGGCAGTCCCCTCGGCGCTGCTGCAGGAAGCCTGCGCGCGAAGGGTGGCGACGGCCCTCGCCGGGCTCTTGTCCGACCCTGCGCAGCCCTTCACCACAGCGGATCTGGTGGCGGGCGGAGCCCTGGAGAAGCACACACGTGTGTGGCCGCTTCTCTTCCCCCTGATGGAGCGGCACGCACTGCTCACGCCCCTCGGTGCCGGGCAGTGGCAGCTGTCCGACTCATGGTTCCCGGCCGAACCCCTGACGCGCCAGATGGCTGCGAGCAGCCCGGGGTCCGCCTGCGCGATCGGCCTCGCCGCCCACCAAGGGCGAGCGGTGGAACATGTCCTGCGCGGGCAGACCGACCCCATGGAACTCCTGGTGGCCGATCACAGCGCCCAGGCAATGGAACAGTTCTACGATGTCCTGCCGGTCACCCGATTCCCCAATCAGATCGCGCAGGCCCTCGTCCGCGAGATCGTCGCCCAATGGCCGCAGAACCGGACCCTGCGCGTCCTGGAGGTCGGGGCCGGAACAGGCGGCGCCACCGCCGCCGTGCTGCCGCTGCTGCCCCGCGACCGTACGCATTACTGCTTCAGCGATGTCTCCGGCTTCTTCTTCCCCCGCGCCCAAAGCCGCTTCAGCGCCTACGATTTCGTCGAGTACCGCACCTTGGACCTGGCCAAGGACCCCACCGACCAGGGCTACGCGCAGCACAGCTACGACCTCGTCATCGCCGGATACTCCCTGCACACGGCACCGGACCTGGCCGACGCCCTGCGCAACGTGGCGAGGCTCCTGGCACCCGGCGGACAGCTCTTGGCCATGGAACCCCACGACCCACTACAGCTGGTCAGCTACTTCGGGTTCCTGGACAGCTTCTACGGCAACACCGACACCGAGCTGCGCCCCCACTCCTTGCTGCTGCCCAGCGACGCCTGGCCCGCCCTGTTGCGGGACTGCGGTTACGGCCAGGTATTCCAAACGGGCCACGAGACGACCGCGGGACAAGGCGACATCTCCGTCCTGCTCGCCGCCACCCCCTTCGAGGACGCGGCCGACGCCTCCGCGGCCGCCGCTCTCCCCTCCGGAGCCGCCGCCGACACCGAAGCAGGGACAGAACCTCCGTATCGAAGTGACACCGCCTTCCTCCTTGCCATCGAGTCGGAGGCCGAGCGGGACCTGGCCACTGCCACGATCGGCACGCTGTGCCGCCACGGCAGTCCGGCCCGCGTCATCGCCATGACCGATGACGGTACGACCTGGACGCAGGCGCTGCGGGAGGCTCAGGGCGAACCCGGCGCGGACACCGTCGCCGTCGTCCTCGTCCTCGGCGACACATCCGGAACCGCACCGCGCGAACTGACGGCCCAGGCCGTCCACCGGGCCGAGGTGCTGCGCTCGCTGACCACCGCCATGGACGAAGCCTCCTCCACGAATACTCCGGAGCTGTGGCTCGTCGCCCGGCCCTGCGGCGCCATCCCATCGCCCGAGGTCACCCACGAGCTGGACGCCGCCCTATGGGGCATGACACGCAGCCTGGTCAACGAGGTGATCGGGCTGGTCAGCCGCCGGCTCGTCCTGGAACGCACCGCCGACCCGACGGCCGACGCACAGTGGCTGGCCCAGGAACTTCTGCGACCCACGGAGGAGGACGAGGTGCTGCTCACCACCGCGGACCGCTTCGTGCCCCGGGAGCTGCCCCGGCCTCTCACCCAACCCTCCGACGGCACCGTGCCGTTCGCCCTGCGGGTGGACGACCCGGGTCTGTCCTACCGGCTCGCCTGGGAAGAGCGGACTCTGCCGCGACCCGGCCCCGGCCAGGTGCTGGTGGAGGTGCGGGCCGCCGCGCTGAACTACCGCGACCTCATGCAGAGCGTCGGCCTGCTGCCCATGGAGGCCATCGAGGGCACATCGACGGCCGATGGCCTCGGCATGGAGTGCTCGGGCACCGTCATCGCCTGCGGCGAGTGTGTCACGGACCTGGCACCCGGCGACCGAGTGGCGGGCCTCGCCCCCGCTGCGCTGGCATCCCATGTGGTGGCCGACCAGCGGGCGTTGTGGCCGCTGCCCGACGACGTCGGTTTCGCCGAAGCCGCCACCATGCCGGTCGCCTGCTCGACCGTGCGCTACGGTCTGGGCACCCTCGCGCGGCTTCAGCCGGGCGAAACCGTCCTGGTGCACGGCGCGGCCGGCGGCGTGGGCCTGGCTGCTCTCCAGTACGCGGAGGCGTGCGGCGCACACGTGATCGCCACCGCGGGCAGCGAGCTGAAGCGCGACCTGCTGCGCTCACTCGGCGTGCGGCACGTACTGAACTCCCGCACCCTCGATTTCGCAGCCGAGATCCAGGAGATCACCGAGGGCCGCGGCGTCGACGTGGTGCTCAACTCACTGGCCGGTGAGGCCATGGTCCGCAGCCTGGAATCGCTCAGGCCGGGCGGCCGCTTCGTCGAGCTGGGCAAGCGGGACATCTACGAGGACAAATCGCTGCCGCTGCGCCCGTTCCGGAAGAACATCGCCTTCTTCGGTCTGGACCTCATCCAGGTGCTCCAGGACGGGCGAGAGGCGGGACAACTGCTCGCCCTGACGAAGAAGGAGCTCGCGGAGAGGTCCTTCCGGCCGCTGCTGCACACCGCGTATCCCGCGGCACGCGTCGACGAGGCCTTCCGCCTCATGCAGCACTCGCGGCACATCGGAAAGGTCGTCGTCACCTTCGACCCGCTGGACGAGCCACCTCTGATCGAGCGGACCCCGCCGGTCACCCGCCTCGACGCGACGGCCACTTATCTGGTCACCGGGGGCACCGGCGGATTCGGCGCGGCCACCGCTCAGTGGCTCGCCGGACTCGGAGCACGCCACATCGCGCTGGTCAGCCGCAGGGGCGCCGAGGCCCCGGAGGCGGCGGATGTGCTGGCGGAGCTGACGGGGCGGGGCGTGACGGCCACGGCGTACGCGGCCGATGTCACGGACCTGGACGCCATGCGCGAGGTCGTGGCCCGTATCGACGCCACCGGGCGCCCCCTGCGCGGCGTCGTGCACTGCGCCATGCACCTGGACGACGCCCTGCTCACCGAGCTGACCGGGGAGCGCCTGGCCGCGGTCATGGCCCCCAAGATCACCGGGGCGGCAGTCCTCGACCTCCTGCTGTGCGACCGGGAGTGCGACCTGTTCCTGCTGTACTCCTCCGAGACGGCGACCTTCGGCAATATGAAGCAGACCCCCTACGCGGCCGGCAACCTCTACCTCGAGGCCCTGGCCCGGCGCCGGCGCAGCCAGAACCGGGCCGGACTGGCCCTCGCATGGGGAGCCGTCGGAGAGACCGGTTACGTGGCCCGCAACGGCCTGGGCCAGTCGCTGGCCGCCATGGGGTTCGAGCTGCTCCGCCCGGACGAGGCCTTCGCCGTCGCCGAGACCCTCCTGGAAAGCGATGCCGAGGTCACCGGCGTCTTGCGGGCCGAGTTGGGCCGGCTGAGGAAGATGATGCCGTCCGTATCCAGCCCGCGCCTGTCGCCACTGGTGCCGGAACAGGGCGAGGAGGGGGAGATGGACCAGGAGGAGCTGCTGCGCACGCTCTCGCAGATGTCCGGCGAAGAAGCCATCGCCTACCTGACCGCGACCCTCGCCAAGCTCCTGGCCGGAATTCTGCAGATGGACGCCGACGAGATGGACCCGCACCGCCGGCTGGACTCCTACGGGATGGATTCCCTGATGGGCACCGAACTCCTGGTCACCCTCAACCGGCGTTTCGGCGTGGACATCCCGCCCATGGAACTCCTCCGCAGCAGCACGGGTACGCTCACCGATGTCGCTCGGACGGTGTACCTCCGCCTGGGCCTGGGCCTGCGCCCTGCCGAAGAGCCCGCACCGGGTTTGCCCACCGTGCCGCAGCAGACACGCAAGACCGACGCGGAGGAGAGGAGCGTCCCGGCCACCTGAGGGTGGTCGCGCCGCGAAGCGGCAGGTCTCTTCAGACGTGGTGAGGAGACCTGCCGCCGTCCGTGCGCGGCTCCTGGCAAGGGGCCGGTCGCCGGTCGGGGTGTGGTCCTGCGGGTGGAAGGTACGGAGCAGGCGGCCGACACCTATGCGGCGGTACCGGACGCACGGCCCGCAGGAAGGTCGCGCCATGGAAACCCCGTGCTGTATTTCCACGCCACCGCATCGATCACCAGCCGGCGCTCACGCCTGGGTGACTGGCCCCGACGCGAGACCCGAACCCTGCCGTGGCACGGTCCGCTGCCCGGTGATGGAGCACCCGGTGTACACCACACCGCTTCCGAACCACGTGGAGAGCCACATGCCCCTCCGCTACCCCAGGCGGTGGAACATTCCCCGACTCGCGCCGCCGCACAGTGACCTCGCCAGGTGCCCTGACGTTGTGGTGGCCATGGGGCCTCGCTCACATCTCCACACCGTTCACCGCGTGTCTGGTCGGCCTGGGCGCTCGGCACCTGATCTGCCCTGTGTGAGCGCTCGACATCCCTGGACCAGCTCGGCTGCGTCGTGAGTGACCGTCGTCGGTTCGAGCCCGTGGTGAGTGCGTTCACCGGGACGGCCTTCTGGGGGCTGGCGTCAACTGCCCCCAGGGACCTGCCCGGCGCGGTGGCCGACGGTCGTCTCGCCCAGCAGCGGTGGCACAGCAGCACGCTGGAGCACCGGTTCAACGTGCTCCACACCCTGTACGGGGCTCTGCGCAAGGCCCAGCCTCTGATGGTTGCCGCACTGGCACACGGATGCGGCCTGGGGGCGGCGGATGCGGCCGCAGAACAGCGTGCTGCGGAACGTCTCCTGTCCTCCTGCGGGCGGACGGTGCGCCGGCAGTTGGGGTACGGACAGCGGTGGGGCCGGCGGTCGGGCCGCAGCATGACAGAGACCAGAGTGTTGCCCCAGGCGAGGACCACGGCGTTCTGCGCCGATACAGCCCGGCCCCTGGTTTCCCTGTTGGAGGGCCTGGTGCCCGCCCTGCTGGCCGGCAGCAGCTCCATCGCACTGGTCACCGCCGGGAGCACAGGGGTAGCCGCGCTCCTGGCCCGGGCGGCGCGGACCGCGGGCGTTCCCGAAGGGCTGTGGCAGTGGGCCGTGTCCAACAGTCCTTCCGCGCGCGCCGTATTGCGTGCGGTCCTCGCCGAGCACGCGGAACTCTGGCTCCCCTCGTGCTGTCAGGACGCAGGTTCCTCGCCGGGCGCTCTCGCTGCGGTCCGCCATGACGCGTCGGTCGGCAGGGCCGCACATTCGGCCGCCGCTGCGTGCTTCGCCCGCGCCGGGCGGCTGTGTACCAGCCCCTCGGTCATCACGGTGCACCACCGGCACTGGCGAGAATTTCAGGACTCTTTCCGCCAGGCGCTCCTGCGCATGGCTGCCCACACATCGCACGGCTCTGTGCTACAGGAAGGTGAGTATGAGTTCGCCTGTGCCTGGGCCCGGGAGCTGCTGGAAGCCGGGGCTCGTCCGCTGCTGGGACCCCGCGGCCGCCCGGAGCGGCTGGTGCGGCCAGGAGACACGACCATCCCGACCGTTGTGGCTGCTGACACCTGGTATCAGCAGCCTTTGCACACCATCCCGCGTGGCCCGGTCGTGCTGCTGGTCCGCAGCGAAGCTTGGTCAGACACCCTGTATCTCGCCAGGCGCACCAACCGGCACGTCGGGATTTTCACCCGTACTCCTCCTGACCAGCTCCTGCCGCAGTTCGCGACACTGGGGTGCGATGTGCGGTTCAACGGAATGGCAGACCCGGGAATCGATGTGCCAGCCGTCCTGGGGCCTGAAGGCGCTTGAAGGGGTTAGCACCCAGCGCCCTCCCACGCTGCCTGCCCCGGCCAAGGCGGAGAGGCCGTCCAGCCGGGCTGCTGGACGGCCTCTCCGTACGATCTTCACCGGACTTTTGGAACGCCTCCCGGGATCAGGGGCGCCGGGTCAGGTCCCATGCCTGGTTCTGCCTTTGATTGCATTTCCACTGCACGACGGGAGCGTTGTCGGCCTTGCCGGCCCCCTGCACGTCGACGCACTTGCCTCCGCTGAGCGGCTGGGTGAACAGCGGGGTCTGCTTCATCATCGCCGGTATGAAGGAGAACGTCTGGTTGGGGGCGCCCACGCACGTGTACTGGTCGAGCTTGGCGCCCTTGGCGGTGCTGGCCCCGTGAACGGTCAGGCACTTCCCGCTGTTGATGTTCCGCAGGACCGTGCTGCCCAGGCTCGGATCACCGCCTATCATTTCCAGGCGCCATTGCTGGTTCTTGGCGCCGACGCACCGGTATTGGTTGACGACCGCGTTGTCGGCACGGCTGGCCCCGCGCACGGTCAGGCACTTCCCGCTGTGCCGGGCGACCACGTACCTGATGTTCTGGGCGACCGTGGCCGATGCCGCGTCCGCGGTCGTGGCCTTCGTCGAGACGGTCGTACGGCTGTCGGGCTCTGCCACCCCGGCGGCACTGCTCGGCGTACCGCTGGCCAGTGTGCCCAGCGTCGCGGTCGCCGTCAGCGCGATGAGTCCAGCCCTTGCACGCTTGTATGTGATGCTCATCCCACGCCCGCCCACTTCTGGTTGCTCTTGCTGTTGCACTTCCACAGGATCACCGGAGCGTTGTCCGCCTTGCTGGCTCCCTGCACGTCCAGGCACCCTGCCCCGCCGGAGCGGGACATCTCCCCCTCGCGGTAGGGCGGCATGGTGTACCAGATCTGGTCAGGGGTGCCCTCGCAGTCGCGCTGGACCGCAGGCGTGCCCTTGGCCGTGCGGCCGCCCTTCAGGGAGAGACACTTCTGACTCTCGAAGTTGGTGAACCGTCGAGCGAGGCCGCCCCGTCGTAGACGATCCACCACTGGTTCTTCGCGCCGCTGACGCACCGGTACTGGTTGACGACCGCGTTGTTGGTGTGGCTAGCCCCGCGCACGGTCAGGCATTTACCGCTGTGCTTGGCCTTGAGGTAGTAGATGTTGTCCCGCCCGGCGACGGGTTGCAGATCGGCGCGGCGAACGCCGTGTCCTGCTTGAGTGCTGTCCGAGCGGCCGGGGCCGCGTCCGGTCCGGCCGGCGGACCGCCCGGGTCGGTCAGAGCCGCGGCCGAACCCGGAAGGGCCACCGCGGCGACTGTCCCCGCCACTGCCAGCAGGGTGTGCAACGTGCGCATACGTTCTGTCCTCTTTCCTTCTCTTCCGTACGTGCGTCGAGCCTCTCGGCGCGAGCGGCCGCGGCGTTGCCGGCGGCCTGCTCGTCGTCGACGCATGGCCGCAGTCGCCCTCCCCCGTTGACGTGGGCGACTGCGGCCTTGCACCACTGAGTTCAGCGGCCGTCGAGTTGTTCAGCACCCCGCTGACGTGGTACTTAACAAAAACTTTCGCGGTGGCGTCGTGGGACGGAGGGGCTCACAGGCGGCCCTCGGTGGAGGGACGGTCCGCGCGAAGGCGGGGGATGATCAGCGGGGGAGGCTGGGGTGGGGCGTCGCGAGAATCCGGTGGACCCGGGTCAGGGGCCGGTGGAGCAGTTCGCGTACGCGTTGCGCAAGGTGCGCCAGGAAGCGGGCGCTCCGACCTACCGGGCGATGGCGCGGAAGGCCGGCTACTCCGTGACGGCGCTGTCGAGGGCCGCCGCGGGAGAGAAGCTGCCGTCCCTGGCCGTGGCACTGGCGTACGTGGAGGCCTGCGGAGGAGACCGGGCGGAGTGGGAAGAGCGCTGGCGAGAGGCACAACAGGAGGTGGACGCCCGCGCTCGCGTCCCGCAGGAGGAGACGGCCGAAGCCGCCGTATCGCGGGCTGGTGCGCTTCGAGGCGGGCGACCGGGACCTGTTCTTCGGCCGCACCCGCCTGACCGACGACCTCGTTCGCCTGGCCCATGCCCACCGTGTTACGGCCGTGTTCGGCCCCTCCGGCAGCGGCAAGTCCTCTCTGCTGCGCGCCGGGCTGATTCCGTGTCTGCGGGAGGCCGAGGACGCCGCGCTGCGCCCGGCGGCGATTCGCATCCTCACCCCCGGGACCCGGCCGGCGCGGGATCACACCAGGCTCTTCACCCCGGCAGCGCCGACAGGCGAGACCTGGCTGGTCGTGGACCAGTTCGAGGAAACGTTCACCCTCTGCCAGGACCCGGCAGAACGGCGGAAGTTCCTCGACCTGCTGCTGTCCGCCCGGGCTGCCGGCAGTCGGCTGCGGGTGGTCCTGGGGGTGCGGGCCGATTTCTACGCCCGTTGCCTGGAGCACGAAGGGCTGGCCGCGGTCATCCGGGAGGCGAGCCTGCCCGTCGGCCCGATGACGCCGTCCGAACTGCGCGAAGCGATCGTCAAACCCGCCGCCGCCGCGGCGGGGCTGATCGTGGAGCGCTCCCTGACCGATCGCCTCATCGAGGAGGTGGGCGAAGAGCCGGGCGGGCTGCCGCTCCTGTCCCACGCCCTCCTCGAAACCTGGCGCCGCCGCCGGGGCCGCACCCTGACCCTCCAGGCATACGAAGCGGTCGGCGGCATCCACGGCGCCATCGCCCAGACAGCCGAGGCGTTCTACGCCGGGCTCACCGAGCCCCAGGCCGGGACCGCCCGCCGCATCCTGCTGCGCCTGATCACCCCGGGCGACGGCACCCCTGACACCCGCCGCCCCGTCGACCGTACCGAGCTGGACAGCACCGGCCCCGCGGGCAGTCGGTGTCCGCGCTGCTCCACACGCTGGCCCGCGCCAGGCTCATCACCCTGAACGAGACCACTGTCGACCTCGCCCATGAAGCCCTGATCACCGCATGGCCGCGGCTGTACCGATGGATCGACGATGCCCGGGAGCGACTGCGCCGCCACCGGCGCCTCACCCAGGCCGCGCGCCATTGGCGGGATCGCGGGCGCGACAGCGGGTCCCTGCTGCGGGGTACGGAGCTCACCGAAACCGAGGAGTTCTTCCGCACCGCTGAACAGCGGGGCGAGCTGACGGCGTTGGAGCGGGAGTTCCTGCATGCCTGCACCGCGGCTCGGGCCGCGCGCGGCGGCTGCGACACGCCGTGACCGGTGTGGTGGCGCTGCTGGTGTCACTCGCGCTGGTGGCGGGTGCCGTCGCCTGGCAGCAGAGCCGGACCAGTGAGCAACGCCACCGGGAGGCGGTGGCCCGGCGGGTGGCCGCGGTGGCCGACAGCATGCGTGCCTCCGATCCGGTCACGGCGATGCGGCTGAGCGCGGCCGCATCGACGCTGAGCGGCACGATCAAGACCCGCGCGGCGCTGCTGGGCGCTCTGTCCCAGCGGGAACAGGACGTGTACGAGGTGCCCGGCGTGGAATCCATGGGCCTGACGTATCTGAGCGGGGACGGCCGCATCGCCGTCGTGGCAGGTGACCGTGTCGTACGAGCGTGGAGTGCCACCGAGCACCGGCCGGCAGGTCCGCCCCTCCCTCTCGACGACGAGACGGCGGTGGCTGTCAGCCCCGACGGGCACCGATTGATCGCGACGTCGGGTGACCGGGTCCGGCTGTGGAACCTGCGAACCGGGAAGCCCGTGGGCGCGCCCTTCGGCAGCGCCGAGTCGTTCTACTCTTTCGGGCCCGGTGGCCGCACGGTGCTCGGTGAGGGGGACACGGGCGGCATCACGCTCTGGGACACCGCACGTCGGCGGGTGACCTTCGAGCGGCGCGGTTCCGCCGTGACCTCATGGGCCGTCAGCCCGGACGACCGGCTGTTGGCCCTGTGCCCGGGCCGTCAGAGGCCCGTGCAGCTGTGGGACGTGGCCGCGCACCGGAAGCGGCCCGGCCCGTGGCCCCACGCACACCGACGAGCCGCGTGCGAGGAAGAGGCGTCGCTCCAGTTCACCCCGGATGGCCGTGGCTTGATGTCCCGGACGGCACATGGGTTGCGGGTGTGGGACATGGGCAAGCAGCGGGAGCGGGCCCGTATCCGGCACAAGGGGCTGCGGGAAGCGACCGTCAGCCCCGACGGCATGTTTGTCGTCGCCACCGACGGCAAGGAAATTCTGCTGTGGCGCACGGAGGACCCCAAGAAGCCGGTCTTCCGTGTCCCGCTCACCAATGAACTGGCCACCGAGCTGAGGTTCGACGTCCGCGCGGGAGTGATCCGCTACCTCAGCGAGCTGGGCCGCACCGATATCGCGGTGCGGACACTGTCCTACGGTGCTGCGCTGTCCGGGAGTTGGAACAAAACGCCCGCTGTCCAGGGCGGTTTCAGCGGGAACGGCCGGGTGCTGGCTTTTGAGCGGCGTGACAAGGACATCGCGCGGTTCGAGGTGCGGCACGTCGCAAGCGGGAAGCTGATCTCCCGTACCCCTGCTGTTCGGTGTAAGGAAAGGCCCCTCTTCAGCGGCGACACGTGTCACATCGCGCTCACCCTCAGCCCCGACGGCAGCGCCCTCGCCTCCACGAGAATCACGCTCGACGCCACCGGCAAACCCGGCGCATCCGGGCCCGTCACGCTGTGGGACGTGCACAAAGGCTCCCGGTCCCGCTCGCTCACCATGCCCTCTTCCTCCCGGGAGGATGCCCCGGTGGCGGGCCTCGCGTTCACCCCCGGCGGACGCTTCCTGCTGATCCGCCGATGGGACGGCAAACCCACGGTAACCTGGGACGTCTCACACGCTGTGCGGGCGAAGCAGACAGCCGCCGACCGCCTGGCCGCCAACTCCGGGAAGTCGCGGGGTCCCTGGAGCACGCGGGCGACCTGGGGATCGTCGGCCCGCAGTCCCCTGGCGGTACGCCCCGACGGGCGGCTGCTCGCAGCCCCGGGCCAGAACTCCGTCCTCCCCTCCGGCCGGACCGCGCCCAACGGGCTCCCCGCGGAAGAGACCACCGCGCTCGCCTTCAGCCCGGATGGCAAGCACCTGGCGGCGGGCGCGGACAACGGACGGGTCGTGCTCTGGGACGGCGCGGTGAAGCAGACCTTCGGAGCACTCGCGGGAACATACGACGCCGCCCGCGCACGGCCGGGCCCCGTCGACGCCGAGGCAGTCACGGCACTGGCCTACTCCCCCGACGGGAGAACCCTGGCCGTCGGGGGCGAGCACGGCACACTACAACTCTGGGACGCCGCCTCCCGCCGACCACTGGGAACCCCCCTGCCGACGCCGGGCGACGCCGTGCTCGCCCTCGCCTTCTCCCCGGACGGCCGCACGCTCCACACCGCCGGCCGGCACAGCGCCGTTCGCTCCGTCGCGGTGGACACCGAGCGGGTGACCACCTCCGTCTGCGCACGCGCCCACGGGGGTCTGTCCCGGTCCGACTGGCGGAAGTACATCCCTGAGGTGCCCTATCGGGATGTCTGTGCGGGCGGTTGAGGCAGCGGTCGTCGTGGGCGTGCTTGGCCGGTCGGATCTCACGGGTCGCCGCGAGCTCAGCTTCCGCGGAGGTGCAGGACTCGGCGGTCGGCACTTACCTCATCGGCCAGGTGGCCGGGGCGCCGCCGCCCCCCTCCGTCTGCAGGGTCTGGGTCGACGGCGGCCACCGCAAACACTTCGTCGTGCACAGAGCCGCGCTCGGCATCGACCTGGAACCGTAGCCCTCAACGCTGGGTGGTCGAGCGGACCTACGGCTGGTCGATGCTCCACCGACGCCCGACGCCCGACGCCTGGCACGCCACTACGAGACGCTCCGGTTCCATCCTTTCTCTACGCCCGGGGTGAGGTCAGGCGTTTACATGGCCGGGGGCGGTAGCCCGGCGGGGGGCAGCATGATGTGCCGGCTGGTGTCCAGAGGTCGCCTGGAGACGGCGCAGCCACATGGATGTGGCTGCGAGCAGGCCGGTGAAGACCGCCAGGAAGAGCAGGGAGACCCACATCTGGCGGCTCCCGGGCTGGGTCCGCCCTGTCCAGAGGGAGGTGGCCGCCCACAGCAGGACACCTCCTGTGTAAAAGACGCGGGTCCGGCGCAGCTGGCGTACGGCCCGCAGGGACATGAGGTGTTCAGTCTTCGGTGCCATGCCAGCCCCTGTACCCGCATTCCCGCTCCTTACCGGGCACCCGGCAGAAAGATTGGGAGGACTCTCCGCGTCTTGAAGAGCCGGGCAGGCATCACGGTGCGGTGGAGGCCTGTGACGGGGAGCCGGGGAGCAGTGGACGCATGAAGGTGCGCTCGTAGCGCAGTACGCAACCGCTCTCGTCTCTGATGGTGTCCGCCTCGATGAAGTCGGGGTCCTTGCCGAACAGGGCCCGGTATTTCTCGTACGCGGCGAGGCTGGGAAAGCTGAAGAGGGCGAGCGCCTTGTCACTGGCGCCTTCGGCGGGCAGGAAGTAGCCGTGGTGTTTGCCGCCGTGGCGGTCGACCAGTTCCATCCAGCGGCGCCCGAAGCGCTCGAACGCCTCGATCTCTGCTGGATCGATTACGTACTGGACTACGCAAGTAATCATCCTTCGAGGCTAGCGCTGGGGCCCGTGTCCGGTAGGTGCTGGGGCGGCGGCTGGTGCCGGGGTCTCTTCCTTCTGGAGGGTGCGGTGGCGGGCGTAGCTGTCCGTGTCGGCGATGTGGTCCGGCGCGCTCAAGCGGCTGCGCCTCATCGGCGAGATGGTCCAGGAGCGCGGTGAGCCGGACGAGAACTACCGGTAGAGGTGTTCGCCGCCTGATTCGGTGGCAAGGGGGTGGAGGCGCTGCACCTCGTACAGCCCGGTGTGATCGCGTGCGGGGGTGTGGTGGAGCGCGGAGCGGTTGGGCGGTGTCGCTGGCGCCGACCTGGTGTCAGGCTCACGCTGCTACGGCCGCGGTCAGCGCGTCTTGCAGCAGGAATGCCGCCAGCGTGGCGAAGGTGACTCCGGCGACGACGTTCACCGTCACGGCCGTACGGTGGCCCCGCGCCAGTCCCTGGCCCAGCCGACCGGCACACAGGCCGATCGTGCTGTCCCAGAGGAAACCCATCACCAGGAAGATCAGGCCGAGCGCCAACAGCTGAAGCCACAGCGGGTTCTGCCCGGGGCTGGTGAACCGAGGCAGGAACGCGGCGAAGAACAGCACGGTCTTGGGGTTCAGCAGGTTGGTGAGGGCGGCCTGGCGCAGGACCTGACGCTCGGGCGGCGCCTCGGGAGCCTTCGTCGGCGGCTTCCTGGCAGAGCGGATCGTGGACACCGCGAGCCATCCCAGGTAGAGGCCGCCGACCAGCTCCACCCCGATCAGCGCGGCTGGCGTCGAGCGCAGCAGGACGGCCAGGCCGAGCGCGGCGGCCGTCACGTGCACGACCATGCCCAGCGCCATTCCGGTGGCGGAGACCAGACCGGCCCGCGGGCCCCGTTCCAATGCCACGGCCATGATGTATGCGGCGTCGGGCCCTGGCGCGACGGTGATGATGGCGACCGCCGCCAGATAGGCCGGCAGCAAGGTGAGATCCAGCATGACATCCTCCCGCGCCCGGATGAGGTGACACCCGACAGGCCAGTAACGCTTAAGGGCTCCTCATTACGTTACACGCCCGGCACGGCCGCGAGCAACGCATAAAGGGTCGGCAACGCGTTACGCTGCGATGTATGGCGGAACGCATGACGGTCACCTTCACGGAAATCCCCCTCCAGGCACTGACGGACCTCGTCAACGGCTGGGGCACGCTGCCACGCGAGGGAGACGGCCGGGGGGACGCTCCGCACCGGCCCGTCTCCGACATCGCGGCACACCTCGGCCTGCCCGCGTCAGTGAGCGCCGCGCTGACCCCGGAGGCGCTCGCCCACGCGGCGGACCGCCTGCACCCGGTCTTCTCCGCCCCGGACGCCGTGGCGTGCGCCAGCACCTGACGCGCCTGCTGGCGGACAGCGGCGCCCGCCCTGTCGTGGGGGCCGAGGACGGCGGCGCACTGCGGGCCGCATGGAGCGTCGACGACGCCGATTACGCCCTGGTCGCGACAGCCGCGAGCGCCCTACGCCAGTACCTCGCCGCCCACGGCTTCGCCCGCATCGGCGTCTGCACCGCCGGGAACTGCGCCGACGTCTACCTCGACCAGTCACCCGGCGGTCGACGCCGGTTCTGCTCGGTGACCTGCCAGAACCGAACCCGCGTCGCGGCCTTCCGCAGCCGCAGGGCGGGCACCGGCTGAGTCTCAGGAAGGCTCCCACGGGATGCACGTATCGCGGTGCCGGGTCCCTGCGGTGGGCGGTGCGGCTGAACTGACGACGAGCGGGACGCACTGACGTACGCGCAGGTACAGGCCGCCCCGGGGCACTGCTGCGACGAGGTCGGGGCTTCGCTTCCTTACTCCTGCGCCGCCCAGCGCACTCAGCAGCTGTCCTTGACTGATGATCTGTGACTTTCCGCAATGACCAATGGCCAACTGCGGTTGTCGATCACAGCGCCGCGAAGTGTTGACGGAAGTGACACAACCAGGCGCTCCGTCCTCGGCTTCTTCCTCGCCGTCGGAGCCGCCTGCCTCACGGCTGCGACCGTCGGCGGCCGCCTCGCTCCCGGCCTGGTGACGTTCGGAAGCCTGGCGGTCTGCAGTGTTGTCCGGGTGATGCTGGGACGCCGGAGAGAGACCTATCAGGGCGTCACGGCGAAGGCTCCCGACGAGCGCTTCGCCGGGACCCGGGGGTGGGCCTGGGCCGGCATGGGCATCCTGCATACCGTGGGGAATCTCAGCGCCTTCACCAGTGAACTGGCACTGCCTGCATCTGTCCTATGAATGGCTGCCACGGGCCCACGCCGACCATTCGTAGGAGGAGCTGACTCCCGGGGGTTGTACACCGGGACACCGCCGAGCTGATCGACGGGTCCACGATGACGCCGGCTAGGGCGAGCTCACGGAACCGGCACCGGAGCCGGGGCAGGCGCCGCTCGACCGCCTCACGGGCGGTCCACGAATCCTGCACGATCCCCCTGGACAGCCGCGGTGTCGAGCTCGTGCTTTACCCACTGGGCCGTGAGCGCCTGAGCCACGCGGCAACCTTCACGCCGACGCCACAGCCGGCCTTGCTTGGACCGCTCACACCAGCGGATCATGGTCAGATGAGACCCGAAGTTCAAGCTTTCGTAGCCGGCGGCCCGCTACCCGACTGGGATAGCGATGAGGACGGGATCGACCGACGCGTACAGGAACTCGCAGCCATCTCCGAGCCCGTCACGGCTGACGAAGCGCAGGCCCTGGCAAAGTGCTTTGGCCCGGATGACTGCTATGGCGTTGCCTGGACACTGCTGCACCTCATAGAGACCGGTCCCGGCCCGCTACCTGCAGTACAGCCGCCTGGTCCAGACGCCGACGAATGGCACCACACACTCTGGAATCGGTGGGGAAACTCAGAGACACCGGACGACGGCTCGACGAGGTGAAGTGAGGCTCGCACACCGCTGTCCCGCGTGCGGTGCCGCGCGGCCATATCCGCAGCGTGTTGTGGAAGGTTGTGATCGCACAGCCGAAGTGGTCCGGTGGCCTGGTGGTTCTTGCGGCGAGGGCGAGGTTGTGCACGGTGGCGGCGGCCTGGACGGCGTGGTGGAGACCGTCGCCCCTCTGGAGGCAGCCCCGGACGATCTTCCAGTTCCTCATCCAGGCGAAGGTGTGCTCGATGCGTATCCTGACCCCGGCGGTGTTCGGCGTTGTTCTCCTCCTGACCGCGCCGAAGCGGCCGTCCGGCCCATCTGGGGTGCGGGACGATCAATCCGGGCCCAGGAAGGCGCCATCGGCGATGACCGTCCTCGCGGCTGCCGCGGTCGGCAGATCCGCGACTTTCGCCATACGTGGGTGTCAGCCTTGTTCCCCGGCGCCCGGCAGGCGCTCGCGACGACCAGGCGACTGTCTGTGTCGATGATGACCTGCACGTTCGCCGAGAACCGGTACTTCCTCGACGAGGCACCGAGCGTGCGGGCGCGCACTGGGACGGAGGTTCCGTTGACGACCCCCAGCCCGGCCACGCCGACACGCGGCCTCGGGGTCGGCTCCAGCGCCAGCATGGGTCCAAGGCGCTGGATGACCCCGCAGAGCGTAACCGGAGAAATTCCGAGAGCAGGGCGGGCTGCCGAGCCGTCAGGTTCGTGCGGTGGAACACCACCACCAGCAGCACCCGGTGCGCCAGCAACAGACACCGCCCCACCCCGCTCCCGCACCACTTTCACCAGCTTCGCGAACCGCTCGATCCGCAAGCCCGTGAACGCCCCCACCTACACCGGCTCAGCCCTTAACACTACGCCCGTCCACGTACACGGGACATGCCCAACACCGACCTCCCGCAACACCCTCTAGTTGGGTTCCCAGTTGCCGTCGGTGGTCAGGACCGCTGGGGTGGAGGACACCTGGAAGCCGTCCGGGGCGGACTGAATGCAGCCACCGGAGCACTGCGAAGTGACGGTGCCGGGCCCCGGGAGCGAAGACACCTGGAAGCCGTCCGAGGCGGACTGGGCGCAGCCACCGGGGCACCGGGGAGTGAGTTCGGTCGCCTGGGCGGTGGCGGCCGGCCCGATGAGGAGTGCCGTAGCCACGCCGCCCACGGTCAGCAGGCCTGCGGCCCAGCGAGGGGTCCAGTTCATGTCTTTTCCCTTCTGATCATTCCGGATGGAACTCTGCGCGGCGAGCCGCACGCGATCAATCCTTAGGCCTCTACGTACGCGACCACAATGACGGACCTCAGTGACGGTGACGTCTTCATCTCGTCGTCATACCGCCACAGCTTCGGATTTGATCCGGACATCTCCTGAACCGTCACCGGGTCGGCGGAGAGCGCGGCCGAGCCCGGTGCAAGGCGTGGACTTCGGCCTCGGAATGCTTGTTGATGCGGATGCTGCGGTCGTGGAGCGCGACGGTCGAGGTGTCGACTTCCGCCCCTCGGAAGGCTCCGCTACTCGCCCGAGACCCCGTGCAGGGCGGCCTCGATCCTGTCCTTCACCGCGGCAACAAGCGGAATCCTGCGCCAAGTCCCCTCGGATCAGACAGGCCCGGCGGCGGCCGTGCCAAAGACACTGTCGAAGAGGTGGGCGCAGTGGGTGCTGACGAGGTGGTAGGCGCCGCTTCTGCGGTTGCGATCGGAGGGCTGCGGGGCCTCCTGGATGCCTCAGACAGGCCGGTGTGAGCCGGCGGGTTCGTACTCCACCGTCTCCTGCCCGCATCCGACGGCCAGCTCCCGCAGCGCCTGCCGTTCGGCCTTGTCGACAGCCAGGCCCCAGCGGAGCTTGGTCGCCACCCAGTGGGTGGTGTAGGTACAGCGGGCATCGGGCGAGCAGTGGCTGGCCATTCGGCCGGGTCCTGGTCGGCCTTCGAGCGGTTGCTGCGCGCGGTCACGGCGACCAGCGACCGGTCGTCGCCGAGGTCGTTGGCGTAGGCAGTGCGGCGCTCCGCGCTCCACGTGCCAGCGCCGGAGTCCCAGGCCTCGGCGAGCGGCACCATGGTGAGCGACTTCCAAGGCGCGGGACTGCGTGAGAGTCTCGCCGTCGTAGTAGGAGAACCACTGCCCTGCGGTGACCTTGCAGCCCGCTCCGACGGCCGCCGGGATACGGGACTCGGCGATGAGGACCTCCTCGCGGGTGTCACACCCATCGCGGTCCTCGTCGGTGAGAGCTGGAACCGGGAGCGCGTGTACCCCTCCCGCGACTCCGCCGCCGTCGGCAGGGCGGCAACCGCCTGCTTCAACGTCATGGGGAGCGCGACCGGGTCGGCGTCGGCGGCCGAAGCCGGGGACGACGAGGTGAGGGGCAGGGCAAGGAAGGCTGCGGCCAAGGCCGCACGCATACAGGTGGTGATCACAACCTGGTCATACCGGGGCCCGCCCGCCGCCGGGAGCGGTTCCGGTGGAGTGCCACCCGAACGAGCGCAAAGGTCGTACCGGCTGTGTTGGGACAACGCCGGATACGACCGGCTCGCCGACGGGACGACGGACGGGAACAAACGCTCCTCCCATGCGGCGACAGCGGAACCGACCAGCGAAGAGGCAGGAGTCGGAACGACTTCACCCCCCGGCCACACATCAGCCCTGGCAGATCATCGCCCAGATCGACCACGCCCTGACGTGACGGGACAAGGACGAGGTGTTCAGGATTTCCGGGGAGGCGTTGTGGGACTGTCCCTGTTCGAGCCGTGCTGGGCGTCGCCCACACCGTTGAGCTGCCCTTCGTCTTCGGCATGACCGGTCTGCCCGAGTTGTACGGCGAGGGCGTCCTCGGCCCCGTACCGGCACCGGCCGAGGCGGCTGCAATGGCCGCGCTGTCCGAGCACGTGCGCGGGGCCTGGCTCCGGTTCGCCAGGACGGGTGCCCCGGGCTGGGAGGCGTACGACGGGGAAGGCGGAACGGTCATGCGCGTCGGCGGCGACCGAAAAGTAAGCCAGGCCCATAGGCCCGCGAGCGTAGGGCGAATTTGCCGATCCCCTGGCATAGACCCGACGCTCACTGGTAGAGCCGGGTGAAGCCCCGGAGGATTCCAGGCCCTCGGTCCACAATTCCAGGTGAGCCTGTCGATTCTCTCCAGCCGTGATGCACGACTGGAGTGACGCCGCCGAGGAGCGAAGCCGCCGCTCAGGAGGATGGGCAGAAGATGCTCTCCACGGCCTTGCCCAAGTCGAGCTGTACAGCGCTGGGCTTGACGCTCAGGGTGAACGACAACGCGAGCTGGCGACGTCCGTCCGCCGAGTAGAAGGTCATGGCCACGGAGCCAGGGGCCAACCCGCCCGTGATGGAGAAGTCATCGCTGCAACTGCTGTTGCTGTTGCTGTTGCCTCGGAGGTGTGCCGCGGCGGTCGGCCGGTCGGTCAGGATGCGCTGGAGTTCCGGCGGCAGCAGCTTGCCCTGAGAGAGGGCCCGGTTGAAGGCGCTCACGTCATGCGCGGTGGAGACCACTCCACCGGCCCCCGCCCCCGCGAGGCCGGCGTTGTACCGGTCCACGTCACGCGGTCTGCCATCGGCGTCGGGGTAGTAGCCGTGGCCGTGCGGCCCCTTGACGCCGTCCGGCGGCTTGACCATCAGGTAGCTCCTGGTCATCCCGAGCGGCTCGAAGAGGCGCGTGCGCAGCTCGGTGGCCAGATCATGGCCGGTCACCCTCTCGATGATCATGCCGAGAAGGGTGTAGTTGGTGTTGGAGTAGGTCCACTTCTCGCCCGGCTCCCCGGTCCGGGGGCGATCGCGGCTCCACCGCACCAGGTCCAGCGGCCGGTAGGGGGTCGTAAAGTCGAACACGTCGAACGAAGGCTCCCCCTCGCTCCCGTCCGGGTTCGGCTTCTGCGCGTACCAGTCAGGAATGCCGGAAGTGTGCCGGATCATCTGCCGTACCGTGATCTGGTCGGCCCGCATCACCAGATCCTTCTCCACCACCTCCGGCAGCAGGTCACCGAGCTTGTCGTCCACCCCCAACTCGCCTTCTTCGACCAGTTTCAGTACCACGTGGCCACCATCTGCTTGGTCTGGGACCAGATCCGGAAGCGGGCGTTCGCGGGTATCCTCCCGCCCTCGCCGCCCAACAGCCGGGAGCCCGCACTGCCGAGCCCGAGGGACTTCCCGTCGACGTAGGCCCGCCCACGACCCCAACAACCCCGGGAATGCTGGCCAGTTCATCCATCGCCTTCTGTACGTTCCCACCACTCCGGGTCGGGGCGGCGTTGGCGGTAGCGGTGGCGGGCCCGGTGTGAACCATCATCAGCATGGCGACACCGGCGGCCAGCACGGCCTTCCCAAACCCCGGACGAGCGTTCCCACATAACACGGCACATGCCCTCTCGTGAGCACCTTCCGAAACCAGAGAGCCCCACGCCCTCGGCCCGACCTCTGTGATCCGTGCCTCCATGGAAACAGGGGAGGGTCACGGTGCTGTATGCGTTTCTCGATACGCCGGTACCGGATCAGCAAGCCGACCGTATGTACGCCACATCAGGCATACCGCCCCGAATCCCGGGCACCAGCACCTCGGACAGCTCGGCTCCCCCCCCTCCGAGCACGCCGGCCCCGCCCACCATCCCCCGGTGGCGGGGCGCCCGTCCTCCCCCGCCGCCGAGAACGCATGGGCGACGCACCGTGTTCTGCCTCACAGACAGGGACCGCGGTGTGACGAGAGGCAGACGGGCACCGTCTGGGAGGACATGAACGACATGACTGACGAAGACATCGTCCGCGCGGTACGCGGCATCGCCGCCATGGAGTCTTCGCGCAACGTGCTGGCCGATCGCGTCACAGCACTTCGCACCGCCACGGCCGCCGAAGACCTGGCCGAACGTGACCGCTGCGGCAATGCCATGGCCGATGCCGACACCCAAATCCTGCTCGAGTCCATCGAGGTACTCGACCGACTCGGAATGACGGCCGCGGCCATGGCCTGCACTCACGTTGCCCAGGAAGAAGGCATCCTGCCACCCCACTGACCCCGCAGGGCCGCCCTGCCCGGACCGGCGGTTGCCTCTAAGAGGCCGGGCGCCGGAGGCGCAGGGCGTGCTGGTCGTGACGGAGGACGTACTCGCCCTCGCGGTTGCGCAGGTGCTCGCGGACATACGCCTCGACGGCCTCCCGCCTGGGAGCAGGCGTACCGGGGATGCTGAGGTGGAAAGCGGCGGTGGCGATGGTCTCGTCCAAGTCGCTGCTGCGGTAGGAGGCGGGCACGGTGTCCAGTTCGATGCCGCTGATCAGGCCGGGTGGCAGCGCGGCCAGCTCATCCGCCAGTTCTCTCAGATCGAACCGGGCTCCGGTGAAGTGACGCACCATGCGCATGCAGGCCTCATCGGGATTCTGCAGCAGTACGAGCAGGAGACCGCCGGGCGCCAGCCACCGCATGATGCGTGACACCGTCGCCACCCATTAGGTGCGCGGAACATAGTACAGCACGTGGGAGAGCAAGGCCAGGTCGGCCCGCGCCTCGATCCTGGCCTCCATGACGGGTTCGCCCACCACCTCGGCCTGCGGGCACGCCCGTTGCAGGGCACGCCGCATCGGCTCGCTGGGCTCGATACAGACAGTCCGTTCGAAGTACGGGGCGAGGTATCGCGTCGTCGTGCCGTCGGTGGGCCCCACGTCCAGGAACACCTGCCGGGCGTGCAGCCGCCCCACCATGTCCCGCAGGTATGCGTGAGTATTGCTCTTCTCATCCGTCCCGGCGAGAAAACGTGTGAAAGCCTGCCGGTAGGCGTCCTCCTGCGTGTGCAGCGTTCCCGCTTCCACTGGCTTCTGCGGTTCCACGTCCGTGGTCCTTTCGCCACCTGTACCTGCAGCCGGTGCCGGCCTGGCACGGGGCCGACGATTTCGCTACGAAGGTGTCATGACCCGACCGCTCGCCGGATGAGCGGCACTCGCGACGGGCAGCGGCACGGGGGCGCACTGGGGCGAAAGCACACGGTACGGCGTACGCTCCCCACCAGCTGCTCACAGCTCCCCAACGCGTCGGCCGCGCGCCGCGGAGGGCCCGGCCCGGCCTGGTTGTAGCTCGCAACCGCCAGGTTTCCGCCCCGCCCCAGGTCCTCACCCACCCGCCCGACCGACTCAGAGCCCTGTGGACCGGTTCGGGGGGCGAGTCTGCCGCGCCCTGAAGGACGGCGGTCTCCTGCATGAAGGCCCTGCCCTCTGGCTGAGGCCCCGTGCCCCGCCGCAGGCGCCATCTGTCCGAAAGAAGATGGGCATAGTGGTGCGGACCCGGGGCAGAGGATGGATGTAGGACCCAAGCGGATTCGGTGAAAGGGAGCTTCCGATGCTGATGGCGCACCCGGCAGTGCTGAAGGATCTGGTCGAGCAGTACGAGGCGCTGCGGGCTCTGCACGCCGAGAACGGCACCGCCGAGGCGCGGCAGCGCATGAACGACGTCGCATACACCCTGTGCGTGTCGACCGGTACGCGCGACATCGACGCGGCCCTCATCGCCGCGCGCCACCGGCTGCCTGGCGCCCGCGTGGAGGACGACTCGCTCCTCATCGCCTGATCATCGGGGGGATGATGTGCGGGCGATAGGGCCGATACGAGGCGCACCGGTCTTGAACCTGAGTCGTCGGAAGCTTCGGGCCGGTCAACAGGCCGCTATAGGGCCTCGTCGCACCACACGACCACCACGCACTGGGGAAACTGTCGCCTCGGATGCGCCTCAAGCCTTCACGGAGACACGGGGTCGGACAGTCCACGCGATCCCCGTCAACACGGCAGTACAGGCCACCGATGCCGCTGCTGTCAGCCGAACCCTGGGTGGCACGTCCTCTACGGCTTTCCGCTCTCCGTCTTCCATGACGCATACGGTGCGCAGCCTGAGGAATTGAACGTCATACCCCACCGCTCCTCGCAGCTTGGACCGGCACGGGTGATCGACGGGGAATGGGGCCGAGTCCGCCCCGCCGTCCTGCGCCACGAACACGGTCGACATCAACCCGATGGCCACCTAACGAGCAAGAGGCAGTACCTACGGCTGCGCACACTAAGGCGGCAGCAGCGATCACACGCCGCCATCCGCCCCAGAACTCCCCCCCCCCCGCCAGGCAACTCTGAAGGCTTTCACCAGGAAGAAGACGACCAACGCAAGGGCGGCCAGCAACACCACCGGTATCAAAAGAATCATGACGATACTCGCCTTCGCGCTCAGCCACTCAGGGGCTTTCGGCCCTGCACTGAACCGAACTCGACGCCAACTGCTGACGTGGAACGAAACCACAACGTGATTCGATGAAGCCGCTGACGGTCTATCTTCGGTGGCAACCGACCCCAGTTCGATGTCAGGGGGTACGGGAGGCGTGGTGGGGTCAGCTGGCGCCGGAGCGGGCGCGGGCGAGGAATACCGCGAGAACACCGGCGCTCGGGTTCCGTTGTGGCGGGCCGGGCCGCGAACGCCGGTCGGCGGGTGGCGACGCGGGGCACGTGCGCTGGGCGAGTCTGACGAGCAGCGCGGCCGGGCGAGGATTGACGGCGGGAGAGAACCGGTGGCGGCTTCGCAGGCGGCCGGGTCACGGGAAGTGCCCGAAGCGCGTGGCCAGGGCATTGGGCGCGGGCGCGCCAAGTGTCGATGTACGCCTGGACGTAGCTCCGACTTGCCGGGTGAGTTCGTCGCGTACGGCTTCGTACTCGTCGCGTGTCTCGGTCTGCTCCACGGTGCCGAGCTCGCACAGCGCCTGGACCTCATCGGCGCGGACGGCGATCCGCTGCCCCTCGCGTGTGTGCACCTAGTACATCCGCAGCTGCTCCTACCGGCCCCTGGCCGACCGAGGCAGCCCGGTCATGCGGCCCGGACAACTCCCCGGGAGCGGGCGATCCGACGCAGCTCGGAGCGGGCGGCCAATACCGAGAGAGCGGTCTCCCAGCGAGGGTGCCCACCGCATCCGTACGGGCAGGAGCATCAGGCGGTGGTGTCGCAAGGGCGAGTCGCGGCGAGTGCTCGGTACGAGGCGTTGCAGGCGACTTGTGTCTGCACCGGTGTGACTGGGTGCCGCAGGTGACGAGTTCGCCACCTGCGGCACCCAGCCCGCAAGCCGGTTACTCCGGGCGGACCTGCGCTGCCTGCATGCCCTTCTGCCCACGCTCAGCGACGAACGAGACGGTCTGGCCTTCTTTGAGGGACTTGAAACCATCGGACTCGATGGCCTTGAAGTGCACGAAGAGGTCGTCGCCGCCCTCGTGCGGAGTGATGAAGCCGAACCCCTTCTCGTCGTTGAACCACTTCACCGTGCCGACTTGCCGGTTGACATGTCCACTCCAAAGTTCACTAGCGACTCAGCGCCGCCAAACGGGTCTTGGCAAGCGGACGTCGGGTCGCGTTCAGAACCTTGCCCAAGAGCTTCCCCGGCCATGCATCGTCGCGGGCAGTTGGGCACAGCTGTCAATCATGACGCTCAGATTCGCTGACTCACCACCTGGTCGTGTCTGCGTGCTCACTTGGCGAGCGACTTGCAGCTGGGTGTCAGTTGTTGCGGTCGGTGGCTGCCGCGGGAGCTTTCGCGTCCACGGGGGGGGGTAGGTGCGAAGGGACGGTCCGAGCGGCAGCCCGTTTTCTCAGCCGCTGTCATGGGGCCGGTGCGCTGGTAGATGCGGTCGGGCACCAGGAGTGAGGGGCCGTTGGCGACGACATGCAGGCGGATCTGCTTGTCGGGGTCGCCGGCGTCGCTGGTGAACCAGCCGTCAGTGCGTTGGTGGCATGGCTGGCTTCGATCCAACTGGCTTCACCGACCTCGACGATCTCGTGAAACTTCCGCTCGGAGGTGGTCGTCCAGCGCCACGGCTCGGGTGAACTCGCGGCGATACCGGTCTCGAACTGCTGGTTCACATCACCCGTGAGCATGGACAGGCGGTTGATGCCCGCCTGCTGGCTCAGGTTGTCGTAGGAGCGCCCGGTGAACCGCACTGGCCGATCGTGGCTGATGGTGCAGTCCCAAATGCCGGTGGTCTGTGCGGTGGCGAAGGTGCTGAGCGGCTCGTTCGCGTTCGCGGTGAAGGTGCGGGTGCGCTCGCGGTGCCAGGTGGTGCTGCCTGATCGGTGGTGAACCTCTGCTGCGGGCCACCGGAGCCCTGGGGTGTAGGGCTGTCCGGCTGCGAGTTGGGTGTCGGTGCACGCGCGGCTGCTGCAGGGCCGGCAGGTTGTCGGGGTGGGCGGCGTCCGAGGGCAGCGACCGGCAGGGGTACTGGACGGTCCAGCCCGCGAGTTTGGCCTCGCTGCCGCTGGAGGTGAAGGACGGCTCGGTAAAGCCGGCGTTGATGACGGCGACGATACGGGGTTCAAGTTCGCCGCGGCGGCCGTCGGCACGGTGGTGGCCACGGCAGTCAGGCCGACAAGAGCCATAGAGGTGAAGGCAGGGCGCTGCCGTGCGGGCGCCGGTCCCGTGCGGTGCTGTGGTGCTGGAGAGCGGGTCACTGGGGCTGCTGTGCCTTTCGCGCGGGATCGGCCGGCAGCGGCATCAGGCCGTCAGCCGTGTCCGGTGCAGCCGCGCCGTCGCCCAGATTCGCGGCGGAGCGCTGCGCTTGGCAGCTGGCAGGGAGCGGTCGGTGCTGCCCGCGGGGCGCAGCCGGTCACACGTGTCGCCGGGCACAGTGTTCGTGCGGGCAGCGAATGAGCTGCTGTTGACGGTAGAGGGGCCATCGGCGATGACCTCTCTTACGAGGCCCCCCGCGGTTGGTCGTCAGTGTGCCGGAGATCCGTTCCATTGCCGAGCTGGCACCGAGCACCAGGATGTCTCCGCGTTTGACGGTCATCTGGTACTTGGTTGCCTCGGCGTGCTTGGTGGTCCATGTTTTGGCGTGGTGCGGCTTAAACGCGGCGGAGAACGTGGCCTGCAGTCCCATTTGGGCGCCCGCCTTGCCGTCGGCGTTGGCGCCGGCCACGGCTCCGACCTCACCGTTGGGCCCCTTCAGGTTGGGTATCTTGGCGGTGGAATGGCCCTCGCCGTTCACTTGCAGGAGGCGGGAGGTGGCGGAGCAACGGCCCCTGCCGTGGCAGCCGCGCAGAGGCCGCCGGCACACCTCCACCGGCTCGGCGCTGCTGGCCTTGGAGGTGCCGTCGCCCAGCTGGCCCTGGAGGTTGTCGCCCCATGTCCGCACGAAGCCCTTCTCTGTGCGGGCGACGCCGTGGTGACACCCGCCGCGACCTCGTCGATACCGCTGAGGCCCTCGATCTGCTGAGGCACGTACTGCGAGGTCCGCCTACTCGTGCCGAGCTGCCCGCGCACACCACTGCCCCACGACCACACGGTGCCGTCCTCCGTCAGCGCCAGGCTGCAGTCACACCCGCTGCCACCTGACGGGCCATGGAGATGTTCGGCACCTGCACCGGGACGCGCTGTCGTCCCGGATCGGTTGCCCAACTGCCCGTCGCCGTCCTCGCCCCAGGACCACACCCGGCCCTTGCTGACCGCCAGCGCCTACGCGCCGCCCGCCGCCACGTCATCGACATCCTGCAGCCCGGCCACTACACCGGGTCTGGCCCGGTCGTTCCGGGAACCGTTGCCAACTGCCCAGCGGCGTCATGCCCCATGCGCGTACCGTCTTGTCCTCCAGCCGGGCCACCGCGAACGAGGTGTCGCTTCCCATACGGTCCGCTGAGATGTCCTCCAGCTCGGCCCGGGTTCAGCCCGGTCACCGCCCCCGGCGACCGGCGGTCCCGCTACCTGCGTCGCCCAACCGCCCACGAAGGATTACGCACCGCCTCTCGAACGGCGCTCCGAGCACGCCCGGGTGCGCACCGGCGCGCTTCCGGCTCAGGACCGCGCCACGAGCTGGCAGGCGACCGGAGCTGATGCACCGAACAGTCCGTTACACGGCGGGGTGCGGCTTCTGCTTACCGAGGGGACAGACGGACGCTGCCAAGGGAGCGAGAGTGGATGCCCCGGTCGGTGCTCCGAGCTGGGCCAGGATTTCGACGGAGAGCAGGTCCTCTTTGCCCTTGAAGGCGTCCGCGATCGCCAGATCGGTGGGGAAGACCGTCTCGGCCGAGACGTTGTCCTGAACGATCCGGGCGAGGTTGTCCAGGGCGACAAAGACGGGGTCGCGAGGAACCTCGGCCGTCGGCAGGTCGATCAGATGCGTGGCGACCTTCGCCGGGTTCAGGCATCGCCTGATGATGATCGATGCCTGGTTCAGCTCGGACGTCGTCCAGATCGACAGCACGACGGTATACAGGTCCTCCCATGCCTTTTCTCCGACCAGGTCCCGCCACGAGCGCATGAGCCCTTCCACACCCGAGATCTGCGCGGCGGCCGCATACGTCATGTTCGTGCGGATACTGGGGTAGGTCTTGGCCGAGAACTCCTGGAGCGAGGCCATGTCGAAGGTCCCGCTGCTGACGCAATCACGGATGAATCGCAGCGCTTCATCGAGGATCTGCCCGCAGGAAAACTCCAGTTGATGGGGCAGGTTGGCCTTTCCGAGCTGGCTGCGTGCGGTGGTGAGCGTGGCAGCGTAACTCTGGAGCGGGCCACTCCAGCCGTCTGACCGAGGCCCCGCAAAGGCGACCATGTCCAGGTCGTGGGGGTCGATGCGGCAGGCGTTGGGGAGGTTGGGCAGCCTGTCGCTCAGATACGCGGCGAGGATCGAGAAAATGCCTTGGGGTACGTGACTGATCGACTTCGCCAGCTCGAACAGCTCGGGCACCGGCCTGACGGACTGCTGGGGGTTTCCGTCACGGACAAGAGTGAATTTGCCGCCGGCGGCGTCGTTTTGGACCACGATCACGGGACTCAGACGACGGATCATCTCGGACTTGAGTGCGGCATAACTCGCGCGCATCCCCGCGTTGACCTCTCGGATCGCGTCACGCGCCTTCACCTCGGTGTCCGTCCCAGCCCCCTCTCCAGCCGTGGCGGCCAAGGCCGACGGCTGCACACCGAACAGCGCTGTCGCACCGGCCGCCGAGACTCCGTCGATGAATCCTCTGCGTGTGACCATTCCTGTCCTTTCACCCTGCGTCGCGCTGGAGGAAGTGCGCGCGGCGGGCGCAGATCACTTCACGCCTCTTCGGCGACCACCGGCCAGCAGCCAGCTTCCCAGCAAACCACCGGCGAGCGGCACGCCGCGCGCCGGTGTGCGGACATGTGTCTGTGAACGCTGCCATTCCTCGCCCGCATGACCCAGCAGAGCAGCCGCCCACTACTTGGCACTGCGCCCGCGTGGCCGGCGCGGTCGGCGAACCCGGGCGCACAAAGAACGCCCCGGCCTTCGGCGCGAACCCGCCAGTGCAGGGCCTGCCCAGACCCTGGTGATCTGATCTCGGAGATACGTCAGCCACAGGCAGAAGAGGGCTACCCGCCCGTGCAGTGTGAAACATCGAAGCCGTGGAGACTCCCCAGTGGATGCGTAGGCGGCGGAAACCGTGGAGCCAGGCGATTGTGCGCTCGACGACGTAACGGAAGATGCCCGGACCGGTGACGCGTCGGCGGGGTCTGCCGGCCCGGCCCGCGACGACGGGAA
This sequence comes from Streptomyces huasconensis, assembly GCA_004010275.1. Taxonomy (GTDB): domain Bacteria; phylum Actinomycetota; class Actinomycetes; order Streptomycetales; family Streptomycetaceae; genus Streptomyces; species Streptomyces huasconensis. The sequence goes on from RBWT01000007.1 coordinate 52,281, forward strand.
CCTTGTCGAGCAGCGGCTCAAGTCGGATGACGTCGGGGCGGTTTCCGCCGGTGAGCGACACCGCGAGCGGTATGGCCTGTCCATCGACGATGAGGTGGTGCTTGCTGCTCGGCCGTGCGCGGTCGACCAGGCTCGGGCCGCTTTTGGGCCCCGTCGGGCGGCCCGCACGTGCGAGGAGTCGATCACCGCACGCCCCACTCCAATGGTGTCTTCGACCGCAACTCGGTTGCTCACCGGTCCCCTACCCTCAAGTGCGTGCCCGTGGCTCGTTGGGCGGCCACGGTGTGCTGCCCAACGAAGCCCTGCGGGCCGGGACACCCGGGCGTGTACGACGGCATCACCCGACAGCCCTGTGGGTCCCGGCCGCGGGACGGCGGCTACGGGCGCTGCCTCACCCGGTCGACGATCCCCCAATCCACTACGTGCGACAGCTGGATGTACTTCCTCTTCCCGGAAGCGGAGATGCGCTCGTCGCGGAAGCCCAGGAATTCATACGACGACGGGTCGAAGATCAGGTACTTGTCTTCGGAGGACCCACGCCCGGTATGGGCGATCCCCACGCCGGTCCGCCCGGCAGAGTCCTTCACTCCCGGGATCGTCTTGACGCCGGGCACAACGGCCAGCGCCTCGTACGCCGCAGGCCGCAGTCCTTGGGGCAGCACCGGGTTCTTCAGGAGTTCGCCGAGCAACCAGTAGGCCCCGAACCGCTCGTTCTTGTCGAGATCGCTGACCGACCGGTCGTCGGTGCGGGAGCCCAGGGAGATGATGGCCAAGATGAGCTTCTCCGGGTCCTGGGGCAGCTTCTTCAGCTCGCTCCACTTCCGGGGTGGCCACACCCCGCCGCCCTTGCCCGCGGGCTCCTCCCACATCTCGCGGCCCAGCTCCATGGACAAGGAGGGCTTTGAGACGTCCACTGAGTCCCACATCTCGTCGGTGTAGCTCTTGACCTTGCCGGTCTTCTGTTCCGTCTCCTTGATGATCCGCTTGGAATAGATGAACTGGTCGTCGCGCGGCGCCACCGGCTCCTTCTCCTGCTTGCGTTCCCACGCCGCCGCCCCGTTCAGCACCGTCGCGGGCGGCGATCTCCACCCGCGGGGAGCTCGTGCCCGGTGAACTGCCCTCGCCGGAGCCGTCCGTGCCCATCAGCACCGCCGTCCCCGTTACGGCCGTGGCGACCACCGCGGCCGCCGCGAAGCGCAGTACATGGCGGCGACCGGGACTGGTGCCGGTGCGCTGGTCCGCGTGGGCCATCGCGTTGAGCACGCTGGTGCCGGGCCCGGTCCCGGGCCTGGCCGGTGAGCGGGGCCGCGTCCGCGTCCCACTCCTTCAGGAGTTCGAGTTCGTCATTCATGGTCGGATACCTCTCGCAGTGCCGTCGGATTGGTTCCGCCCAATGCTTCGCGCAGCTTGGTGCGAGCCCGGTGCAGCCGTGATCTGACCGTGCCCACGGGGACACCGAGGGCCTGGGCCGCCTCCTCGTAGCTGAGATCCCCCCAGGCCACCAGCAGGAGCACGTCCCGGTGCCGAGCGGGCAGCGCGGCCAGTGCCGCCGCCAGCTCACGGCGTACGGCCCGCGCCACCACCCGGTCCGCGGCCCGGTCGGCCAGCGCTCGTCGAGGTCGGCGAGGGCCGGGACCCGGGCCATGGCCTTGAACCGGCGCGCCTCCGCCCGCCGATGCCGACCGACCAAGTTGGTCGCTATGCCGAACAGCCAGGGCCGGGCGTCGGCGCTCGCGCCGCGGGCCGGGTCGTAGCGGTGCCGCTGCTGGAATGCGGTGGTGAAGGTCTCCGCCACGAGGTCATCGGCGACCTCGCCACCGAGGCGGCGGGCCGCGTAACGGTGCACGGCGTCGGCGTGCCGGTCGAAGAGCGCGGCGAACGCCTCGGGCTCATCCCGGGACCGCGCGATCACGGAGGCGTCGCTTTCCGTATCGGCACGCGCGGTGCCGATGTCGACGCCTGGTCCGACGGTCATCGGGGCTCCTCTCGTCCAGGGGACGATGCTCGAATACGTGGGCTTTCACCTGTCCTTCGCCCATCGCGCCGAAGCGGTTCCATCGGACCCCCGCGGCGGCATCACTTTCCTGGTCATGCGCCCCCCGGACCCCACACCGAGGAAGATCTCGGTGACAGTTGACGCTGGAGGGTATACCTCGCGTCCGGCCCACAGCCTGACGCAGCGGGCCCACGTAGTCCCCTCGCCTGCTTCACGGTTGCCCCCGGCGTACACACGCAGAGTCTGTGTGCCGGACACCGGGGCGCAGATGGAAGCTCAGAGAAAGGCTCTCAGTAGCGCAGCAACGGCCACGAAGGTGACGCCGACCAGAATGAAGTTCACTGCGCGTCGCAACATCTGGAACTTCAAGCTGACCCCGCGTGACAGGAAAACAATCGTTTCCGCTCGCCTCTCCACATCCAGGTGGGCCCGTAACTCGTCGACGTCCATCGTCCTCCAGCGAGACCAGCCCAACGAGGTGCCGGCTCGGTCGACAGCGTTGGGACGAACAGCGACGAGCAGAGTGAGAGTGGCGAGCAGGAGAAAGACTGCACCGGCCGCTCCGGTGACCAGCACAGCAACGGGTTGTTCGCTGTCGAGGCTCGTCGTGGCGAAGCCCAGGCCGACGCTGTTGATGGCCAGGAGAATGCTCGCCTTCGTCTCGCCGCGGGTGAGTTCGCTCGCAGCCGTTCTGAGGGCGTAGTCCAAGTTCTCGGACAGAAGGTTCGAAGTATCACGTTGTGGCTGGCTCATGGGCACTCCGTCTGTTGTGCCGAAGACACCTGCAACTGGCAGCGCGGTTCCGCTGGTCGGGCCACCTCCCGCACGCCGGGTGATTTCACGCCGCATATCTGCGCGTACGCCGGCCGATGCCGACGGCGTACGAGAGAACCGGCGGGGCAGGAGGCCGGCGGCGGCTCGCGGACTGCGGGGGGCGCGGTATTGCCCGCAGTGCGCGGCCCCTGTGCGCGCGAGCCAGGCGTCGACGTTTGCCTGGACGTACCCGCCGGCGCGCGGCGCGAGTTCGGCGCGGCGGCTTTGTTACCGTCGCGGGGCTCGGTCTGCGTCAGCGTGTCCAGCATCGACCCGCAGCGCATCGCCGCGCCGCCCACGGGCACCGCCTACGACCTACGACCGGGCACCGACGTCGCCGTTTGGCCGAACTCTCCGCCGATGCTGCGCTCCCGCTCCGCGAGTTCCGCCGGGGCCGCGGACGTCGTAGGCCAGGTCCTCATGCCTGAAGGCCTGCCGGGCGTCGAACCTGGCTTCCGCAAAAGCCACCGCTACGGTCCCGGCGTCCATGTCTCAGGAGGGCGTCACCCGTGAGGTCATATGAGCTGATGAACGGGATCGGTGGAAGCAGTCTGGTTGACACAGGTGAGCATCTGACTTGTCACACACGCTCATTCAGCAGTCCTTCTGTCACCACAAGTGGAGATCGCACAGTCCGCGGCCCTCCGTGGCGGTTCCATGGGTCATGGCCGCTATACGAGCCGGGGTTGGGCGTGTGTCCCCACACGGTCAGGTAGAGGCACCCATTGGGCAGGCCCGGAATCGTCGGGTCGGAGCAGACAGGTGAGGACATTGCGAATCGAGGCCGCCAAGCGTGTGGAACTGGTCTTCTCTCTCTTCGACGCCAACGGCAACGGAGTCATCGACTCCGGTGATTTCGATCTCATGACGGACCGTGTTCTGGAGGCGGCGACCGCGTCGGACGACGACGCCAAGGCCGCCATCCGTGCCGCGTTCCGTCGCTACTGGACGACACTGGCCACTGAACTGGATGCCAACGGCGACGGTGTGATCACCGTGGACGAGTTCCGTCCCTTCGTGCTCGACCCCGAGCGTTTCGGGCCCACGATCACCGAATTCGCGCAGGCACTCTCCGCCCTCGGCGACCCCGATGGGGACGGCCTGATCGAGCGCCCCCTCTTCGTGTCGCTGATGACGGCGATCGGCTTCGAGGAGGCGAACATCCACGCGCTCTTCGACGCCTTCGAGCCGGACGCCGAGGACCGCATCACCGTGGCCACGTGGGCCGCCGGCATCGAGGACTACTACGCGCCGGACATGGCCGGGATTCCCGGTGACCGACTGGTGGCCGCCCAGGCCGTCTGACACGGCCCGTCAACGGCCTGGCCTGGTGGAGGCGGCAACCACTCCACCACACTCGGGTTTCGACCGCACCCGAGTTGCCGCCTCCATCGGGGCACGTCTTTCCGGGCGGGGCTTGCGGCGGGCCCCGTCATGGCCGGGGCCTGTGTGCGAACACCCACCGGTTGCCCTCCAACGCGTCGTTCGGTTCGGGGAGGGGGCCACGTCCGTGGAGGCGGGTGAAGTCGAAGGGCGTGTGCATGGCGGTGGACCAGCCCTTGGCCGTCAGGTCTCCCGCGGAGTCGGGGCGTGGCCCCTTGGCGAAGAGGTGGAGCAGGTCGATGCCGATCCGTTCTCGCGTCGCCGTGTAGATCGCGCTGTCGCGGTACGCCAGCAGGTCCTTCTCCAGCTTGGCCTCGAAGGCCAGAGCGCTGCCGACGGTGGTCAGCCTGTCCACCGTGTTGATGAGATACGTCTCGACGGGACCCGGCAGATAGAAGAGCAGCCCCTCGGCCAGCCACACGCTCGGCACGGCCGGGTCGAAGCCGGAGGTGGTCAACGTACTGACCCAGTCCGCGCGCAGGTCGACCGGTACGGGGACACGTGTCACCTTCGGGGCGGCTGACACGTCCGTGAGCACCTGCTGTTTGAAGGCCAACACACCCGCCCTGTCGATCTCGAAGACGACGCAGTCGGACGGCAGGTCCAGCCGGAAGGCGCGGGTGTCCAACCCCGCTCCCAGCAGGACGACTTGGCGGGCGCCGGTACCGACCGACCGGAGGAGGAAGTCGTCGAGGGTCCTCGTCCGCAGACCGAAGTAGCGGGCGAACCGGCCCCACAGCGGGTCGGCGTCCCCGTCCGGAACCTGCTCGATGCGCACCGGCCAGTGCTCGCAGGCGGGGGCCGCGCGCACGAAGTGTTCCGCGTGGACGTCCTGCGCCAGGCTGTCGTGGCGGTGGGTCTCGATCGCCCGTGCCGCGGCGACCAGGAGGGCGGTCAGGCCCACACCTCCGTTCACACCGTCCACGTCTGTGTCCTGCGACGCCGTGCCGCTCATCCTTCCTCCGTCGGCCGGGTGGTGGGGGACGCGAGATGTGCACTCGGGTGTGCACTCGTCGGATGGGGTGCGCCCACTATGCCGTGTGCCTCGCTCATCGGTTCACCCTCTCCGGGAGCAGGACGGGTTTGACCACCCGGCCCGCGTCGCAGTCGCGTTCGGCCTCGTTGATGCCGGCCAGCGGGTAGGTCTGGAGCAGCTGGTCGAAGGGGAAAAGGCCGGCCTGCCATAGTCGGATCAGCCGGGGTATCAGCACTGCGGGTACGGCGTCCCCCTCGCAGATGTGACGGACGCTGCGGCCCCGGTCGAGTGTGCCCGGTTCGAGGGACAGGGGGGTGTGCAGGCGTGCCACCAAGCCGAGGATGCCCGTGGGGCGCAGGGCTTGGAGCGCCGCGTTGATGAGGGGCGGCGCGGCCGTGGTGTCCAGGGCGTACTGGGCGCCGCCGTCGGTCAGGCGCCGGATACGTCCGGGCAGGTCGGGTGAGCCGGCGTGGAGCGGGGTCGCGCCGAACCGTTCGGCCAGGGTGAGCCTCTCGGGATGCCGGTCGACGGCGACGGCCGGTACGCCTGCGGCGGTGGCCGCCATCACCGCGGCCAGGCCCACGGCTCCGGCACCGAACACCGTCAGGTGGTCCCCGGGGCCCGCGCCGAAGGAGTTCAGCACGGCTCCGGCACCGGTGAGGAAGCCGCAGCCGAGGGGCCCGAGCAGTTCGAGCGGCAGTGCGGGGTCCACCCGTACGGCATTGCGCTCCGGGACGAGCGCGTATGCGGCGAACGAGGACTGGCCGAACCAGCGGGGCGCCAGTGCTTTGCCGGTCGCGTCGGTGAGCCGCGGCGGCTTCTCGTCGCGTTCTCCGAAGAGGTTGAGGGAGGCGAAGGAGTCGCAGTAGGCGGGAACCCCGCTGCGGCAGTTCCGGCAGTGCCCACAGGAGTCGAAGCTCAGCACGACGTGGTCACCTACATCGACCGCGGTGTCAGGGCCGCCGCCGGTCCTCACCACGATTCCGGCGCCCTCGTGGCCGAGGACGGCCGGCAGGGGGCTGCGGCCGGCGGTTCGCCGGACCGCGAGATCGGTCCGGCACATCCCGGTGCCCGCGATCTCCACCAGGATCTCGCCGACGGCGGGCTCGGTCTGCAGGCACACCTCCTCGATCGTGAACGGGCCCTCGTACGAGCGCAGTACGGCCGCCTGGAACCTCAGGTCACGCCCTTCGCAGGTGGTGGACGGCGAGCGGCCGCAGGTCGCCGCCGTACGTCCCCCACGGTCCGCCCGCCACGCCGACGCCGCTGCCTTTGACGCCTGCGGTGCAGGGCTGGGCGACGGACAGTTCGGCGCGGTGGTTGATCCAGGCCGTGCCGCATTCGCGCCGGTCGGCCATCGCCTCGGCCCGGGCGGGGTTGGTGCCCCAGCCCCGCATGGAGCCACCCAGTCCGAAGCCGGTGGCGTCGACGGCTTCGTCGAGGCCGTCCAGTCGGTGGCTGCCGGTCGCAGCGCGGCCGCCGGCCGCCCACGCCCGCTGCTGAACCCGGGCCCGCTGGGGTGACGTTGTTGACCGGCCCTCCAGCAGGGTGTCCGGGTCGAGGCCGGGCCCGACCGGCTGCTCGTCGAGGGCCTCCGCGAGGACCTCTCCGGTGGCCGGGTCGACAGCGGGGAGACGTCCGGCCCGGCGTCCGGGCACGCGATGGGGCTCGCGAGTCGGCATGCCGGTGGTCAACGCACGGCGGTGACGCCGGCCGCGTGCTTTTGGGCGTGCCGGTCCATCTCCGCCCGGAAGCCGGCCACCAAATGCGGCTGAATCCTGCCGGTGTTCCGGTCGCCGCCCTCACAGACCGCTCCACGCACCCCGACGATGTCCGTGCCGATCCGGGTCAACGGCCCGATATCGGCCTGCTTGATGCTCCCCGCGAGGGCGGCGAGCAAGCCGGCGGCGTGAGCCAGCCGGACGAACTCGGCGCACACATCCGGCGATACGTGGTCGAAGAGCCGCGTCCCGTCCTTGATCGCGGTGTCGAGCATGGCTACGTCGGCACCGGCGCGGGCAGCGATGTCGGGGAGAGCGAGCGGGTTGACACAGCCGATCCGGTGGGCGTCGGCGTAGCCGGAGGCCACGACGAGCGCCTCCGGGCAGTGATCCTTCACCGCCCGAACGACCGCGCGCATGACGTCGACACCCTGATCGGGCGTCGTGCATCCGTAGAGACCGACCTTGATGTACGTGGCGCCGGAGACGACCGCGCCGAGCGCGGCCTGCGCAACGGTCCCCGGCTTATACGGAACGTCGCCCACGGTGGCGGACACCGGCTTGTCCGCCGGTATCGCGTCGCGGATCTCCCGGATGACCCAGGGGAAGTTCGCCCCCAGAGAGCCCTCGTCAGGCTTCTTGACGTCGACGATGTCGAGATGTTGCGCCGCTTTCGCACAGTCGAGAGCCTCCTCGACACCGTCCGGGGAGATGAGAAGCAACACCCAGAACTCCTTTCGCCGTCGGCCCACTTACCGGCCGAGGGACCGGGGGACGCGGATCGTCACCGGGTCATGTGCAGTGTGCTCATCATTTCCGTCACTCATGGGAACCGGGAGGGCGCACAGAGTGGCCATTGGGCGCTTGCACTCGCGTAGGGTGCGCCGTGCATAGCGGAGCAAACAGGACCCTTTGACGATGTTTCGTCGGGCTGGCGAACCCCTCGCGGCGTGTTCCAGCGTGGGCGGGTGCTCTGTCCCCCACCTACATGGGCCCGGTGAACCCTATGGACGGGGGCCGCGCCAGTCCAGGCACAGCACGGTGGCGTCGTCTGCGACATCGCCGTCGCAGGCGTCGGAGACTGCGGCCACCATGGCCCGTACAGCCTCACGAGGGTGCTCGAGGGCGGTGTCACGGACGAGGCCGGGCAGATCGACGAATCCTGCCTGACGGTCCTGCATGCCGTCGGTGTAGAGCACGAGACGGTCACCGGGGCGCAGGTCGATGTCCTGCACCTGGTAAGGGCCCTGTCCGGGAACTCCGAAGGGGAGGTTGATGTGCGGCTTGATCTCCTCGACCGTGCCGTCGCGCAGTCGCAGGGGCCATGGGTGACCGGCGTTGACGAGCTGGGCGCCGCTCCCGTCCAGGGCGATGCGCAGGAGCTGGCCGGTGGCGAAGGTCCGGCGACTGTGGTCGAGGAGGGCCTGGTGTGCCTGGCGGGCCTGTTCGGCGAGGCCGACGCCGGCGCGGCGGGCGCCGCGGGAGGCGTTGACCAGGAGGGTGGCGATGAGGGAGGCGGCGACGTCGTGGCCCATCGCATCGGTGATGGACAGATGCAGGGTGTCCTCGTCCAGGCTGTAGTCGTAGGTGTCGCCCGCAATGTCGGAGGCCGGCACCAGGGCTCCGGCGAGAGCGAACTCGTCGGCCTCGCACGACGGCGCGGAGGGCAGGAGCTGGCGCTGGATTTCCGCGGCCAGAGTAACGGTGGCGGTGCGGTTGCCCCAGTGGTAGAGATCGGTGAAGCGACGGTCGGTGACGATGATGTACGCGAGCGCGTGCGCGGCCTCTTCGACCTGCTCCAGCACGTCCTGTGTGACGTAGGTGAGGTAGAGCTCCAGGACACCGATGGCGTCGCCGCGGTTGGTGACCGGGGCGAGCACTCGCTGCCCTTGCGCATCCTGCGGTGCCAGCATCACCTTCTGGGTACGCAGGACCTCGTCATAGATACTGCCGTCCAGAGGGACCTGATCCGCGCCGCGTTCCTCTCGCGTCGTCTTCTCCTCGTTGACGCGCAGCAGGCGTCGGCCGACGACGTCGACGAACAGGAATGAGACGTAACGCGCGCCGAACCGTGTGCGCAAATTGTGCGCCACGACATCCAGGGAACGTACCGGTGCGGCATCCTCCGCCGCTGCCAGTACCTCGGCCAGCCCCATTCGATCACGCTGCACAACAGCCTCCTCACGTTGTACACCTCCTTCCCCCTGATGCCCTGGGCATCACAGCCGCGGAGCACGCTGCAGCTTCGATGTGGCTTCCGTGAGAGAAGAACAGCATGTTCGCGAGAAGCCTGACTCTCGGATTCAGGAAGCGGGCGCGTCGGCATGGGCGCGGCTGCGCAGAGCGAGGGGCGGCTGAAGGTGTCGGTCTGGGACACCGCCCCGGTTCTGTCAGTGGCCGGGGCAACCGAGTCATTGCGGGTGCCTTTCGGTGCTGAGCTGAACCACGGCGCTGTACTCCGCACCCCAGCGTGAGCCGCTCGCAGCGCGTTCGACTCAGGCGAGCAGCACCCGGGCGAGACCCCGTGATCACTGACCACAGGTCGGACAGCGACCTCGGCGGCGTGCTGACGGCGTCCCTCCGCTACACACGCCGTGTACTTCCGCAGCCCTGGGATTCTGGTAGGCCTGAGGCGACCGCCCGCAGCACGGTGTGAAGTTGATGCCCTCCCCTTCAGTAATCCTGGCAACAAGACGCAGATACGGGGTAGTTGGAATTCCTGTGCCGGTCAGGCCGAGGGGGTCTGTCCGTTGGGGAAGAACGGGGTGCTCTGATGAGTCTTGCTGTCTCGGCCACGACGACGGCGCGCGGGAACAGCATGGACGGGCCGGCTGACTGGGCCCTGGTGATCGGGATTCTCGTGCTCTATCTGGCGGTCGGTCTCGTGCTGGAGTATCGGGCGAAGCGGCGCCGGGGTGCGGACAAGCCGGTGAAGGCGGCGGCGAGAGGGGTGTTCGCGGAGCGGCAAGGTGGTGTCGGCGCGCCCCGGGGCGGTACTTCGTCAGCCGCATGGTGATGCTGGTGGGCATGTTGGCGACGGGCCTGGCCGTCTACCTCACTCGAAGCGCGCCAACCCCCGTGCAGGCCCTGGTCGTGGGCGCGGTGGCGGCTGTCGGGATCTTCGCGTGGGCATACTTCGACTTCCGCACGGAACCACGAGAGGGGTCGTGACTCGCAATTTCGCTCTGCCCCCGCGCCGGTACTCTGCGCCGCGGAATCGGCGGCGCTACACGTTGAGCGGTGCCGTCCGGACGGGGCGCCATGTCGCAGCCTCGGCGGGTCGCGAGCTTCGCGGGCGGCCCGCTCCAGTGCGTACGGTGCGGCCCGCAGCGGCGGCTGGGCTGAGGCGCTGCTGCCGCGCGCTGACGAGTGCGGCGACATCCAAGGGCGCCCGGGCCCGTATCCATATCGAGGGTGGGCAGGTGATGCTGCGCATGCCGGACACCTCCGCCTCCGTCCCCACCGACAGCCGGGCCGCCGGGGCACGGCGGTGTCGGCCGGACTCGGCCAACGACGCTACGGGCCGATCTCCAACTGGGGCGCCGACGGGGCAGGTAGGGGTGGCCGACGGTCCGGCGTACGCGCACACGGGGCAGCGCACCCAGCCCGCCTCCCGGACGGCTGCCTCGACCTCTGAGCGCTCCGGGCCGAACCCGGGCAGGGCCAGCGGGGGCGACAGGCGCAGTACCGCCACGGCACGCAGGTGGGCGGCTGCAGTCACGTCGTGGTCCTGAACGAACCACCTGCCCTCTACGACGTTCCGTCGCACCCGCAGAGTCAGCACCAGCCTCTCGCCTCTGTCCCGCTCCGAGGCGCGCTCCACCGGCTGGAAGTCGATGCCGCTCAGGGTGGCCCCCTCCCCCGGCTCTTCGTCATGCCCAGGCGAGGCATGTACGTACGGTTACCTCATGAGGCGGTACCTCAGGAGGCGCGACTTCGCGTCCGAGGGGGATACGCCGAGCCCCTGCCCAAGCACCTCGTCCGAGAGACCGTCGTTCTCCGCATACAGCGCGGCCACAGGGGCCACCTGCTTGGCCAGGGTCTCCAGGATGGCGACGACCGTGAGGGCAGCGAGCGGCGTCTCATCGGTGAGGCGCGTCAGTTGGTCGTCCAGCTGTTCCAGGAGCGCGGCCATCTCGGTGGGCAGCGGGACCGTACTGGCGTCGACATCGGCGATGTGCTGGTGCCAGGCCTCGCGCGGTCCGGTCGAGGGAAACACCTCGGTGAACCTGTCGATGGCGTCCCAATCGATGTCGTACTCATCCACTCCGCGCCACCCGCAGGAGCAGGCGCCTCGTCCTCGTGCGGCCTGCGGGCGGTTCAGGATGCCGCTGTAGGCCCACCACTCGCGTGTCTCATGGAAGTTGGCGCTGCTGCCGGGATCGAGGTAGGCGGGCTCGGGTTCGGTGCCGTCGTTGAGGACAGCGCCGACGTACCCCTCGTGCGCGGCCCCGTATTGATCAGTCGTCCACATGGCCCCTCCGGTGCTGGTCCGAGGGTTCCACCATGTCGAATTGTTCGGCGACCTGCGGCCCAAATGACGGAGTTCCCTCTGCGGCTTCGGGCGGATAGACCTTCGTCAGGCGCGGCCGCCAGAGCATCCCGGCGCCCGTGGTGCGGACGGCGAACGCCAGGTCGCCGTTACGCAGGCGTTCGTCGGACACCGGGTGCGCTCGCCGGGCCCCCTTGGCGGCGGCCGACGTAGCGCCAGCCGCCGCCATCAAGAATGTTCCCGAACTTCCTCACGTCCACGTGCGACGGCGATCCCGGGTGGTCGTGCTCATACCGCCGGACGGGTTCACCAGCCGCGCGGCGGCGAGCTGGACCGGCCCTTCTCGCAGACACAGTCGCAGGTTGACGCACCCCTCCGTCACGCTGCTGGTCGGTCGACCCAGCGCTTTACGGTTGGCCAGGACACCTGGAATCGGGCCACGACTTCGCTGATGGGCCAGCCGTCGTCAACGACGAGTCGTGCGACTTTCAGGCGGTGGCGCGGGGTGAGGACAACGTTCGGATGTGACATTTCGGAGTTCCTGGACAGACCGAAGGGCCGACCATCGTGTGTGGCCGGCCCTTCGACAACCAGACGTGTGGGCAGGGGGCGTGCAGATCAGTCCACCGGGGAGACTCGGATGAGGTTGCCGTCGGGGTCGGTGATCACAAACGTGCGGCCGAAGGCAGCGTCGTGCGGCTCCTCCACGACGTGGACTCCCTTCGAGGCCCAACTCGTGAAGATCTCGTCAATCGCAGTCGCCGCTCCGGAGACCATCAGCCCGACTTCGCTTGTGCGAGGGGTGCTCGGGACCGCTTGCTCGCTGTAGCCCGTCCACAGCGCGAACAGGACACCGGGGGCAACCTCGAAAGCTACGTAGTGGGGACTGATGAAGGTCGGTTCGATCTCGAACAAGTCGCTGTAGAAGGCGGTAGCGGCCTCGGCGTCGCGGACGCCGATCAGGAACAGGTTGGGTGCGGGCATGGAGCGCTCCTCAGATCGTTGAAGTCTCGGTACCGCTCCAGTTGATTGCCTCATCACGACAGAACCTGTCACCTTTTCTGCGAACATCAGTCAGCATGAAGGCTTCGAGGCTGTTGCACCTCTTACTGCTCCTGCAGACCCGTCAGCGCATCACCACCACCGAGCTCGCCGAGCGTCTGGAAGTGTCTCGGCGGACTGTGCTGCGGGATGTCGAGGCGCTCTCGACAGCGGGTGTGCCTGTCTATGCCGAGCGCGGGCGGAACGGCGGGATCGTCTTGCTCCCCAGTGCAAGGCTCAACGCATCCCATCTGGAACCGCCAGAGCTGGAGGCCCTCTCCGTAGCCGGTTTGGACAGCGCGCAACTTGAGCGCATGGGCCTGTCTGCGGTGTGGGAGTCGGCCGCGCGCAAGATAGCCGCCCGGCAGGCTGTAGCACCTGGGTCACCGAGCCTGCTGCAACTGGCGGACCTGGTACTGGTGGACAGCACCGCGTGGTTTGCTGACTCAGAGGCAGCGGTCGACGTATCGGATCTGTCCTCGGCCCTGCGACGCCGACGACGGCTGCGAATCCAGTACCGGCGCAGCGCCGAGAGTCAGGCCTCGACGCGGGTGGTCGACCCGTACGGGATCGTGGCGAAATCAGGCCGCTGGTATCTCGTCGCCGATGACCAGGGGGACGGTCGACTGTTCGCTCTGGAACGACTCTCGTCCTACGAACAACTCGACGCGCCCGCTGCTCTCCGACCAGGCGAAACCCTCCGCACCAGATGGACCGCATTGAAGGAACGCACCGAGGGGCAAGGTCGCGTGAGCGTGACCGTCCGTCTGCCAGAAAAAGGCCTCGACCTGGCATGGCGCATCCTCGGCAACCGCATCCACGATATCTCCGACGCGGAGAACGGCTGGTGCACCGTCGTTGTCCGCTACCCCGACATCGAGTCAGTGCGTCAGCTCCTCCAGTTCGGCGACCACATCGAGATACTCACCCCACAGACAGCCCGCGAACGCATCAGTCAGCTCGCCAGAGACCTGGCTGTAAGGCACTCAACCCCCACCTCATGATTGCCGATCAGAACGTCCTACCCTCCATCAACGTCTCCGGTCAGTACATCTAGCGCAGGGCCTCCCGCAGCGCCTGGTTGAAACGCTCGGCTTGGCCCTGCTGGGACATGTGACCGGCGCCTTCGATGACCGTCAGCCGGGCGTCGGGGATCAGGCTCGCGCACTCACGGGGGATGCCGAGCGGTACCTCGGTGTCCAGTTCGCCGTGCAGGAACGTGGTGGGCACGCGCACCCGGCCCAGGCGGCCACGCGGATCGTAGGTGGCCTGGTCTACGAGGAGTTGGTCGATGAGGAAGGTCGAATCCAGGAGCTGCCGGATCGTCCAGTCGATCATCGGGGCGCCGACGCCGGGCCGGTACCACTGCGGGACGAGGTCGGCGAGCGTTCCCGCTCGGTCGGCGCGCAGGCCCGCCAGCAGCTTGTCCATCGCGTTCTGCATGCCCGAGAAATGGTGGATGCCGGCGTCGACGGGGACGATGGCACCGACATTGTCCGGAGCGGCCAGGGCGGCCTCGATGGTGAACGCCCCGGCGATCGACGACCCGATCAGCACTGGCTCGTCCAGTGCCAGAGCGTCGAGGAACTCCAGGATGTCGTGGGTGATCTCGGCGATGGTGTAGCCGGTGGCGGGCCGGTCGGAGCGGCCGCAGCCCCGCCAGTCGACGGTGATCACGCGGTGGTCGGCCATCAGGTCGGCGACCTGGGCGTCCCACACCCTGCCGCTGGTGCCCCAGCCGTGCAGGAACACCAGGGGGCGGCCGGTGCCGTGGTCCTCGTAGTAGAGCCGGGTGCCGTTGACGGTCGCACAGGTCATCTTCTCGTCCTTCCTTCAGCGGTCCCGCCTCGCGGGGCCGCTCTCGCCGAACTGCGCTGACGTGAGCAATTCCAGCGGAGCGGTCCGTGACGACCAAGGAGAGATCCGCTCCTAGACTGATCACGAATCGTGATGAATGAGAGGTGCCCGTGGAACTGCGTCAGGTGCGCTACTTCGTGGGCGTGGCCGAGGAACTGCACTTCGGACGTGCCGCCGAGCGGCTGCACATCGTGCAGCCGACCGTCAGCCAGCAGGTCCGCCGGCTGGAGCGCGAGTTCGGGCTGGATCTGTTCGACCGCACCACCCGCACGGTGACCCTGACCGCGGCGGGGCGGGCCTTCCTGCCGCATGCCCGCGCCCTCCTGCGGGCCGAGCGCGCGGCGACCGAGGCGATGGCCGTGCTGCGCACCGAACAGGAATCGACCCTGCGCCTCGGCACCAACGTCGGACTGGGCACCCGCCTGGACGCCTTGTTGACGGCACTGACCGAACGGGCTCCCCAACTCATGGTTGAACTGGTCAGCGTGCCCTCGGCGACCCGGCTCCAGCAGGTCCGCGAAGGGGAACTGGACGCCGCCTTCATCCGCGGTGTCGAGCACAGCCCGGACCTGGAGCTACTCCCTCTGTGGCGCGACGTCCTGGTGGCCGCCCTGCCCGCGCGGCACCCCCTGGCAGCACAGCGGGAGGTCGCTCTCGCCGACCTGGCCGACCTGCCCCTGCGGCTCGCGCCCCAAGAAGCCAACCCGCACCTGGCCGATATCGTCGTCGGCGCCTGCCGGACAGCCGGATTCGAGCCCATCATGGGCCCCGCCTTCACCACCGACCAGGACACCCTGGCCGCCATCGCCTCCGGCAGGCCGAGCTGGACGGTCTATTACGAGGCCCAAGCCCAGATCCAGCCGGCTCCCCGCGTCACCTTCCGGCCCTTCGCCGAACCCGCCCCGGCCGTACAGACCTGCCTGGCCGTACGCTCGGGTCCCCCGTCCCACCGGCTGACCGCGCTACTGGACGCCTGCAACGAAGTGGAGAGGCGTGGAGTGGATTAGTCGAGGCACCCGTAGGGCTCACCCCTCAGCACACCCTCGCAGCTCTCACCGTGCCCCGACACCTTCGACGGAGTCGTACACGCCACCAAAGCCCACGCCCCGGACGACCGGCCTCTCCCTAGTCCGCTGGCGTGCGGAGGTCGGCAGCCCAGTTCACGAGTGCCACCCTCCCTTTCCATTCCCCGGAAGCCCCCGCCCCGCAGCCCGGTGACAGATATATAGGCTGATCACGTGGCACCTACCGAAGACTCGACGGACGAGAGCGGCACCGCGACGGACCTGCAGTCGTTCGCGGTTCAGTTGCGCCGTATGAACGGCGAGCTCAACCGCGTGGTGCACGCCTTCGCGGCCGGTCAGAACCTGCACGCCACCGATGTCCAGGCCCTGAGCGCCATCCTGGACGCCGACGAGCCGATGACCCCGGGGCGGCTGCGGACGCATCTGGGGCTCACCTCGGGCGCTGTCACCGCGTGCCTGGACCGGCTCGAACGGGCCGGGCACATCCGGCGCTCCCGGGAGAGCCAGGACCGAAGGGTCGTTCATCTGCACTACGAGAACAGCGCCCGTTCCGCGGCCCGCTCCTTCTTCCAGCCGCTCGCGGTCGCCACGGAGAGCGCCCGGGCCCTCTTCGACCCCGAGGAACTGACCGTCGTCATGCGGTTTCTGACGGCGCTCAACGAGGAACTCTCGGACGTACGCCGCCCTCCGTCCCCCTGAAGCCAAGCCGACCACCCCACAGGGGCGGCCACCACCACCCGAACTCCGAACCCTTCCCGCATTTGATTCAACCATTGAGATAGTTCGTGATTGAGTTACCTTGAGGAGCTACATGTCCGCCGGTGCACGTATCGCCCGCTGGCTCGTCCCCCTCGTCCTCCTCGCCGCCTGGCTGGGCATCGGCGGAGTGCTCGGTCCTTACGCAGGGAAGCTCGGAGAGGTCGCCACCAACGACCAGGCCGCCTTCCTCTCACAGAACGCGGAGTCGACCCAGGTCATCAACGCGCAACGCGCCTTCGACCAGAAGGAGACCCTGCCGGCCGTCGTCGTGTGGACCGCCGACGACGACGCGCGGGCACAGCGTCTGACCGCCGCACAGAAGGAGGCGGCTTCCCGGTCCCTGCGCTCGTTAGACGGCTCCCCCGGCACGACGGGCCGTGCCTCGCCGGCTCTGGCCGCCGAGGACGGCCGTGCGCTACGGGGCGTCGTGCAGCTACGGCCCGATCTGGGGGACGAGCTGCCCAATGCCCTGGAGCGGATCGAGAAGGCGGCGGCGAAGGTCCCCGGCACCACCGCGCGGCTGGCGGGACCCGCGGCCAGCCAGGCCGACCTGTCCGACGCCTTCGCCGGGATCGACGGCATCCTCCTGGGCGTCGCCCTGGTCACCGTCCTGCTGATCCTGCTGCTCGTCTACCGCAGTCTGCTGCTGCCCTTCGTCATCATCGTCGGCGCGGTGTTCGCGCTCGGACTGGCCTGCGCGATCGTCTACGCGCTGGCGAGACCATGACGTCGTACGCGTCGACGGGCAGGTGCAGGGCATCCTGTCCATCCTCGTCATCGGCGCCGCCACCGACTACGCGCTGCTGCTCACAGCCCGGTTCCGCGAGGAACTGGCGCTCGACGACGACCGGGCGGCCGCCATGCGCTCGGCGCTGCGCGCTCGACGGGGCCCATCGTCGCCAGTGGCGCGACCGTCGCCCTCGGCCTGCTCGCCCTGCTGCTCAGCGACCTGGCGAACAACCGGGCGCTCGGCCCGGTCGGCGCCATCGGCATCGCCTGTGCCGTCCTGAGCGCGCTGACCTTCCTCCCTGCGGCACTGCTGCTGCTCGGGCGGGCCGCGTACTGGCCCGCCAGGCCCCGTGCCGCGCAGGAAAGCACGGCCGGGCACGGCGTGTGGCGCAAGGTGGCGAGAGCCGTGGACCGGGCGCCGCGCAAGGTCTGGGCATGGACGCTCGCCGCACTGTGCGTGTGCGCCGCGTTCGCGCCGAACCTTCACTCCAAGGGCGTCCCGCTCGACGAGATCTTCGTCAACGACGCACCCTCCGTGGCGGCGCAGAAGACCCTGGGCGAGCACTTCCCCGGCGGCTCGGGGAACCCTGCCGTCGTCATCGTCGACGCCTCGCGGCTCGACCGGGTCACCGCGGCGGTGAAGGAGACGGACGGTGTGGCCGAGGCCGCGGCCGTGACCAGGTCCGGCCGCCCCGGTGCGGGCGAACCCCTCGTGGTCGACGCGCGTACGCCTCGACGACACATTGAAGGACCCCACCGACAGCGACGCCGCCAAGGAGACCGTGGTGCGGCTGCGCGACGCGGTCCACGGGGTGAACGGCGCCGACGGTCTCGTCGGCGGCTACACCGCCCAGCAGTACGACACCCAACAGGCCGCGGAGCACGACCGCGTGCTGATCATGCCGGTGGTCCTCGCGATCATCCTCGTCATCCTCGTCGGCCTGCTGCGCTCGCTCCTCATGCCGCTGCTCCTGGTCGCGACGGTCGCCCTCAACTTCGTCGCGACCCTGGGAGTGTCCTCACTGGTCTTCCGGCACGTGTTCGGCTTCAGCGGCACCGATGCCTCCGTACCGCTCTACGGCTTCGTCTTCCTCGTGGCCCTCGGCGTGGACTACAACATCTTCCTGATGTCGCGGGTCCGCGAGGAGTCCGTACGCCACGGCACGCGTGAGGGAGTCCTGCGCGGGCTGACGGCGACCGGCGGTGTCATCACCTCGGCCGGTGTCGTCCTGGCCGCGACGTTCGCCGCCCTGGGTGTCATCCCCCTCGCGTTCCTCCTCCAGATCGCCTTCATCGTCGCTTTCGGCGTCCTCCTCGACACCCTGGTCGTACGCTCGCTCCTCGTCCCCGCGCTGGTCCGCGACATCGGCGACCGGGCGTGGTGGCCCGGGCGCGTCTGAGTGCACCCGACCCCGCGCGCCCGGGTGGCCGCTCCCCCACCTGGAGCTTCCGTAGCGTCAGTTGCGGCGCGGCCGCCCGAGCGTTGTCGGTTCGCTGGTCTGTGAGAGCGGTTCCTGATAGGTACGGTGCGTGCCGAACGGACACACGTACGTGACCGCGTATCCCCGAGTCCCCGAGTGTCGGAGGTCCCTCATGGGCAAGCGCTTCACACGGCAGCACCCCGGCCCGGTGGCCCTGATCGCCCTGATGGTCACCGCGCTGCTCGGTGTGGGCCTGGCTCCGGCCGCTTCGGGGGAAGCGGAAAGCAGGCGCGTCGGCACCGATTCCGGCGCCGTCACGGGGGCCACTTCCGGCCGCGGGTCCCCAACCGCCCCCGCTGCCGCCGGTATACCCCGCCTCACCGACGCCCGCGGCCGGACACTCACCCAGCGCGGCTGGAACGTCGAGGACAAGATCCACCGCGGCCCGGACGCCCTCAGCGCGATCACCGAGCGGCACTTCGCCGACTTACGGGCCCACGGCTTCAACTTCGCCCGCCTGCTGGTCTTCTGGGACGACCTGGAGCCGCGGCGCGGGCGTTACAGCGAGGCGTACCTACGCAAGATCGGGCGCATTCTCGACTGGGCGCGCGAGCACGGTGTCCACGTCGTCATCGACGCCCACCAGGACGTGTTCGGGCCCGCGTTCGGCCACCGCGGAATCCCGGCGTGGGCGACGCGGACCGACGGGCTGCCGTTCACCCCGCACCCCGACGACTGGTTCGCCGAGTACTTCGAACCCGCCGTCCAGCGCGCCTTCACCCATCTCTACGAGGACGCGGACCTGCAACGCGCGCAGGCCCGCATGTGGCGCCTGCTGGCGGACCGCTTCGGCGGGCACCCCGCGGTGTTCGGCTACGACCTGATCAACGAGCCGATGGGTGAGCTGCGCGCGGGCGAGGACCTGGCGAGTGCCGCACGCCGCATCGAGGCGACGCAGCTGACCCCGATGTACCGCCGCCTCGCCGCCGCCATCCGCACCCGGGACCGCTCGAACCACCTGTTCATCGAGCCGACCCCGATCGTCGGCGAAGGCGTCCCCACCGGCCTGGGCCGCGTCCCCGACGAACGCGTCGTCTACGCCCCGCACTTCTACAACACCGCGATGGAGGCGGGCGCCGACTACGACCCGGCGGCCGGGTGGATCACGGCGTACGAGAACGCCGTCACCGCCTATCCACGCAAGCACTCGGTCCCCGTAGTGGTGGGCGAGTGGGGCCCGCTGAACAGCGGCCTGCCGAACATGCGCCGCTTCCACGACGACGCGCTCGCCTCCTTCGCCCGCTACTCCTCGGGCTGGGCGGCCTACGTCTGGTGCTACGGCGGCGGCTACTGCGCCCTCGACCGCGACGGCCGCTTCCGTACGAACAAGGAGCGCACCGCCACGCCGTACGCCCCGGCAGTCGCGGGCACCGTGCACGCCGACACCCACGACCCGGCCGACGCCACATACCGCCTCGCCTACCGGTCGACTCGCCGCCCCGGCACCACCGTGCTGTCCCTGCCGCCGAGCACCACCGGCTGGCGGATCGAGGTGTCGGGCCGCACGGCACACTCCAGCGCCCGAAGTGTGCCGCCCGGGCAGGCACGGCAGGTGCACGTGTGGGCGTCCGACGGGGCGGAGGTGGAGGTGACGGTGCGGCCGGGCTCCGGCCGCCGGGGCTGAGGCCCGGGGGCGTCCTGGGCCATTGTCGGACCGGGCGGTGGCAGAGCCGTCGCCCGGTCGTCGTCCCGGCGGGTCAGGGGCCAGGGACGGCCCTGGCGCGGGGGTTGCGCTCGAAGGCCGACCAGAGCGGAGACGAGCAGTAGGTGCAGTCGGGGCCGAAGTACAGGCCACGGGCCTGCTCGTCGCCCATGAGGTGGAAGCGGAACCACGCGGTGACGGGGCCGTGCAGGCCGGGTATGCCGTAGTGGTCGGCGCCGCGTTGTTCGGCGTAGATGGCGGGCACCTGGGTGGCCTGGCCGTAGGTCCTGCGGACCGTCGAGGACGGCACGATGGTGTCGTTCTGGCCGGCGTAGAACACCGCGGGGCCCCGCACCCGGCTGCCGCTGCTGAACGCGAGGGGGTAGATCGGGGCGATCGTGTCCACCCGGGGGTCGGCCCCGGCGTCGACCGCCGCGCCGCCGCCGAAGGAGTGGCCCGTGGCGCCCACGTCGGCCAGGTCGACCTTGCCCTGGTAGGGGCTGCCGGCCCGCCCGTTCTCGGTGGTCAGGTAGTCGAGTCCCCGGAGCATGGGTCCTCCGGTGCCCGCGTTGCCCTCCGCCGCGGCGACGATGAAGCCGTGCGAGGCGAGGTGGTTCAGCAACGGGGCGTACCGGTCGAGGCCGGAGCGGGCTCCGTTGTTCCACAGGATCACCGGGTGTGTGGTGCATCCGAGGGTCCCCAGGTCGGTCGGCCGGAAGACGGTCGTGCCCCGGCCGTTGGAGGCGGAGCTGACGGCGAACGGGCCGGGGGCGGCCCACTGGCCGTTGACCGACGGGCAGGTCGAGGCTGTCGCGGCGGCCGTGGCCGTGCCCGTAGTGCCGCCGGCCGCCAGCAGGGCCATGGCCGCGAGCACGGTACCGATGCGGCGGCTCGAGTGACGACGTTTCAGGGCGCGCGGAAGGAAGGGCATGTTGCTCCTCTGCTCAAGAAGGGCTGTACGTAGGTGAGTTTGGTGGCGCGCGCGTGATCAGCGGGGCGGCGGCCTGGCCTGCCTGTCTCAGCAGGCGGCCGAGACGTGGTCGAGGAGCACGGGCGCGGCCGTGCTGTTGATGACGTCTTCGACGGTTGTGCCCGGGGCGGTTTCCACCAGGGCCAGGCCGTGGGGTGTCACGTCGAGAACGCCGAGGTCGGTGATGACGCGGTGGACACACCGCTCACCGGTGAGGGGCAGGCCGCACTCCTCCACGATCTTCGGGGTGCCGTCCTTGGCGGTGTGGTCCATGAGGACGATGACGCGGCGGGCGCCGTGGACGAGGTCCATCGCGCCTCCCATGCCCTTGACCATCTTGCCGGGGATCATCCAGTTGGCGAGGTCGCCGTGTGCGGAGACCTGCATGGCGCCGAGGACCGCCGTGTCGATGTGCCCGCCGCGGATCATGCCGAAGGACAGGGCCGAGTCGAAGAAGGCGGCTCCCGGCAGGACGGTGACGGTCTCCTTGCCCGCGTTGATCAGGTCGGGGTCGACCTCGTCCTCGTACGGGTAGGGGCCGGTGCCCAGGATGCCGTTCTCGGAGTGCAGAACGACGTGTACGCCGGGTGCGAGGTGGCCGGGGATGAGGGTGGGCAGGCCGATGCCGAGGTTGGCGTAGGAGCCATCGGTGAGTTCGGCGGCGGCTCGGGCCGCCATCTGCTCGCGGGTCCAGGTCATCGCGAACGGACCGTCCTTTTCTCGATCTGCTGGTCGGCCGCCTGCTCCGGCGTGAGCTGTACGACGCGTTGGACGAAGATGCCGGGTACGTGGATGTGCTCGGCGGCGAGTTCGCCGGGTTCGACCAGTTCCTCGACCTCGGCGATGGTGATGCGGCCGACCATGGCCGCGAGTGGGTTGAAGTTGGCGGCGGCCCGGCGGAAGACGAGGTTGCCGTGGCGGTCGCCCCGCCAGGCCCGTACGAGGGCGTAGTCGGTGGTGATCGCGTGCTCCAGGACATACGTGTGTCCGGCGAGGACCCGGGTTTCCTTGGGCGGGGAGGCGACGGCGACCGTGCCGTCGGGGGCGTGGCGCCAGGGCAGTCCGCCGGCGGCGACCTGTGTGCCGACGCCCGCCGGGGTGTAGAAGGCCGGGATGCCCGTGCCGCCTGCCCGCAGCCGTTCGGCGAGCGTGCCCTGCGGGACCAGCTCCACCTCCAGTTCTCCGCTCAGGTACTGGCGGGCGAACTCCTTGTTCTCGCCGACGTAGGAGCCGGTGACGCGCGATATGCGGCCCGAAGCAAGCAGAATCCCCAGGCCGCGCCCGTCGACGCCGCAGTTGTTGGAGACGACTTCGAGGTCATCGGCGCCCTGCTCGTGCAGCGCCCGGATGAGTGTGTCGGGTACACCGCTGAGGCCGAACCCGCCGACCGCCAGTGTCGCCCCGGCGGGAATGTCGGCCACTGCTCGTGCGGCCGACGCCATAGTCTTGTCCATGGAAGTGGGAAGGCCCTTCATATCGGCGTGCGGAGGAGGGCGGCGGTCCGGCTGAGGGCCGGGCGCTGTCAGGTGCGGCGCCCGGCACACCCGGCGCACACCCTCCTTGATGGGGCGGGGTGTCAGTCGTTCTCGTACGCGGTTCAGTCGTTCTCGTGCGCGGTGATAAAGGAGCGCATCTTCGCCAGCGCCGTGGCGTTGGAGATGATCGAGAGATGGCTGGGCGCCATCGGCCCGCTCATGAGGTAGTTCTCGTCCGCGCCGGTCAGTTTCGCGGTATCGGTCGGTGTGGCGTTGTAGTCGGCGGTCGACCTGATCGTGAGGTAGTCGATCTTGTCGTTGAAGGGGACCTCGGAGGGGCTGTTCAACGCCTGGAGGAACGGGGTGTTCGGGGAGGCGAACTGCTGGCAGGACACGTACCACTGACAGCCGTTGTTGGTGGTGCCGTGCTGCGGTCCGGCGAAGCCGATGTACTGGGAGACCTTGTCCGCGCCGTCGAGGTTCTTGATGTAGTACCGGGCGGCGAGGGTGGAGGCGGACCACGTGGCGAGGACGACCTTGTCGGCCCCGGTCTGGCCACGTACCTGGTCGACCTTGGCCGAGAGCTGACGGGCCGCCGCGGCCAGGTCCTGCGTCATGGAGCTGCTGTCGGTCCAGGTGAACAGCCGGTTCGCGGGCCAGCCGTTGCTCTGCAGGTTGGACTTCATCGTGTTCATGTTGGCCGGTGAGCCGGTCATGCCCGGGATCATGATCACGGGGTCGTGTCCGGCGGCGGGGGCAGGCCGGGGTGCCGCGTCGGACGTCTGGGAGGCCAGGCCCAGCAGGCTCGTGGCCAGCAGGGCGCGACGGAGGCGCTGAGCGCCCGGCGCCGGGGAGTTGCTCGCCGGGTGCTCGTGTGGGCCGGTGCCGTCCCGCTGGGCCCGGTGGACGCAAACAGCATGGGGATCTCCTTACCGTCGTGCGGTCGCCGAGTGCTGCTGTGCGGCTCGTACTCGTACGTACTCGGAGAGACGCCGACAGGGCTTGGGGGTGGTGTGGCACAGAGCACGCTAGGACCACCTGTCGCGGGGGCAGATGGGCGCAGCACACGTCTTTCACTGCCCGTGGTGTGCGCTCCGGCCATTACGTGCCGGCCTCGTTGGCCGGGATGCGCGTGCGGTCGACGGCGTCGGGGTGGCCGTGGGGGGCGGGCTCGCGCGCACTGTCGGCGCCGGGGCGACCGTGGGGGCGGTCCCGCGCGCACCGTCGGCGCCGGGCCGTGCGAGCGGGCCAGGTGTGCATCGGACACACACTCAGTGCTCCGCGTATGTGCGCCGCCGCTCTCGTGGCGGTCTGGTGGCGCGGCATACCGTCGTAGCGGATCGGCGGGGCTGCAACGGCCGCGAGGTGTCTTGGGCGGCGCCCGCCGTCGCGGGCAGCCGCCGGGCAGCCACCCGGGCCGCCGACCGTGAACCCGCGCTCCGCGGCTGCGGCTCCCGCGCTGCCGCCCTCTCGCCTCGCGTCTCCCGCTCCCGCAAGGACGCACATCAGCACCGGCATCCGCCCAGCTCTCTCGGAGGACAGACAATGACCCGGTTCGGCATCATCGGCGGCGGGCTCATGGGGCACGGGATCGCTGTCGCCCTCGCCCAGGCAGGTCATCGGGTGATGGTGTACGACGCGGACCCCGCGACGCTGGCCTCGCTCGATGAACGCATGGTGCGGGCCCTGGAACGCTGTGACATGCCGCCCGGGGATGTCGGACTGGTCACCGCACGCGTCACAGCGGCGGAAACCCTGGCCGAGCTGGTGCCGCTGGTGGACACCGTGATCGAGGCCGTGCCCGAGCGCCTGGACGTCAAGCAGCAGGTCCTTGAAGCGCTGGAGGCGGAGATCCCGCCCGTGCTGCCGGTGTGGTCCAACACCTCGGTGCTCTCGCTCACCGAGGTGGCCAAAGGCATGCGGCACCCACAGCGGCTGGTGGGCGTGCACTGGTGGAACCCGCCCTACCTCGTTCCGCTCGTCGAGGTCGCCCCGGGCGCGGAGACGGACCACCGGTTCGTACAAGAAGCCTGCGACGCACTGAAGGGCATGGGCAAGACGACCGTACGCCTGCACCGCGACGTCCCGGGGTTCATCGGCAACCGGCTCCAGTTCGCACTGGTACGGGAGGCACTGCATCTGTTGGAGCAGGAAGTCTGCGATCCGGCGACGATCGACACCGTCATGCGGTCGAGCCTGGGCCTGCGCTGGGCGGCCGTGGGCCCCATGGAGAACGCTGATTTCATCGGGCTGGACCTGACCAGGAACATCCTCGACGCCCTGGCGCCCCACCTGTCGGCCGCCGTCACCTTTCCCGCGCTCGACAAGCCCCTCAGCGCCGGCCATCGAGGCCGCGCCTCCGGAGCCGGGCTGCTGACCTGGCCGACCGGGCGGGGCGAAGAAGTGGCACAGCGCCTGGACAACGGCATCCGCCGCAACCTCGCCCAGCCGTAAGGGGCCGCGCGCCAACCGCGGGGCCCCTCCAAGGCGAAGGCACAGCATCGCGGAAGACGGTTCGCTGTTTTCCCGCGGCGCCTTTCCCTCAGTGCCTTGCCCTCAGTTCTTCCCCGCGATGCCTATTCAGCGGTGTCTCAGCCCCGCCACGGCGCCATACTTGCCGGGCCGCCTGGAGCACGGCTCGACGGGAGGATCGATGGCACACACCTACGGCACGTCGTACCTGCAACTGCTGCTCAATGACACCGAGATCGACGCCTTCGACGAGATACTGGCGCAGGCCCGCGCCAAGGGGGAGCCGGCTGACCGGCTCGACGCGCTGGAGCAGGAACGAGCCGTCGCGCTGCGTCTGCGGGACAGGCTTCTGCGCCACCGCCGCAACGAGGCGGAGCTCCACCTGCTCAACGACACCGCGAACGACCTGGCCTCCCTGCGGGATCTGGACTCCATCCTCCAGGCGATCGCCGACCGCGCACGGCGGCTGCTCGAGTGCGACCTGGCCTACATCAGCCTCAGCGACCGCGGCCGTGGCGACAGTTACATCAAAGCGGCCGCCGGCAACATCTCCGGCCTGCTGCGCGAACTGCGGCTGCCCGTCGGCACCGGCGTGGGAGGGATCGTCGCGCGGACCGGTGAACCGTACGCCGTCGCCACGTATCTCACCGACCGATCCTTCGCCCACACCACCGAGATCGACAGAACGGTCGCCGCCGAGCGGATCGAGTCCCTCCTGGGGGTGCCGGTCAAACTCAGTCAAGGGGTGATCGGAGTCCTCCTGGCCGCACACCGCAGCCAACAGGAGTTCAGCAGCCGGGACATCAGCGTTCTGACCATGCTCGGCTCACACGCGGCCGTGGCCATCGAGAACAGCCGTCTGCTCAGCGCCGCCCAGCAGGCCGTGGCGGAGCTGCGGGTCGCCAATGACACCATCAGCTCCCACATGGCCGACCTGGAACGCACCGCCGAGGTACATGAACGCCTCACCCGGCTGGTGATCCAGGGCAACGGCGTCGACGAAGTCGTCCAGGCGACCGCGGCCGCGGTCGCGGGCGCGGTGGTCGTACTCGACGAGGAAGGCACCATCGTGGCCCGGTCCTGCGGCCAGGAGGCGGTACCGGCCGACGAACTCGGCCGGCTCAGCGCGGACGCCTGGCAGGCCGGACACACCGTGATCCGCGCGACGCGGTGCGCCGTCCCCCTGATCACCGAATCCGAGCCGCTCGGCACGATCATCCTGAGCGCCACCGCACAGGTCGACGTCACCGACCGGCGCATCCTGGAGAGGGCCGCCCTGGTGGCCTCCCTCGTACTCGTCACCCGTAGACGCATGGCGGAGGCCGAAGCGCGCGTACGCGGAGAACTGCTCGGCGACCTGCTGGCCACCACCGGCAAGGACCACGACCTGCTGCGGCACCGGGCCGCCCTGCTCGGCGTCGACCTCGCCGCCTGCCGCACTGTGGTGGTGGCCCAGGTCGCCGACGAACCACGCGAGCGCGTCCATGCCGCCGCCGCGACCATCGCCCGACGCTCCCACGGCCTCGCCACGTTCCGGCGCGACAAGGTCATCCTGCTGCTGCCCGGAGAGGACACGCAGCGTGTGGCGCGCGGCCGTCGACGAACTCGCGCGGACCTCACGCCACCCGATCACCGCGGGCACGGCGCGAGCCGCGGACGTCGAACACGTCGCCGCCGCCTTCCACGAGGCGGACAACTGCCTGCACGCCCTGATCGCCCTCGGCAGAGCCGGCGAGATCGCCGACACCCGCGGACTCGGCTTCGTGGGAGCCCTGTTCAGCGGCGAGCCGGCCACCGCCTCCTTCATCGAATCCGTCATCGGCCCGGTCATCGAGTACGACCGCACCCACCACTCCGACCTGGTCCACACGCTCGACACGTACTGCCGCACCGGTCAGCACGCCCGCAACACCGCACACCTGCTCCACCTGCACGTGAACACCGTCACCCAGCGCCTGGGCCGGGTGAGCCGGCTCCTCGGCGCCACCTGGCGCGACCCGGAACGGCTCCTGGAGATCCAGGTCGCCCTGCGCCTGCTGAAAGTGAGCAAGCCGTAGGGCCCCTCCCCCGGGCGCGGGCACACTTCACAGGGCGCCCCTATGTGCGTCCGGCCCATACCGTCCACGGCGGCACGCTTCGTAACCTTTGCGCCTCGTGACACGAGGCACGAGGCATGAGGCACGAGGCATCAGCGACGGAGACGCCATGAAGAAGACCATTGCCGCGACAGTGCTCGCCTGCGCCCTGGGCAGCGGCACCCTCCCGCCGCCGGCAGCACACGCCGCGCGGCAACCGGCCGACTGCGGCAGTCTGCGCGGCCTGCGGCTGCCCGCCTCAGTGATCGGACTGCCCACCAGGGGCGGTGAGGTGAGAGCGGCGGACACCATCTCCCCTTCCGGCAGCAGCTCTTCGGGCGGTGACTCCTCGGGCAGCGGCTCTTCGGGCGGTGACTCTTCGGACAGTGGCTCTTCACGCAGCGGCTCTTCCCCGACCGGCGCGTACTGCCGTGTCGAGGCCGTCATCCACCCGGTGGACCCCACGGCTCCCGACATCACTCTGCGCGTCGCCCTGCCCCGGCAGTGGAACAAGAAGTCGATGATGTTCGGCGGCGGGGGCTACGACGGCACCGTCCCCGATGTCACGGGCAACGTCCCCTTCGGCCCGGTCGGCCACCCGCGCCCACTGGCCCGTGGCTACGCCACGTATGCCGGCGACTCCGGCCACCAGGCGGCCCCCGACTTCACACCGACCCCCTCCCTGGACGGCTCCTTCGGCCTCAATGACGAGGCCGTGCGCAACTTCGCCGGCGACGCGCTGAAAAAGACCCCACGACGCCGCGCGCCACATCATCCGCACGCACTACGGCACCGCCCCCGCCCACACGTACTTCGCCGGCGGTTCCAGCGGCGGACGCGAAGGACTCGCCGTCGCCCAGCGATGGCCCGCCGACTTCGACGGCGTCATCGCCGCCTATCCCGCCTGGAACGCCGCGAGCCTCAACCTCTTCTTCGGCTACGAGGCGCAGCTCCTCTCCCGTCCTGGGGCCTTCCTCGACCCGGCCGAACAGGCGCTTCTGCACCGCGCCGTCATCAAATCCTGTGACGGTGACGACGGACTGTGCGACGGCGTGATCTCCCACGAGGCGGGCTGCCGCTTCCAGCCCCGCACCCTGCGCTGCCCGGGCGGCAAGGACGCGAGGGACACCGGCAGTTGTCTGTCGGATCGCCAGATCCGCGCCGTCGAGGCGCTCTCCTCGCCACTGCGCTGGAAATACCGCCTGGCCAGCGGTGAGCGGGGCTATCCCGGCTTTCCCTTCCTCTCGGGCGCCGACATGAGCACTCCCCTGCTGGGCATGGGCACCCGCGCCCCCGGCCATCCGATGCCGAAGGACAGCGGCTACGGCGTCCAGTTCTGGGACCAGTGGGTACGGTACTTCGTCACCCGTGACCCGGCACACGACGCGCTGGCCGTGGACCCCCGCCGCCCCGGCCCCTGGCAGCAGCGCATCAGCCGCCTCTCCGCCCTACAGGACGTCAACGACCCCGACCTGCGCCGTTTCGCCGAGGCTGGCGGAAAACTCCTCCTGCTGCACGGCACCGCCGACGAGCTCGTCAGCCACCGCTCCACCGTCGAATACTTCCGACGCGTCCACGCACGTATGGGGGCACGTGCCACCGGCGCCTTCGCCCGCCTCTACCTCATCCCCGGCGCCAACCACGTCAACGTCGACGCGTCCTTCGCGGCGAGCTACGACTCGCTCAGCGCCCTGGAGAGCTGGACCGAAGCCGGCAAGGCGCCCGTACGGCCTGTCGTCACCGACTCCATCCCCGGCCACGACGCCCGCACCCGGCCGCTGTGCGCCTACCCCTCCTGGCCCAAGTACCGCGGCCACGGCGATCCCGCCTCCGCGCACAGCTTCACCTGTCACAGCACGCCGCCCCAGACCTGACCCGACCCGGTATGGCCGCGGTGAGGACATCCCCGCAGGATCAGTATGTGCCCCGTACATAACGGATAGCGGGCCACCGATCCCACTCTGACGCAAGAGCGCAGACAGACATCCCCACCCTCCCGAAAGTGGTGCCTCACATGCCGTCCCCACCCGCAGCACAGCCCCAGACGCCCAGCAGCCTCAAGAAGATCGTGGCCGCCAGTCTCATCGGCACCACCATCGAGTGGTACGACTTCTTCCTGTACGGCGCCGCCGCCGCACTGGTGTTCAATAAACTCTTCTTCCCCGACTCCGACCCGCTGGTCGGTACGCTCCTGGCCTTCTTGACCTACGCCGTCGGCTTCGCCGCCCGCCCCATCGGAGCCCTCGTCTTC
Source organism: Streptomyces huasconensis (assembly GCA_004010275.1). Lineage (GTDB taxonomy): Bacteria > Actinomycetota > Actinomycetes > Streptomycetales > Streptomycetaceae > Streptomyces > Streptomyces huasconensis. The sequence goes on from RBWT01000007.1 coordinate 81,439, forward strand.
GGCCACTTCGGCGACCGGCTGGGCCGCAAGAAACTCCTTGTGTACAGCCTGCTGATGATGGGCGGCGCGACCTTCCTGATCGGCCTGCTCCCCACCCACGCCACCATCGGCTCGGCCGCCCCGCTCCTGCTCACGGCACTGCGCCTGGTCCAGGGTTTCGCCCTGGGCGGCGAATGGGGCGGCGCGGTCCTGCTCGCGGCCGAGCACGGCGACGCCCGACGGCGCGGCTTCTGGGCCTCGTGGCCGCAGACCGGGGCGCCGGCCGGGCAGTTGCTGGCGACCTCGTCCTCGCCACGCTCACGGCGACGCTGTCGGACGCGGCCTTCGACTCCTGGGGGTGGCGGGTGCCGTTCCTGCTGTCCGGCGCGTTGGTGCTCGTCGGACTGTGGATTCGGCTCTCCGTCGATGAATCGCCCGTGTTCAAGGCGGCCTTGGCCGCAGCCGAGCGCCGCAAGGCCGTCCACGCCGCGGCCGAGAAGCCGCCCATATTCGCCGTGCTGCGCGACCATTGGCGTGACGTCCTCATCGCCATGGGCACCCGCATGGCGGAGAACATCTCCTATTACGTCGTCACCGCATTCATCCTCGTGTACGCGACCGAGCACGCCGACACGAGCAGACAGACCGCACTCAACGCCGTCCTGATCGCATCCGCCGTCCACTTCGTGACCATCCCCTTGTGGGGCGCCCTTTCGGACAGGGTCGGGCGCCGTCCCGTCTACCTCATCGGCGCCCTGGGCATGGGGATCTGGATCTACCCGTTCTTCACCCTGGTCGACCGGCAGTCCTTTCCCGCCATGATCACTGCCGTCACCGTGGCCCTGCTCTTCCACGGCGCGATGTACGCCCCGCAGGCGGCATTCTTCTCCGAGATGTTTGCCACCCGCATGCGCTATTCCGGAGCGTCGATCGGCGCCCAGTTCTCCTCCGTGGCCGCCGGAGCCCCGGCCCCGCTCATCGCCACCGCGCTGCTCGCCGAGTACAACAGCGCGGCGCCGATCGCCCTTTACGTGATGGCCGCCGTCCTGCTCACCGTCATCGCCCTCGGCTGCGCCGACGAGACCCGCAACCGAGATCTGTCCGAGGCAGGAGAGTACGAAGCCGAGCCGACGTCAGCCGGTGATGAACCGGTTCGTACGGGCTGAAGGTCTGCAGCCTGAAGGCCCGAAGCCTATCTGGTGCCCGGATCACCCCCGACGGCGCCGACCCCGACCTGGCCATCGAGCCAGCGGGCGTACGCAGAGAAACCGAGCCCAGCACGGCGGCGCTCAGTGCCTGGGGCACGACCACCGGAACCCACGTGTCGGCATCATTGTCAGTGCCGGTTGTCAGTGCCGGGTGCGACGATCGTGCCATGACCGAGACCGCTGAGATGACGTATGACTGGCGGCCCTTCCTCATGCGGTGGAGCGGGGAGTGGGCGGACGCGTGCGATCCGGACGAGGTGACGGACGCGGGGGACCAAGAGGCCCTGGAGAAGCGCTGGTTGGGCTTCGCACCCGCGCCAGGCGCGGGCATAGCGGCTCTCGAGGCGCGCATCGGCCTCCGGCTGCCGCCGTCGTACCGGCAGTTCCTGGAGGTCACCGACGGGTGGCGGCACGCGGGTGGGTTCGTCTGGCGGCTCGCGGGGACGCGGGAGGCGTACCGCCCGGACGGTGAGACGCACCTGACCGAGATGTTCCTGGAGCATCTCGACGAGGATGCGGACCCGGCGGAGCTCCAGGAGGCTTTGGTCTGGACACGGGGTCTGCAACTGGACGTGGAATCGGACGCTGTGTCCGTGGCGCTGGACCCCGAGGACGTGGATGAGCACGGCGAGTGGGCCGTGCTCACCTGGGCGCCGTGGCGGGCCGCCCCTCCCGAGCGGTACCAGAGCTTCTGGGAGTTCATGCAGGCCGCCTACCGCGAGTTCCATCAGCTGAAGGCGGGGGGTGACGACGGGCGCCGTTCACGAATGTCACCACCGAGGCACTGGACGCGCAGGTGGAGGAGGCACGGCGGGACGCGCTGCGCGGGGACCACGAGCGGGCCGAGGCGGTGCTCGCGGAGCTGCGCGTTCGGCAGGCCCCGGGCCAAGGCATTGCGGGAGCAGCTCACCTGGATGCTCGGCAACCGCCACAGCAACGGCCTGGGCGGCCTGGCCGCCGACCCCCGCTACGCACCGGACCTGTTGCCCGCGCTGATGGGCGGCCGGGAGAGGGGGACGTGGAGGGAGGGGGCGTACGAGTACCACCTGCGGGGCGGGACGGAGGAGGTTCGTGCGCTCGACGCACGCTGCTGGAGCAGCTCCAGGAGGGGACCTATGCCTACACCGCGGCGGGTCCGTTCGGTGACGCCGTGGCGACGGCCCGGGAGCAGATGCGGTGGGGCGAGGCCAACGCGGCCTGGCGGACGCTCTCCGCAGCACTGCCCCAGTGGCAGCCCCTGGGGCCCGACCACCTCGCGCCCGTCGGCCTGACCGCCGACCCGCTGCTGGAACCGCTGTTCACCTCGGCACGCGGCCGGGTCCTGCTCGCCACGCCTCGGGGCGAGGAGGCGACCGGAGTTGCCGGTGCCGTGGTCGACGAGGACCCCGAGGGCCTGGCCTGGCTCGCGGACCGCCCCGGAAACGGCCAGCGCCGCGCATACCGCTTCCTTCTCGTCGAGGGCGTGTCCCCCGACGCGCTGCCCGCGCTCGTCGGCGCCGAGGACGGCGCGAAGCTGAACCCGCCGATGACCCTGTGGGACGCGCGCCACACGTCGTGGTCCAGCGGCGACTCCCGCGTGCGCACGACGTCCTCGTACGACGACAAGGCGCTGGTCGCCGTCGGCCGCGCGGGGCCCGGCTGGAGCTTCACCTTCGACAACCACCCGCAGCCGTTCAACGAGGCCCGGTTCGTCTCCCCGGCCGCCGCGGCGTCCCGGCACGGCCGCGCGGTAGCGGTGTGGGGCGAGACCGACCGGTTCGACAGACGTGCGCTGTTCCACCTGTCCGTCGCCGAACGGGGCACGGAGCGGTACGCGTTCACGGTCCGGGGTAGCCGGTGCGAACACTTCGGCGAGATCCCGCAGGACCTGGACCCGGCCCGCCTGTTCCCCGCGATCCGGGACGGCGGACCGCACGACGGCGGCGGCGATGAATGGGAGGGCGGAAGCGACAGCGAGCTTGACGGCGGCCGCAACGGTGAGCTTTGCGGCGGCTGTAGCAGTGAGCAGGACGGTGGGCTGCCGGGTGAGGCGACCGCCCTCACGGCGATCGCGGCCGCATTCGGCGTCACGCTCTCCCGCTCCGCGCTTGACCGCGGCCGTCTGCACACCTTCACCACCCGCTCCTGGACGCGGCCGCCCGGCCCAGGTGAAACCTACGTAGTGCTGAGCTTCGGCCCGCCCACACTGTGAAACACGACGCCCGCTGATGCTGTGCGTGAAGTCCAGGGCGGCCGCTTTCGGCTATACGCGAGCACGAGCCGGCCCGGAGGCGATCCGCGCTACGGCGGGCCCACGCGGCAACAGTCGGCTGCCCCGGCCGCGCACACCCGGCAAAGCAGACAGCGGTTAACAACTACCCCTGCCCACTCCGCCCGCGCAGAGCATCGCCCAGTCCCGAGCATCGCGCAGTACCGAGCGGCGGAAGACGGCGTCCCGTACAACCTTTCAGCTCCGGCAGCGGTCTCAGCTTCGCTGAACCCGCGCGCCACCCGGCCACGTATCTCGCCTCGGCGCCGGATCACCAGCCAACCCAACCCCACCGCCTCACCTTCTCACCCGCTCCGCCTCCCGACACGCAAGGAACCGCAACCCCCATGCGCATCCGCACAACAGCCACGCTCACCACTTTCCTGGTGGCGGGCCTGACCCCCCTCACCCTGCCCGGCGCGGCAGCGAGCGCGCGCCCGCCAAGCACGGCGACGACTTCAACGGTGACGGCTACCGCGACTACGCGTATTCGAGTTTCAGCGCCAGAGACGGCGGCGGCGTCACCGTGGTCTTCGGCACCGCCGCCGGCCCCGGCTCCACGGAGCAGCGCATCACCCAGGCGAGCCCGGGCGTGCCCGCGCGCCGACGAGGCCGACGACATGTTCGGCGAGGTCCGGGCCGCCGCGGACTTCGACGGCGACGGTTACGGCGACCTCGCGGTGGGCGCCACCGGCGAGAACGGCTCCCGCGGGGCCGACGAGGGTGCCGTGACGATCCTGTGGGGCTCCGCCTCCGGCCTGTCCAAGGGCACGACTCTCCCGAACAAAAGCCCGGGCCGCTACAACCAGATGGGCAAAGACCTCGCGACCGGCGACTTCAACGGGGACGGCAAGCAGGACCTGGCCGTCATCAACGAGTCCAAGACCTACGTCTACCGCGGCCCGCTCAAGCGCTCCGGCACCACAGGCACCGTAACCAAGCTCGACAAGACAGCCTTCTCTGCCACGGCCCTGATCTCCGGCAAGGTCAACGGCGACAAGAAGACCGACCTCGCGATCATCGGCGACGTGGTCAACCCCGAAATGATCGCGTCCGACGCCTGGTTCATCAAGGGCGGCGCGAGCGCGCTCACGCCGGGCAAGACCCTGCGCCTGGAATCCGAGGCCAGGAACGGCGGCAGCACCGATCGCGGCGGCGACGGTGTCATCGCCGACTTCGACAAGGACGGCTACGGCGACATAGCCATCGGCACCTCCCTCTACTCCCGGCACAAGGGCCGCGTCAGCGTCTGGTACGGCTCGGCAGGCGGCCCGTCCCGAAGCGCCCGCCTCACCCAGGCGACGAGCGGCGTGGCCGGGTCCCCGGAGAACGACGACGAGTTCGGCTCATCCATCTCGGCAGGCGACACCAACGGCGACGGCTACGCGGACCTCGCGGTCGGCGCGCGGGGCGAGGAGATCGACGGCCACGACTACGCGGGCGGCGTACACGTCTTCAAGGGCCGAAAGAGCGGCCTGTCCGGCGCCGGTTCACAGTGGTTCGCCCGCAACACCCCCGGTGTGCCCGGCCCGTTGACGTCCGACGACCAGTTCGGTGCCCTGGTGCGGCTGCGCGACACCGAAGGCGACGGAACGGCTGACCTGTATGTGAACGGCGCCGACAGCGCACGGCTGCCCGGTTCACCCACCGGCATCACCACATCGGGCGCGACGAAGTACGACGCGGCACCCATCAGCAGCTTCTTGCAGTAGCCCTTCCGAGGAGCTCGGTGACACGGCCGGGGCGGGGGCCGTCACACTCCCCGCCCGGGCCTGAGTCGGACCGTTCGGCGAGCATCGCGCCGTCCTGCTGGAGGACGGCGGCCGTGCTCGCGGCGAAGTGCCCGATGACCCGCAGATCCTGACCCTGGTGTGTGTCAACGGGGCAGTTGTCCCTTCCGGCAGGCTCACCTCGCGCCGTATGTGTTGGGCGACCAGCCTCGTGCGGCCACGAATTCGACACTGCGGGTGGGCGTTCCGCAGGGCGAGCGTGCATTGCTCAGAGTTGCGCGCAGGGATTCGGCCGGGCAACAGCATGGAGTTGTCCCGGACAAGTCTGCTGCTGTCTGACCGATCATGGTCTCGGCTGCCCGAAGCATGGCGGGGGCTGTAGCTCGTCGAGGGCACGGTCGGCCCACGATGTCGTATGCCAGGGTGGCGGTATGGATTGGCAGTCTGAGAGCCCGGAACTCTGGGCGTTTCTGGAGTCCCTGCACCGCGGCGACATTGTGTCCGGCACCGTCGCGACGATCGAGCGGTTCGGGGTCTTCGTGTCCCTGGACGACGGGCCTGCCCATCCCCTCTTCCCCGGTGTCGGGTTCATCGTCATTCCCGAACTGTCCTGGCGGTACATCGAGGCTCCCGCCGATGTCGTTCAGGTGGGCCAGCGTGTCTCGTGCGAGTTCCTCCAATTCGATACCTACAACGCGGAGGCCAGGCTGTCCTTGAAGGCACTGGAGCCCGATCCCCTCCAGGCTGCATTAGGCACGCCATCCCGAAGAAAACCGACAGCCAGGCCGTCCCCGTCAGCGCAAAGGCTCACCGTCGAGCGCGCCATCAGCAGGCTCAAAGTGGCTACCCGCTACGAAAGGCGCCACTATCCCCACCCCGGCACCGTGACCGTGGCAGCCCTCACCATCTGGCCCCGGAATGGTGCACCGGGACCGGATGCCCCGATGCCGCAGACAGGCGCGGTTCGCCCGGGACGAGTTGGCTCGGTCATCCCCGCACCCTCCCTGACCGAGACGGCCTCGCGCGGAGCCCGGCCGCCGGCGCCGAACTGTCCCGTCGGTCATCAGCGCGACGTCGGTCCGGATCTCGTCAGACGCGGGTGGCCGTGGTCGCCGTAGACCCGGCGGCGCAGCAACAGCTCGTCGTCCGGGCCCATCCGTTCAGCCTTGCAGCCGCTACTGGCTGCGTTCACGAGACGAGCCTCTATGATGACCGATTCGCCGCATCACACCGGAATGAGGAGCGGAACATCATGTGTCGCGAACCGGACCCAGCCGTCCTCTACCCGGACGTGGCTGTCCACGGCAGCCTCGCCGCAGCGCTCCAAGCCGAAGCAGCGGCCCAAGGTATGTCGCTTCCCCTGACTGTCACCTCTTCCGATCCACTGCGTCACGCCAGGATCACCAGTGTCGTCCCACACCGCAGCTCGTCCTTCGTCACGGCGTGGTGGCACGAGCGGAAATGGAGCTTCTCGGGCTCGTCCAACGACAGGCTCATGATCTCCGGCAGTACCAACGACATACGCGTTCTTCCCCGCGTGATCCGCGGTTGGGCCGAGGGGGCCAGCCTCGACGAGATCAGTAAGACCGCGACCTTTGACCTCCTGACCGGACGTTTCGAGGTTCCCGACAACAACCCTGCCGATGTCATCGCCTCAGAATGGCAGTGCCTGCTGAAGGACGCCGGTGACGCCGACTGGCCGCAGTATCGGGCGCTCATCGAGTCCGCCCACGCCGAACCGAAGCTCCGTAGGCTCTACCCCTACACCAGCCACTGGGCACTGGGTTTCGCGGAGAAGCCTGAGGGCCCGAATTTCACTCCGCCCTTCGTCTCGATCAGCTCACCCCGGGGAACCGGCAACTACACCATCAGAGAGCGGTCGAACGGCCCCGCCCTGCACTACGTCGCCACAGCTTCCGAGGCAATCGCCATCGCCGTCGACCGTATCCCCGCCGAGCTGCTCCAGACGACTTCTGAGCATCTTGCGCAAGACACCTAGCTTCACGGCAGTGTCAGGTCCGCGGTGACGGCGCGCCAGCTCGTGTTCAGGGCCGTGGGCGAAGACGTGGAGGCTGGGTAGGTCGTCGGCGCGAAGCGCCTTGATCCATTACGGGAGCCGATCGCCATGGAGCCAGGGTCAGAGGAAGAGTTCCCGGGCTCGACGGGCCACCTCGTCCGGCGTGAGGTCCTCCAGGTGTGTGAGGAAGACCCAGATGTGGCCGTACGGGTCCTTCAACATGGTCGTGCGGTCGCCATGGAACTGGTCGGCCGGTGGTTGCAGGAGTTCCGCACCGGCCGCGGTGGCCTGCCGTGCCAGAACATCGACGTCCTCGACGAAGACGTGCAGGCCCACGGTGGTGCCACCGACAGCCGTCGGTGCGCTGAAGAGTGGTCCCTCGGCGTCGCCCAGCATGATGGTGGAGCCCTGAATTCTGACCTCGGCGTGCATGACGCGTCCATCCGGGCCGTCAAGACGGAACAATTCTTCAGCACCGAAGGCTCGGGTGTAGAAGTCGATGGCGTTCGCAGCGCCGTCGACCATGATGTGGGCGACAACAGCGTTGCGGTAGGTCTCGGGAATGGTGGTCTCGGTCATGGGAACTGCCTCCTGGGTGGCTACTGCCGATGACCCTGAAGGTAGAAACTGAACCGCACTTGAGGTCAAGCGTGGAGCAACGGGACCGAGCAAGGTGCTGTGCGAGGCCATAGCTCGATCGCTGCGACAGTGACCGTGTCTACGTCTTCCACGGAGTCACGGTGGACGCGGATACGCCTTTGGGTCCGTACCTGAGCCACTACAGGCCGCTCCAGCAATAAGCGCCAACTCGACGTCGCAGCTCCTTGACCTCTATCAAGCTTGAGGTCAGACGATCTCCTGGAGTGGTCCGCAAGAAGCGGAGCTCGGGGATGAAGGGCAGGCCAGTGGAGACAGTTACCGAATGGATCAGGAAGAACTCCCATGTGCTCGTGAAAAGGAAGCCTGACGAGCCACTGGACGATTTACGGCCGCTCGCCCCAATGGTGCGGGACGCCAAGATCGTGGCGCTTGGAGCAGCTGTCCGACAGACACGCGAATTGTCGGACGTGGCGCATCGCATCGTGCGGCTACTGGTAGAAGAAGAGGGGTTCCGCTCCCTCGCGTTGGAGGGCGACGACCCTGGTCGCCTGGGCCTGGATGTCTATGTCGCCACCGGCGATGGAGACCCCCGTTCATTGCTGGGAAGGGCCCGGTCGTTCTGGCAGACCGCCGAAATCCTCGACCTCGTCCGCTGGATGCGGTCCTACAACAAGGATCACCCAGGCGACCCCGTACGTTTCGCCCAGTTCCCTGCTGAACCGGTGAGGCATACCACGCGGCTCGATGGCCTGGCCGAAATGGAACGCACGCTGGCCGACGGTGTGAGCTGGTGGCAGCAGCTCACCGGCGACAAGGTCGTCTACTGGGGCGGCATGGCGCACACCGCCATCGGTGCCCCTCGTGCCGTGTCCCCCTCCGAGCCCCTGGAGTCGCACCAGAGTATGGGCGGATACCTGCGTGAACGACTGGGACTGGACTACCGGTCCGTGGGCCTGACCATGGCGCACGGTTCGATCGGCCGGCCACTGCCCACTCCACGCCCGGACTTCATCGACAGCGTGCTGCATGCGGCCGCCGAGAACAGGGCGGGATACGTCCTGGATCTGGGCACACCGCAACCCGAGCCGATCCGCCGCCTCCTGGCCGCCCCGACGCGCACGCGGTTGATCGGCCCGTTCTACGACTCCCGGGACGACGCGGCCTACCACATGTCGGGCGGGTCACTCGCGAGCTGGTTCGACATCATCGTCCACACGCAAGAGGTGACACCGTCCCGGCCCCTGCCCTGAAGGCTGCCCGGCGGATCATGGTCGGAGCCATAAACGGATCGCTGCTGCGGTGACGGTGCTGTGGAAGACGTAGGCCCGTTTGTCGTAACGAGTAGCGAGCGCACGGAAGTTCTTGCGCCGGTTTGTGGCCCGCTCGACTTCGTTGTGGCGTCGTCGCCGCTGACGTGCTCGGGCCGTGTCCGGGGCCGTCTGCCCAGCGGCCTGCAGAACCGGCCGGTCCAGGACCTCAACCATCTGCGGGGCGTCACCCCACTGGCCAGGCGTGACCAGAAAAGCCAGTAGGGGCGGCAACCACACCTTCACCCGCGAGGTGGATGGATCTTGTAGGTCAGGCCGCCCCGCGACCGTCCGAGTCCCTCATCGGGGCGGTGGTGCCGGGGCGTCGTCCTTCTTTCGGGACCCGCGGCTTGGCTTTGCGGGCGCCGGCCGCGCGCTGATGGGCCCGGCAGGACGTCGAGTCGACGCCGACCATCGACCAGTCGATCCGGCCCGCGAGGTCGGCGTGGGCCTGGACCGACTGCAGGATCGATCCCGTTGAGCACGGTGCGATGGTCGTTCCACCGGCCGCCCCGGCCACCCGGTGGAGGCAGAAGCGGCTCCAGCAGCGACCACTCGTGATTCGTCAGATCCCCCGACCCATGACTCAGCCAACAAGCGACCGGCCGGAAAGTTACATGATCCGCCGGACAGAACCTAGGTGAGCATCTTCCCGAACGCGTGGACGTGCCCGGGGTGGGTCAGGGTCCAGCACGTGCCCGGGTGGGCCCCGTGGCATCTGCGAAGCGCACGGCCTCTTCGTCCACGGCGGTCCGCGGGCCCTTGTCACGGCCGATGGGCGGATGGGATCGAGGGCTCCATGTGGCCAGCTGTACATGGCAGTTGGTCGACCTGTGCTGTGCGGGCGCCGCAAAGCGCCGATCCGGTGGGGCGTTGCGGGCTCCTGCCCTCAGCGAAACAAGGCGCGTTGGCGCACTCTCCATGTTTGTGTGTGCTGATGAATGTCTTGGTGTTGGGCGGAACGGCGTGGGTGGGCCGTGAAATCTCGCGGCAGGCACTGGAACGTGGGCATCGAGTGACCTGTCTGGCCCGTGGAGAAAGCGGCGAAGTGGCCGCCGGCGCGGTGCTGGTGGCTGCGGACAGGCGTGACCCTAAAGGGTGTTGCAGAAGGCTTCGTTCCGGGCATTTTTCCTGTATGGGTGGGG
>RBWT01000080.1 GCA_004010275.1 Streptomyces huasconensis
CCCGGCCACGTCGGCCTGCGGCGACCCTCCGCGCCCCCGGCCGGGGGCGCGGAGGGCCGCCCGGCGACGAACCGGCTCGCTCGCGGCCTGGCCTGGCCTGGACAAGGGTCTGGAAGGGCCGGCCAACGCCAGCCGTTCCGGGTGCGGGGCATCGGACCGGCCACGCCTCCTCCGTACGTTCGCCCGACGGGCGCGGGAGGAGTCCAGGGGCGAGCATGGACGGCGGGAAACGAACTGGTCCGGGGGCAGCACTCTGCTAGATTGGTCTATACCACAGTGTCCCCTTGAGACCACAGTGTCCCGTGAGTCCCCTCTCCAGATCGGCAGGCCCAGCGTGGAAGTTGTCATCGTCCCGGACGCCAAGGCAGGCGGCGAGCTCATCGCGGAGGCCATGGCCGCCCTGGTGCGCCGTAAGCCTGACGCCCTGCTCGGTGTCGCCACCGGGTCCACCCCGCTGCCCATCTACGAAGCGCTGGCCGCCAAGGTCGCCGCCGGTGCCGTGGATGCCTCGCGGGCGCGGATCTGCCAGCTCGACGAGTACGTGGGCCTGCCGACCGGGCACCCGGAGTCGTACCGCTCGGTGGTCCTCCGGGAGGTCGTGGAGCCGCTCGGCCTGAGCGAGTCGGCGTTCATGGGGCCCGACGGCAGTGCCGAGGACGTCCAGGCGGCATGCGAGGCGTACGACAAGGCGCTCGCCGAGGCGGGGGGTGTCGATCTCCAGCTGCTCGGGATCGGGACCGACGGGCACATCGGGTTCAACGAGCCCTGCTCCTCGCTCGCTTCGCGCACGCGCATCAAGACGCTGACGGAGCAGACGCGGGTGGACAACGCGCGCTTCTTCGACGGGGACATCGAGCAGGTCCCCCACCACGTCATCACCCAGGGGATCGGCACGATCCTGGAGGCGCGGCACCTCGTGCTGCTGGCCACGGGCGAGGGGAAGGCGGACGCGGTGGCGGCGACGGTGGAGGGGCCGGTCGCCTCGATCGTCCCCGCGTCGGCCCTTCAGCTGCACCCGCACGCCACGGTCGTGGTGGACGAGGCCGCCGCGTCCAAGCTGAAGCTCGCCGACTACTTCCGGCACACCTACGCCAACAAGCCTGCTTGGCAGGGCCTGTAGGAGCGTTCTCGCAACGTTGGGCCCGGGAGTGTGGGGGTTCGCCCCGTCGCGCAGACGCGTCGGGCGAACCCTCAGGCCCCGGGCCGCCGCCGACGTCGGCTGTCGAGCGCTGCCAGAACGGCCACGGCGATGAGGGCCGCGATCGCCGCTGCGCGGGTGGCGCTCCATGTGGTGGTGGTGAGTGAACCCTGCAGATCCGCCTCGGCCCCCAACCGCATCGTGGTTTCGACGATGACCACCAGAGGGATCACGAGACGGCACGGGAAGCGGTACGCGGAATTCCGGGCAAGGTTTCCGGCTGCTCCGAGGAGAGGCCCGAGGAACAAGGCGAAGACGCACCACAGAAGCGTCTTCGATATAAAGCCGTCCCAGTCGAATTGCGTCGCCTGTCCTGTCGGGTCACTGAGGTCCGCCGAAAGATAAGCGCCCTGCTGCGCTTTTGTCGCGTAGTAAACGCAAACCGCGGCCATCAATGCGAGAGTTCCTGTCGCGGCGGATCTTACCTTTGACCCACCCGCCATTCCCACGAAATAGGCAAGGGCGGCCCAGCTCCAGCCTGCGCTGAGCGTCAAATGCGCCACCTGACCGAATGGCGCGTCGGTCGCCAGGAGCAATGGGCCGGAAGCTCCGAGAATGGCGCCGATCACCAGGGCCAGGGGATACGCGACCATCGGAGAATGAGCGCGCAGAGGGAGCCGTGGCGGAAACCGGCTTCGCGCGGTATCGGCACGAGTGTCGGTGCTGTCGGTGTCGCTTTCGGAGCCGGTGCCGGTCCTCGGGTTCGGCAGGCCAGTCTGGTGCATGCTGCGTTGTCACCGCCGCGGGAGAGCGCGTCTTAGGGGGAGGGCCGGGGCGCGCGCGGCCCTGGCCACCGGCTTCGAGAAGCCACGTGACCAGGGCGCGAGAGGCGCTACACGGATGGGTGGAGCGTGGTTTTTAGTAGACGCCCCAGTAGGTGTGGCACGTGTACGCGGCACCGGAGATCGCGGAGGCGTTCGCCCAGATGTCCGCGGCCTGGATGTCCTTGTCGGTCTGAGAAGCGATCGCGACGCTCGCCGAGTGCTTCTTCGTGGGGTGGATGTAGTTCGAGTAGCACTTCTTGCCCGAGATGACGGCCGAGGTGCCATAGGACCAGGTGCCGCCACCGACGGACTGAGTCGCCTTGGGGGTGATCGAGCCCGACTTCGCGACGGGAATCGCGGCCACGCCCCACTTGGTCGGCTTTTCGCCGTTCGGGCCTATGAGCTGCGCCGGCGGAGCGACAGAGGACTTCGCCGTGTATACGAGAGGCTGGGGAGTCGCCGCGACCGAGGGGCCGGCGGTAGCCATAGTTCCGGCGGCGGCCACCGTCATGATGGTGGCAACGGCGAGCTTCTTGACCGTCTGCATGATGTCGTCCATCTCTTAGAAACTGAACCGGTAAGGACTGGGCCCGTCCGCGATGATCATGCCATCTCGCCACGGGATTGAGGAGAAGTTCTTCCGTTCAGATTTCACCAACTACCAACAAATGGAAAATTGTTGAAAGATGAACAGCAAACGGAATGGAACATACCTATATTGACGGTCTATTAGTCGCCGTATGCGGAAGGGGCGCCCCCGGAAAGGAGCGCCCCTTTGGTATCGGTCAGGCTGTCAGGCGCCGGTGATGACCTCCGCCGCCGCCTCGCCGCAGACCCGCGCCGCGCCGCGCGTCGCGATGTGGAGGGCGCCGGTCGGGGCGGACTGGGGGACGCCCATCTCCACCACCACGGTGTCCGGGCGCGACGCCACGAGCGTGCGTACCGCCGCGGCCATCCACGTCGTGGCGATGCGCGTCGCGGACGACCGCCACGATGCGGCGCTCCCCCGCCGCCGCGAGGGCCTCGGCGCCGCGCCGTCGCCGGAGAAGCTGCCCGAGGCCGTGCCGGGGAGGCGGTGTTCGAGCGCGGCGGTGACGCCCCACGGGGTCTCGTCGCCGACCGCGATGTTCGGGAGCGGCGTGAACGTGGCGACGTAGGGCGCCTCGGTGATCGGGGCCGTGCAGGTCTCGCCGCGCGTGACCGTCAGCGCGCGGCGGGCCGCGACCAGGCCGATTCCGGTGTCGGGCGCGCCCCCCGAACGCTCGGCCGCGCCCGACACCGAAGCCCAGTCCGCCAGCGCCCGCACGCGGTCGGCCGCGTCGGCGAGGCGTTCCTCGGAGAGTTCGCCCGAACGCACCGCGGCGACGAAGGCGTCCCGCAGCCGCAGCACCGTGCCCTCGTCGGAGGGCCCGCCGCCCACGCAGATCGCGTCGGCGCCCGCGGCGATGGCGAGGACACAGCCGCGCTCGAAGCCGTAGCGGCCCGCGATGGCCTGCATGTCCATGCCGTCGGTGACGATCAGGCCGTCGTAGCCGAACTCCCCGCGCAGCAGGTCGGTGAGGATGCGGCGGGAGACCGTCCCCGGGTTCTCCGGGTCCAGGGCGGGGGCGAGGATGTGGGCGCTCATCACGGCGCGCGTGCCGGCGGCGAGGGCGGCGCGGAACGGCGCGAGGTCGCGGGAGTTCAGCACGTCCCGGTCGACGTCGATGACCGGCACGGAGTGGTGCGAGTCGATCGCCGTGTCGCCGTGGCCCGGGAAGTGCTTGGCGGAGGTGGCGACGCCGGACGACTGCATGCCCTCGACGTAGGCGGCGGTGTGCCGGGCCACCAGCTGCGGGTCGCGCCGAAGGAGCGTACGCCGATGACGGGGTTGTCCGGGTTGGCGTTGACGTCCGCCGACGGCGCCCAGTTGAAGTTGATGCCGCAGGCCGCGAGCCGGCGGCCGAGGTCGGCGGCCACCTCGCGGGTCAGCGCGGGATCGTCGACGGCGCCGAGGGCGTGGTTGCCCGGGTAGGAGGAGCCGGTGCGCACCTCCAGGCGGGTGACGTCGCCGCTCTCCTCGTCGATGGCGACCAGCAGGTCCTCGCGCTCGGCGCGCAGCAGGGCGGTGAGCGCGGCGACCTGCTCGGCGGTCTTGACGTTGCGCCCGAACAGGCCGACGGAGGCGAGGCCCTCACCGATCCTGCGGCGTACCCAGTCCGGCGCGGTGGTGCCGTCGAAGCCGGGCTGGAGGACGGCCAGGGCGTTGCGGGAGAGGGTGTCGCCGGAAGGCGTCGCGTCTCCGGGGGCAGGCGTGGCAAGTGTCGTCATGTCGCGTTATCCCTTCACTGCGCCGTCGGTCAGGCCGCTGACGGCCCTGCGCTGCAGGAAGACGAAGAGGATCAGGATCGGGATGGCGAAGAGCGAGGCCGCGGCCATGGTGGCACCCCAGTCGTCGCCGAAGGCGGTCTGGAAGCTGGACAGCCAGATCGGCAGCGTCTTGGCGTCCGCTTCCTTGTTCATCACCAGAGCCAGCGGGAACTCGTTCCAGGCGGTGATGAAGCCGAAGAGCGAGGTCGACATCAGGCCCGGCGCGAGCAGCGGCAGGATGACGCGGCGGAAGGCCTGCATACGCGTACAGCCGTCGACCATGGCGGACTCCTCCAGCTCCCTCGGCACGGCGGCGACGAAGCCGCGCAGCGTCAGGAGGGTGAAGGGCAGGATCATCACCATGTAGAAGAGGGTGAGCGGGAGCAGGCTGTTCAGCATGTCGGCGTCGCGCACGATGATGTAGATCGCGATGACCATGACTTCCCAGGGCGCCATCTGGGCGAGCATGAAGCCGATGATGAAGCCGCGCCGCCCCTTGAAGCGCATCCGGGCGAGGGCGAACGCCGCGGTGACGCCGATGATGAGCGAGAGGACGACCGCGCAGACCGTGACGGTGATCGAGTTGCCGACCATGGTCCAGAAGTGGTCGGCGTCCATGGCCGTCTTGAAGTGTTCGAACGTGGCGTCGGTCGGGAACCAGACCGGATTCTCGCTGATGATGTCGCCGGTCGGCTTGAAGGCCGTCGCGAACATCCAGTACACGGGGAAGACGAAGAACAGGAAGAGAGCGACGGCGGTCAGGTTGGGCCAGATCCGGCCCAGCGGCGAGCGCTTCACAGCTCGTCCTCCTCTTGCTTGAGCACGATCCGCAGGTAGTACGAGGTGATGGCCAGCAGGATGACGATGGTGAGCATCGCGATCGCCGCGCCCATGCCGAAGTGCTGGTTGCCCATGCCCTCGATGTAGGCGTAGACGGGCAGGATCTCGGTGAGCCGGTCGGGGCCGCCCTCGTTGAGGGTGAAGACCTGGACGAACGCCTTGAAGACCCAGATGATCTCCAGGAACGTCGTGGCGTAGAGGAAGGGCCGCAGGTACGGCAGGGTGACCGAGGTGAACTGCTGCCAGGCGCCGGCGCCGTCCAGCGAGGCGGCCTCGTACAGCTCCTTGGGGATGGTCGTCGTGGCGGCGTAGAGGTTGATCGCCACGAAGGGGATCGACTGCCAGACGATCAGGAGCAGGACCACGAAGAAGGTGGAGTACTGCGTGCTCAGCCAGTCGTGGTCGGCCATGGACTCGAAGCCGATCTTGGCGAGCACCCAGTTGACGACGCCGAAGCGCTGCGCGAACAGCCACTGGTAGACGGTGGTCGAGGCGACGACGGGCATCGCCCAGGCCAGGACGAGGCCGACCAGGAGCAGGGTCCGCATCTTGCGGCCGAGCCGTGCGAGCAGCAGGCCGACGAGCGTACCGAGGATCATGATCAGTACGACGTTGGCGGCGGTGAAGGCGACCGAGCGTCCGGTGACCCGCCAGAAGTCCTCGCCGGTGAGGATCTCCGTGTAGTTGTCGAACCCGTTCCACTCCGTGAGGTGCAGGATGAACTGCCTCATGTTGAGGTTCTGGAACGACAACATCCCGTTGCTGACCAGCGGCCAGCCGAGCAGCAGCACGGTGGCGACGATCGCGGGGGCAAGGAGCAGATAGGGCGTCAGGCCGGCGAGACGCCCCGGGGTCGCGCGCGGGCCGCGTGGTCGTGGTCCGCCGTCCGGTGCCTGCACCTCCGTCGGGCCGGAGGGCGGCCGTTCGGTCTTCTGCACGGTCATACTCGCCATCTCTTTCGTGGGCATCGCGGCGGTACGCAGAGGTGTGCCGGGGGCGGCGAGGGCGTCTCACCCGCCGCCCCCGGCAAGGGGGTCCCCGCCGAGGGAGCCCCCGGCAGGAGGGCCCCCGTCAAGGGAGGGTGTCGTCTACTGCTTCTGCGCCAGGCGCTTGTTCAGCTCGCCCTCGACCTGCTCGGCGGCGGCCGCGGGCGACTTACCGTTGAGCACCGCGGTCATGTAGTTCTTGATCGGGTTCGGCGGGTTCTCGACCGCGCCCCACTCCGGGATCAGCGGGGTGATGCCGCCGCCGGGGGTGGCCGGGGTCATGGCCTTGGCGGCCGGGTTGCCCTCGAGGGCGGACTCCAGCGACTCCTTGTTCGGGATGACGCCGCCTTCCTTGGCGAACTGCCCCTCGAACTTGTCGGACAGCGCGATCTTCAGGAACTCCTTGGCCAGCTCCTGCTTCTTGCTGGTCGCGGCGATGGCGAGGTTGGAGCCGCCGAGGAAGACGCCCTCGGGCTTGTCGGCCGTGGCGCCGGGGATCGTGAAGTAGCCGATGTCCTTCGCGATCTTCTTGTCCGTCTTGATCGCGAGGTCCGCCTCCCACGGCATGCCGATGAACGTGGCGGTCTTGCCCTTGCCGAAGACCTCGCCCTGCTGCGGGGTGGCCTCGTCCTTGTTCTTGGGGGCCTTGGAGAGCTTCTGGAACTCCTGGTACGTCTTCATGGCCTTGGCGACCTTGGGGTCGGCCAGGTTGGAGACGTACTTGTCGCCGTCCTTCTTGACCAGCTCGGCGCCCTCACCGATGGTCAGGCCGACGAAGTGGTACCAGAACTGGCCCGGCATGTAGATCGGCTCGGCGTCGGTCTTCGCGCCGATCCGCTTGAGGTCCTTCAGGAACTGCTCGCGGGTCTTGGGGGTGTCCTTGATGCCCGCCTCGGCCCAGATCTTCTTGTTGTAGATCACGACGCGGTTGAGGACGAACCAGGGAGCGGCGTACTGCTTGCCGTCGATGACCGAGGCCTTGTTCATCGACTCGGTCCAGTCGGCGCCGATCGACTCCTTGAGGTCACCCAGCTCGGCGAGGCCGCCGGTCTTGGCGTACGCGGCGGTCTGGGTGTTGCCGATCTCGAAGACGTCCGGCGGGTTCTCCTCGGAAAGGGCCGTGGTCAGCTTCTGCTGGATGCCGTTCCACTGCTGGACCTCGAACTTCAGCTTCGCGCCGGTCTTCTTCTCGAAGGCCGCCGTGACATCCTTCTGCCACTTGTCCGGCGTCGAACCGTCCATCGCCCAGAGCGTCAGCGTCTCGCCCTTGAAGCCGTCGGCACCGCCGGACTTCTTGTCCCCGTCGTCACTGCCGCAGGCCGCGACCGAGACCAACATGCCCGCGACACCGATGGCCGCTATGAGCTTGCGCTTCACGTCACCCTCCTCAAGGGATGCCAGTCAACCCCCCACCCGCAGCGACCGAATGGACCGAGATCTGCCCGTGGGACTGGAACCTGGTCTTTAATGGTGTAGACCAGTACGGGGAGCTTGGCCTAGACCTTTAGGGGTGTCAAGGGTGTATAAGAAGGGCTGTCACGTCCGTTATCGGACCGACACCTGAGCGGGCAAGGCCTGCTCGGCCCGTACCGTGCCACGATGTGAGCCGCGACAGACGGAGGAGCCGGTGACGGCAGCAGCACAGGAGCCGGGAAGGCTGACCATGGGCACCGAAGCGGGCAGCACGGGGACCGAAGCGGGCACGCCGCCGGAGGCACCCGGCGTCGGCCGCACCGCGCGCGTGCCCAAGTACTACCGCCTGAAGCGGCACTTGCTCGACATGACGGAGACGCTGCCGCCCGGCACCCCCGTCCCCCCCGAACGCACGCTCGCCGCCGAGTTCGACACCTCGCGCACGACGGTCCGCCAGGCCCTGCAGGAGCTGGTCGTCGAGGGCCGCCTGGAGCGCATCCAGGGCAAGGGCACCTTCGTCGCCAAGCCGAAGGTGTCGCAGGCCCTGCAACTCACCTCGTACACCGAGGACATGCGCGCCCAGGGCCTCGAGCCCACCTCGCAGCTCCTGGACGTCGGCTACATCACCGCCGACGACACCCTCGCCGGCCTGCTCGACATCGGCGCGGGCAGCCGCGTCCTGCGCGTCGAGCGGCTGCGCCTGGCCAACGGCGAGGCGATGGCCATCGAGACCACGCACCTGTCGGCCAAGCGCTTCCCCGCCCTGCGCCGCTCGCTGGTCAAGTACACCTCGCTCTACACCGCCCTCGCCGAGGTGTACGACGTACGCCTGGCCGAGGCCGAGGAGACCATCGAGACCTCGCTGGCCACCCCGCGCGAGGCGGGCCTGCTCGGCACCGACGTCGGCCTGCCGATGCTGCTGCTGTCCCGGCACTCGCTGGATGCCGCGGGCCGGCCGGTGGAGTGGGTGCGCTCGGTCTACCGCGGCGACCGCTACAAGTTCGTGGCCCGCCTCAAGCGCCCCACGGACTGACCCGCGCACCGGGGGTCTGGCGCGGATCACCTCCCTGCTCTACGTTCCTCCCGTCATCGCATGGTGAACGGGAGGACGACCCGGTGCGCAGAGCAGAACCCCGATCCATCGCCGTCTGGACCCTCGTCGCGCTGGTCGGCGCCGCGGGCTGGACCGTCCTGGCGCTCGCGCGCGACGAGGAGGTGTCGGCCGCCTGGATGGTGGCGGCGGCCCTCGGCTCGTACGCCATCGCGTACCGCTTCTACTCCAAGTTCATCGCGTACAAGGTCCTGAAGGTCGACGCGCGCCGGGCCACGCCCGCCGAGCGGCTCGACAACGGCATCGACTACCACCCGACCGACCGCCGCGTCCTGCTCGGCCACCACTTCGCGGCGATCGGGCGCGCGGGACCGCTGGTGGGGCCCGTACTCGCCGCCCAGATGGGGTATTTGCCGGGCACCATCTGGATCGTCGTCGGCGTGATCTTCGCGGGTGCCGTGCAGGACATGGTCGTGCTGTTCTTCTCGACGCGGCGCGACGGCAAGTCGCTCGGGCAGATGGCGCGGGACGAGATCGGCCCGTTCGGCGGGGCCGCCGCCCTGCTCGCCGCCTTCGCCATCATGATCATCCTGCTCGGGGTGCTCGCGCTCGTCATCGTCAACGCGCTCGCCGAGTCGCCGTGGGGCACCTTCTCCATCGCGATGACCATCCCGATCGCCCTGCTCATGGGCTTCTACCTGCGGGTCCTGCGGCCGGGGCGGGTCAGCGAGGTCTCGCTCATCGGCATCGCGCTGCTCCTGATCGCGCTGGTCGCCGGGCGCCGGGTCGCCGAGTCCTCGCTCGCGGACACCTTCACGCTCGCGCCCTCGACGCTCGTCGTCTGGCTGGTCGCGTACGGCTTCGTCGCCTCGATCCTGCCGGTGTGGATGCTGCTCGCGCCGCGCGACTACCTCTCCACCTTCATGAAGATCGGCACCATCCTGCTGCTCGCGCTCGGCGTCGTCGTCACCCTGCCGACGATGCGGATGGACCCGGTGACCGACTTCGCCTCACGCGGCGACGGGCCCGTCTTCGCCGGCTCGCTCTTCCCCTTCGTCTTCATCACCATCGCGTGCGGGGCGCTGTCCGGCTTCCACGCGCTGATCTCCTCGGGCACCACACCGAAGATGATCCAGAAGGAGACGCAGGTCCGGATGATCGGGTACGGCTCCATGCTGATGGAGTCATCCGTCGCGATCATGGCGCTCGTCGCGGCCTCGATCATCGACCCCGGACTGTACTTCGCGATGAACGCGCCGGCGGGTGTCGTGGGCGACACCGTGCAGGAGGCGTCGAAGGCCGTCGCGAACTTCGGCTACAGCATCTCCCCCGCCGACCTGGCGCAGGCCGCCAAGAACGTGGAGGAGTCCTCGCTGCTCTCGCGCACGGGCGGCGCGCCGACGCTCGCGGTCGGCGTCTCGGAGATCTTCTCGCAGGTCACGGGCGGCTCGATGCGGGCCTTCTGGTACCACTTCGCGATCATGTTCGAGGCGCTGTTCATCCTGACCGCGCTCGACGCGGGCACGCGCGTGGGCCGCTTCATGCTCCAGGACATGCTCGGGAACGTCTACAAGCCGTTCAGGCGGGTGAGCTGGAAGCCCGGCCTGGTGCTGACCAGCGCCGCCGTCACCGGGCTGTGGGGGTACTTCCTGTGGGTCGGTGTCCACGAGCCGCTCGGCGGGATCAACCAGCTCTTCCCGGTCTTCGGCATCGCCAACCAGCTCCTCGCGGCCGTCGCCCTCACCGTCTGCACGACGCTGCTCGTGAAGTCAGGACGCCTCAAGTGGGCCTGGATCACCGGCGTTCCGCTGGCCTGGGACGCCACGGTGACGCTGACGGCGAGCTGGCAGAAGGTGTTCTCCGACGACCCGCGGGTCGGCTTCTTCAAGCAGCGCTCGATCTACCAGGACGCCATCGACGACGGCAAGGTCCTGCCGCCCGCCAGGACCATGGACGACATGCACACCGTCGTCACCAACTCCACGGTGGACGGCGTGCTTTCGGCGGCGCTCGCGCTGCTCATCGTCATCGTGATCGCCGACGCGGCACGGGTCTGCCTCAAGCACATCCGCGACCCCGAGGCCTCCCGGCTGAGCGAAGCGCCGTACGTGGAGTCGAAGGTGACGGCCCCCGCCGGGCTCTTCCCGACCGCCGAGGAGAAGCGGGAAGCGCGGCGCGACGGGACGCGGGAGCCGACGCGGTGACCTGGCTGCTGCGCGGCGTGCGCTGGATGCGGTGGTACGTCCGCGAGTTGACCGACGAGTCGGCGTACGAGCGGTACGTGGCGCACGTGCGCAAGGACCATCCGGCCGCGGCGGTGCCCAGCCGCCGTGACTTCGAGCGGATGCGGACGGACCGCCAGGAGTCGGACCCCCGGCAGGGGTTCCGCTGCTGCTGAGCGGACGGCTGAACAGGCGGTACGGCACCTCCGACATGCGTCCGTTATACGGACAGGGGTTCCATACCGCGAGACCAGGGCTTAGATTTCCCGCACGTTAAGCATGGGACAAGTGAGGGAACGGAGCCGCGACATGTCAGATGCGCCGGAAGTGAACAGACCGGTGGTGACGCCGGTCCGCGTGGTCATCGCAGCCTGCCTTGTCGCACCGTTCGTGGCAATGCTCTGGGTGAGTTCGTACGCGAGGATCGAACCGACCTTCATAGGCATCCCGTTCTTCTACTGGTACCAGATGCTGTGGGTGGTCATCTCCACGCTGCTCACGATGATCGCGTACAAGCTGTGGCAGCGTGACCAGCGCGCCCGCGCGGCCGTGCGCGCCGAGGAAGGCGTGGCCCGGTGAACGTGCTCGCAGCAGGCACCGGCGGCGTCAACGGCGTCGCCCTCGCCGTCTTCATCTTCTTCTTCGTCGCGGTCACGGTCATGGGCTTCCTGGCCGCCCGCTGGCGCAAGGCCGAGAACGACCAGAGCCTGGACGAATGGGGCCTCGGCGGCCGGTCGTTCGGCACCTGGGTCACGTGGTTCCTGCTCGGCGGCGACCTCTACACCGCGTACACCTTCGTGGCCGTCCCGGCGGCGATCTACGCGGCGGGCGCGGCCGGGTTCTTCGCGGTGCCGTACACCATCCTCGTCTACCCGCTGATCTTCACCTTCCTGCCGCGCCTGTGGTCGGTCTCGCACAAGCACGGCTATGTCACCACCTCGGACTTCGTGCGCGGACGCTTCGGCTCGAAGGGGCTCTCGCTGGCCGTCGCGGTCACCGGCCTGCTCGCCACGATGCCCTACATCGCGCTCCAACTCGTCGGCATCCAGGCCGTCCTGGACGTCATGGGCGTCGGCGGCGGCCCGGACACCAACTGGTTCATCAAGGACCTGCCGCTGCTGATCGCCTTCGCGGTGCTCGCCGCGTACACCTACTCGTCGGGGCTGCGCGCGCCCGCGCTGATCGCGTTCGTGAAGGACGGCCTGATCTACCTCGTCATCGTCGTCGCGATCATCTACATCCCGATCAAGCTGGGCGGCTTCGACGACATCTTCGCCAAGGCCGGCGACGCCTTCGCGCAGACCAACCCGGCGACCGACAAGCCGCGCGGCGCGCTCGCGCCCGCCGAGGCCGGCCAGTGGACGTACGCGACGCTCGCCCTCGGTTCGGCGCTGGCGCTGTTCATGTATCCGCACTCGATCACCGCGACGCTCTCGTCCAGGAGCCGTGACGTGATCCGCCGCAACACCACGATCCTGCCGCTGTACTCGCTGATGCTGGGCCTGCTGGCGCTGCTCGGCTTCATGGCGATCGCGGCCGGGGTCAAGGTGGACAACGGCCAGTTGGCGATCCCGCAGCTGTTCGAGGACATGTTCCCCGACTGGTTCACGGGCGTGGCCTTCGCGGCCATCGGCATCGGCGCGCTGGTCCCGGCGGCCATCATGTCGATCGCGGCCGCGAACCTCTTCACCCGCAACATCTACAAGGACTTCATCAGGCCCGACGCGACGCCCGCGCAGGAGACCAAGGTCTCCAAGCTGGTCTCGCTCCTGGTGAAGGTCGGCGCGCTCGTCTTCGTCCTCACCATGGACAAGACGGTCGCGATCAACTTCCAGCTGCTCGGCGGCATCTGGATTCTCCAGACGATGCCCGCCCTGGTCGGCGGCCTCTTCACGCGCTGGTTCCACCGCTGGGCGCTGCTGGGCGGCTGGGCGGTCGGCATGGTCTACGGCACGCTGGCCGCGTACGGCGTCGCGTCGCCGACGCAGAAGCACTTCGGCGGCTCCTCCGACACGATCCCGGGCATCGGCGAGATCGGCTACATCGGCCTCACCGCGTTCGTCCTGAACGTCCTCGTGACCGTGGTCCTCACCTTCGTCCTGAAGGCGCTGAAGGCCCCGGACGGCATCGACGAGACCTCCCCCGGGGACTACACCGCCGACGCGGGCGACCCGGGCGTCATGGAGGAACTGCCCAAGGCGACCGCGGGCGCCGGGCACTGAGTCCTTCCCCGCCGCGACAGAGGGCCGCCGGAAAAACCGGCGGCCCTTTGTCGTACCCGTGTTGCACACTGCGGCCCATGGACACGACGACCCTCACGATCAGACACGCCCGCCCCGAGGAGTACGAGGCGCTGGGCGCCCTCACCGCGCAGGCCTATCTCGACGACGGCCACCTGGACTTCGGGGAGGACGACCCCTACCTCGCCGTGCTGCGGGACGTGCCGGGACGCGCGGCGCACGCCGAGATCCTCGTCGCCGAGGTGGCGGGCAAGGTGCTCGGCGGCGTCACCTACGTCCCCTCCGGCGGGCCGCTGGCCGACATCGCGGGCGCGAACGACGCGGAGATACGGATGCTCGCCGTCTCCCCCGAGGCGCGCGGCCGGGGCGCCGGCGAAGCGCTCGTACGGGAGTGCGTGCGACGCGCCAAGGAAGCGGGCCGCACCTCGCTCGTGCTGTCCACGCAGAGGTCCATGTACGCCGCCCACCGGCTGTACGAGCGCCTCGGGTTCGTGCGGACGCCCGAGCGTGACTGGCGGCCGATCGAGACGGTGCCGCTGCTGGCGTACGCGCTGAAGCTCTAGCCACCACTCCGCGAGCCGACACAAGATGTGGGCCCGCTTCTAAGGCCCGGCACAAGATGTATGCTCGTGCTCGCTGTCGCCGCAGGGGAATCCGGTGCAAGTCCGGAACTGTCCCGCAACGGTGCATGTGTACGCATTAGGCGTACGCGGAGTCCGATGACCTGCCGACAGTGCACCCGTGCCGTCCGGCCCGGGTGCCGACCGTCCGGGCCTCGTGGAGTGGGCCGGTGGACGCGGTACGCCGCCCTGCCCGGGTGCGCCCGTGTGTGCCGTCCGCCTCCCCCTGGCCCAGAGCCGAGCGAGGGAGTGCCCCCCACGTGACCATCGCGCCTGCCGAACCCGCGTCAGCGCAGTCGGAGCCTTCCGGGTCCGCCACGCCCGCCGCGCCCGCGACGCCGAGCCTCCAGGGCCAGGGTGCCGAAGGAACCGACGGGCCAGGGGCCGCGTCTTCTGCGCACCCTGACCGATCTCACCGCCGACCTTCCCGACGCCGACCCCGGCCGGGTCGCCGCCGCCGCCCTGCGCGGCCGCTCCGCCAAGGCGGACCTCTCGGAGCTGCGGGAACTGGCGACCGAGGCGGCCGCGGGGCTCATCGCCGAGGACCCGGCGTACTCGAAGCTGGCGGCCCGGCTCCTGTCGATCGGCATCCGTGAGGAGGCGGCCACGCAGGGCGTGCGCTCCTTCACCGACTCCGTGGCGGTCGGCCACCGCGAGGGGCTCATCGCCGACCGCACGGCGTCCTTCGTGACGGCGCACGCGGCCCGGCTCGACGCGCTGGTGGACGCCGCGCTCGCCGACGGCGCCGACTTCCGGTTCGAGTACTTCGGCCTGCGCACCCTGCACAGCCGCTATCTGCTGCGCCACCCGATCACCCGGCAGGTCATCGAGACCCCGCAGCACTTCATGCTGCGCGTGGCGAGCGGTCTGGCCAAGGACGACGGCGCCGCCGCCGTGGACGAGGTCGCCGCGCTGTACGGCCTGATGAGCCGCCTGGACTACCTGCCGTCCTCGCCGACGCTCTTCAACTCCGGCACCCGGCACCCGCAGATGTCCTCCTGCTACCTCCTCGACTCCCCGCTGGACGAGCTGGACTCCATCTACGACCGCTACCACCAGGTCGCGCGGCTCTCCAAGCACGCGGGCGGCATCGGACTGTCGTACTCCCGCATCCGGTCCCGGGGTTCGCTGATCCGCGGCACGAACGGGCACTCCAACGGCATCGTGCCGTTCCTGAAGACGCTGGACGCCTCGGTCGCCGCCGTGAACCAGGGCGCCGGCGCAAGGGCGCGGCCGCGGTCTACCTGGAGACGTGGCACTCCGACATCGAGGAGTTCCTGGAGCTGCGCGACAACACCGGTGAGGACGCGCGCCGCACGCACAACCTCAACCTCGCGCACTGGATTCCGGACGAGTTCATGCGCCGGGTCGCCGCCGACCAGGACTGGTCGCTGTTCTCCCCGGCCGACGTGCCCGACCTCGTCGACCTGTGGGGCGAGGAGTTCGACGCCGCCTACCGCCGGGCGGAGGCCGCCGGGCTCGCGAAGAAGACCATCCCGGCCCGCGACCTGTACGGCCGCATGATGCGCACCCTCGCGCAGACCGGAAACGGCTGGATGACGTTCAAGGACGCCGCCAACCGCACCGCCAACCAGACGGCGGAGCCCGGCCACACCGTGCACTCCTCCAACCTCTGCACCGAGATCCTGGAGGTGACGGACGACGGCGAGACGGCCGTGTGCAACCTCGGCTCGGTGAACCTCGGCGCGTTCGTGGACACGGCGACCCGGGACATCGACTGGGAGCGGCTGGACGAGACGGTCCGCACCGCCGTGACGTTCCTCGACCGCGTGGTCGACATCAACTTCTACCCGACCGAGCAGGCCGGCCGCTCCAACGCCAAGTGGCGTCCGGTGGGCCTCGGCGCGATGGGCCTCCAGGACGTCTTCTTCCAGCTGAAGCTGCCCTTCGACTCCCCCGAGGCCCGCGCCCTCTCCACCCGCATCGCCGAGCGGATCATGCTCGCCGCGTACGAGGCGTCGGCCGACCTCGCCGAGCGTGAGGGCCCGCTGCCCGCCTGGGAGAAGACCCGCACCGCGCGCGGCGTGCTGCACCCCGACCACTACGACGTCGAGCTGACCTGGCCGGAGCGGTGGGACGCGCTGCGGGCCCGCATCGCCGAGACCGGCATGCGCAACTCCCTGCTGCTCGCCATCGCGCCGACCGCCACCATCGCGTCCATCGCGGGTGTCTACGAGTGCATCGAGCCGCAGGTCTCCAACCTCTTCAAGCGCGAGACGCTGTCCGGCGAGTTCCTCCAGGTCAACGCCTACCTGGTCCAGGAGCTGAAGCGGCTCGGCGTCTGGGACGAGCAGACCCGCGAGGCGCTGCGCGAGGCCAGCGGCTCGGTGCAGGGCTTCGGCTGGATTCCCGCGGACGTCCGCGCGCTCTACCGCACGGCCTGGGAGATCCCGCAGCGCGGCCTGATCGACATGGCCGCCGCGCGCACCCCGTTCCTCGACCAGGCGCAGTCGCTGAACCTCTTCCTGGAGACGCCGACCATCGGCAAGCTCTCCTCGATGTACGCGTACGCCTGGCAGCAGGGCCTGAAGACGACGTACTACCTGCGCTCGCGCCCCGCCACGCGCATCGCCCGCGCGGCCGGCGGCCCGAACGCCACCGCCGCTCCCGTCCCCGCGCAGGTCACGGCCGAAGAGGCCGTCGCCTGCTCCCTGGAAAACCCCGAGTCCTGCGAGGCCTGCCAGTAATGAGCTCCACCACCAAATCCGAGAAGAACCTTCTCGACCCGGGCTTCGAACTGACCCTGCGCCCCATGCGCTACCCCGACTTCTACGAGCGCTACCGGGACGCGATCAAGAACACCTGGACCGTCGAGGAGGTCGACCTCCACTCGGACGTCGCCGACCTGGCGAAGCTCACGCCCGAGGAGCAGCACCTGATCGGCCGCCTCGTCGCGTTCTTCGCGACCGGTGACTCGATCGTCTCCAACAACCTGGTGCTGACGCTCTACAAGCACATCAACTCCCCCGAGGCCCGGCTCTACTTGAGCCGCCAGCTCTTCGAGGAGGCCGTGCACGTCCAGTTCTATCTGACGCTGCTCGACACCTATCTGCCCGACCCCGAGGACCGGGCGGCCGCGTTCGACGCGGTCGAGGAGATCCCCTCCATCCGCGAGAAGGCGCAGTTCTGCTTCAAGTGGATGGACTCGGTCGAGAAGCTGGACCGCCTGGAGACCCAGGCCGACCGCCGCCGCTTCCTGCTCAACCTGATCTGCTTCGCCGCGTGCATCGAGGGGCTCTTCTTCTACGGTGCCTTCGCGTACGTCTACTGGTTCCGCAGCCGCGGTCTGCTGCACGGCCTGGCGACCGGCACCAACTGGGTGTTCCGCGACGAGACGATGCACATGAGCTTCGCCTTCGACGTGGTGGACACCGTCCGCAAGGAGGAGCCCGAGCTGTTCGACGACGCGCTCCAGACGCAGGTGACGGACATGCTGAAGGAGGCCGTCGAGGCCGAGCTGCAGTTCGCCCGCGACCTGTGCGGTGACGGCCTGCCGGGCATGAACACCGACTCGATGCGCGCGTATCTGGAGTGCGTCGCCGACCAGCGCCTCCAGCGGCTCGGCTTCGCGCCGGTCTACGGCTCGTCGAACCCCTTCTCCTTCATGGAGCTCCAGGGCGTGCAGGAGCTGACCAACTTCTTCGAGCGGCGTCCTTCGGCGTACCAGGTCGCGGTGGAGGGATCGGTGTCGTTCGACGACGAGTTCTGAGCGTGTGCCCGCCTCGTCACGGGGGGCGGGGCGGGCACATCCGGGGCGCCCCCGACCGCTCGGCGGCGCCCCTGGCCGTTCATGTCGCTCAGCGCGGTATCACCCGCAGAACCAGCCGCTTCGGATGCAGGGTGATGCCGACGCGGGTGCCGCTGTCGGTCTCCGGGACCCGCTCCAGGCGCCACCTCGGGGCCACCGTGCCGAGGATCAGGGCCAGTTCGGCCATGCTGAAGTGATCACCGGGGCACTTACGGTTGCCGACACTGAACGGCATCATCGCGAACTCCGGTATGTCGGCAGCCCGTTCGGGTACCCACCGGTCCGGGTCGAACTCCAGGTGCCGCTCGAAGGAACGCGGGTCGCGCTGCATGGCGTAGACGCTGTAGACGATGTCCGCGTCGGCCGGAATGCGATAGCCGCCCAGCTCGGTCTCGGCCACCGACCGGCGCGTGAATATCCAGGCGGCGGGCCGTATGCGCATGGCCTCGGTGATGACATTGCGGGTGTGCGGCAGGTCGCCCAGATCGGCGAATGTGATCGCGCGATCCCCGGCCACAGAATTTACTTCTTCAACCAACTTCCTTTCCTGCTCGGGGTGTTCGGTGAGCAGATGGAAGGTCCACGACAGCGTCGACGCGACATTCTCGGCGCCGCCACGACGAGGGAGACCACATGGTCATGGATCTCCTGGTCGGTTATCGGCTCCCCGGCCTCGTCCGTGGCCCGCAGCAATTCCGCGAGCAGGTCCGCCGGTCCGCCGGGGCCGGCGGCCCGGCGCTCCGCGATGATCTCGTCGACGAGCGCGTGCAGGTCGGCGAGCGCCTTCTCGAAGCGCCGGTTGGCGGGGGTCGGCACGCGGTAGAGCGGCCCGACCGAGAGCACCATCCGGCGGTAGAGCCCCTCGAAGACGGTGTGCAGGGAGTCGGCGATGCGGTCCGCCTTCTCGCGGATCGAGTCGACCTCCAGGAGCGAGCGCGAGACGACGCGCACCGCCGTGCGGAACATCTCCGCGCCCACGTCGACCGTCTCGCCCGGCCGCCAGCGGGCCGCCGTGGCGCGCGCCTCCTCCTCCATCACCTTGGCGTAGTCGGCGATCCGCTCGGGCCGGAACGCGGGCTGCATCATCCGCCGCTGACGCCGGTGCAGCTTGCCGTTGCTGGTCGCCACGCCCTGGCCGAGGAGCACTTCGAGGGTGTCCCAGAGCGGGCCCCCGACGATGTACTCGGGGCGCTTCAGCAGGGCGCCGACGAGTTCCGGGTCGCAGACCGCGTACGCCGTCTTCGGCCCCAGCCTGATCCGTACGAGGTCGCCGTGGTCGCGCAGCTTCGCGAGGAAGCCGAGCGGGTCGCGCACGAGGTTCCAGGCGTGGCCGAGCAGGGGCGCGCCGCCCGGGACGAGCGGTGGGGTGCGCAGCGGGTCCGGCCCGGAGGCCGCCGGTACGGGTATCGCGGACTCGACGCTCATTCCTCACCCACCAGTTCGTTTTCCGCCAGGACGTCTTCCGTGACATACGGGGGCATGGACCGGTCGTCCCAGCTGTCCACCCGATAACGACCGGATTCGTGGTGGAACCAGTACACGGAAGAGAACCAGTTCCGCATGTTGCCGACGCAGGATTCCACCGCTTCCGCGAGTCCTTTGCCACATGCGGTTCCCCCGGACAAGTTACGGGCGAACAGCAGCACTTCTTCCTCGGCCTCGAGAAAATTCGTGACACATTGCGTGACCCGTCGGTGAACTTCGCGCACCGCCTCTTCGAGCGTCAGCCCCTCGTGGTGAATCAGGCTGATACCGAGATTGTGCAGTTCATCTCCCGCCAGTTCTTTGGGAAGTGAGCACAGGTCGTTGTACCAGGCGGAGAAATCCTGGGTCGCCAGTGCCGCCCGCCGGTACGCGGGGTGCTTCCGCACGGCGTCCGGCAGTTCGCGGCGGGCGGTGGGTTCGAGCAGGTCGATCCAGGCCCAGTGCGCGAACGTGAGGCGGCGCAGCTCGACGTACGTCGCGACAGTGGGCACGACGCCGTCGCGGCGGTTCCTGAACTCCTGGTCGTACGCGTCGATCACGGGGTGGAAGTGGCGCGCGAAC
Source organism: Streptomyces huasconensis (assembly GCA_004010275.1). Lineage (GTDB taxonomy): Bacteria > Actinomycetota > Actinomycetes > Streptomycetales > Streptomycetaceae > Streptomyces > Streptomyces huasconensis. The sequence continues at coordinate 19,499 of RBWT01000080.1, forward strand.
CTGGCGTTCCAGCTGGGGCCCAGGAAGGAGTACAGGCGGCGGACGCAGTCCGCGAAGCCCGCGACCAACGGGTCCCGGTGGCGCAGATACTCATGAGGCGCGTCGAGCGCGTCGTGCAGGCCCCGGCACAGCAGCCGCCACTGCGCCGCGCGGCCGTGCACCGAGTCCCGGTCGTGCCGGTCGTCCCACGCGAAGAACCAGCTGCTGAGGTCGGCTATCGCGGTGAGCAACTCGTCCGGCGCGCCGATGTAGTAGCCGGCCACCAGGTCGGTGTAGCAGAGGCTGTCCGCGTAGCGCTCGACCTTGTCCGGCGGCATGAGCCGCATTTCGCGCAGCCAGGTCCTGGACTTCTCCTGAAGCTGGGGCCAATACGGGTGCAGACGGCGGGGAAACGTCGCCTCGATCACCGGAACTGCGAACGCCGGTGGGACGGTTACCGCCTGGCTGTGTGGCTGTGTCTGGGAAGTGCTTCCGGAATATGCAGGCACGGACAAACCCCTTTCGACCGCATGGGTGACGCACGCCCCTCCCCCGTGCCGGGCGCGCGCCGTTGCGCAACTCTCCGCGCCTTTCCATTCAGCACCACAACTGACCGTTCAGGGAACAGTTTTGCGCCATTCACTACCCCCCGGTGCCGAGAACATCATCGTGGATGACTGATTCTGGATCTTCGACAGCCGGTTTCGCTCGCACAGGTGAGCGGCTCATGGCAACGGCCCCTGGTCAGGGGGTTCCCGACCAGGGGCCGCACGTGTCACGCGGTTCCCGCGCCGCTCAGGCGCCGCACGCGTCACTCATTGGGTACCACGGGGTAGCGCGGGGTGCCCTCTGCCATCTGGCGCAGCGCGTCCTTGCGCTCCCTCTTGGAGAGGCGGTCGATGTAGAGGTAGCCGTAGAGGTGGTCCGTCTCGTGCTGCAGGCAGCGGGCGAAGTAGCCGGTGCCGCGCACCTTGATGGGGTTGCCCTTCTCGTCCTGGCCGGTCACCTCGGCGTAGTCCGGGCGGGCCAGCGGGGCGTAGGCGGTGGGCACGGACAGGCAGCCCTCGCCCGAGTCGTCGAGACGGCGCTTCTCGGCGGGCAGCTCCTGGAGCACGGGGTTGCAGACCACGCCGACGTGGCGCACGCCCTCGTCGTCCATGCAGTCGTAGACGAAGACCTTCAGGTCGACGCCGACCTGGTTGGCGGCGACGCCCACGCCCTGCGCGACGCGCTGGGTCGCGAACATGTCGTCGATCAGCCGGGCGAGGTCGTCGTCGAAGGACGTGACGTCCTTGCACTCCTTGTGCAGGACCGGGTTGCCGACGACCGTGATGGGCCGCGACGTGCCGCGCTCGCGGTAGGCCGTCTCGCGCTCCTCGCAAGCCTCCGTGTCGATGACGAAGCCCTCGTCGTCGACGGGGAGCACCCCGCCGGAGGCCTGCTGCTCAGTGTCCTGCGCCATGTCCGCCGTAAGCCTTCCGTGAAACCCTCAGAGTTTGTGCCGGTACAGCCTACGGCGAAGTGTCGGCCGGTCTCTTCGGGCCGGGGAGGCCGGGGGCCGCTTCCGGTCAGCAGACCTCTTCGAGGTCGCGCCAGTCCCGCGAGTCCGGGCTGTCCGCCACCCAGCTGTCCAGCAGCCCGCGCACCAGGGCGGCCGGCGCCGCGATGCCGCACTCGCGCTCCGGCACCCAGACCGCGCCCGGGCTGCGGTGGCCGAGCGGACCCGGGTGGCCCGGCTCGCTGTGGTCGTGCGGGTCCAGGTGCTCGCCGTCGCCCTCGTCGCTCGGCATCCGCGACTCGGAGCACATGCGGCACAGCAGCCGCACGGACGACGACCAGTCCTCGGCGGCGAAGCCCGCGTCGGCCGCGAGCCGCTCCAGGGCGTCCCGGTCGTCCTCGGTGGCGGCCTCCAGGAGGACGACCCAGGTCGGCACGGGTGAGGGCGCCCACAGCTCGATCTCGTCGAAGACGGGGTACGAGTGTCCGGCCGCCGTCGTCCGCTCGCCGTGCGGGACGCCGTCGTGCAGCACGACCTCGCCCCAGCGGCGCCCGGAGGAGGGCAGCGGGATGGACAGCACCTCGATGCGCGCGGGGTCCAGCCTGCGGCCCCACACCACCTCGGCCTCGCCCTCCGGGGAGAGCCGCACGGCCGCGCTGCCCAGCTCCATGCCCGAGGGCTCGCCGGACGCGGCCACGCCACCGGGCACCCGCAGGCCGTACGCCTGCCAGGCGCGGCGGGCCAGCGGCCAGTCCTGGAGCGCGGTCGCCGCGATGCCGACGTTCCACCAGTCCGGGGCGCCGCCGAGCGGTCCAGGAGCGCGACGGCACGCAGCCCCGCGGCCCGCGCCTGCTCCCAGTCGTGCCGGAACTTGTGCAGCAGCGCGAGGTTGAACCAGGACTCCGACAGCCAGGGTTCGAGATCCGCCGCGCGCGTGAGCAGCGCTCCCGCGTCCTCGTACCGGCCGTCGCCGATCAGCGTGAAGGCGCGGTCGGTCGCCTGCCGCCATGAGGCGGAGGGCCGGTGCCGTCCCTTGCCGAAGATCCTCACGATTCCCGCCTGATTCCCGCCTGTCACGATGTGCCGGAAGTCCCGTCCTCGAAGGCGCGGCGTCGGGTCGATGCCCCCGCGCACCCTCGTCTTCCTCTTCTTCGCATCCAACCACGTACGGTCGGACGACCGCTCATTACCCATGGGTTACCCAGCCGGGGGCGAGCTAAGGCCGCCCCGCGACACCACCCTCGCCAGGGACTCCACGACTTCGGGCTGGTAGTCGTGGCCCGTGGCCAGCCGCAGCCTCTCCAGGGCGTTGAGCGGGCCGCCGAGCGCCCCTGAGGGTCCTTCTCCCCGCGCCATCTCGTCGTACGCGTTCGCGGTGCGCACAATTCGCGCGGTGAGCGGCTGATCGCGGTACGGGTCGGCCTGGCGCTCCACGACCACGGCGACCGCGGAGTCCACCCCGGTCTGCCGGACGACGGCGCCGCCGAGCAGGGCTATACGGCGCTGCTGCGCCTCGGGCAGGGTGGCGGTGGCACCCTCGGGCACGGGGTCGACGAGGGAGAGCTGGCCGATGTCGTGCATCAGGGCCGCGTACTCGAGGACGGTGAGGTCCGGCCCGCTGAGCCCCAGGTCACGCCCGACGGCCCGGCTGAGGCCTGCGACGCGGTGGGCGTGGCCCTGCGGGGTGTATCCGGCGATCTCCGTGGCCCGGGCCAGCGACGCGATGGTCTGCCGGTAGGTGGCCCGCACCGCCGCGTAGCGCCGGAAGGCGAGCTGGGTGAGCAGCAGCGGGAGGCTGAACACGGGCAGCGCCCAGAGCCCCGCCACGGCCACGGCGAGCGCCATCACGGCCCCCGTGGCGCAGACGGCCGAGCCGATGCCGGGCATGGCCCGCAGCTCGTCGCGGAGGAGCGGCCCGAACGGCCAGCGGGTGCGGGCGTGCGCCAGCGCGGCGGCGAGGACGGCGTCGCAGAGCGCGGTGAGGCCGAGCAGGACGACGATGAAGAGCGCGTACCAGGGGCCGTGGCCGACCCAGCCCTCCAACTTGCCCGCGTTGTAGAGGGGTTGGAAGCAGGCGGCGGCGAACGCGACGGTCAGCACGCGCCGCGCCGATGTGGTCGGCGTGGGCCCCGGCCGAGCGCGATGTGCGGCACCGCCCCCACGAGGGCTGCCCGCGACGACCACGGCGATCACCTGGAGCACGCCGTGGTGCGTGGCCGTCCCGGCGTTCTGCCCGAGCAGGGCGTACGCCAGGGCTCCCGCGGCGCCGAGCGGCGCCGGCTCACGCCCCTTCCCGCTCCCCCACCGGGCCAGTTCACCGAGGGTGATCAGAACCCCGAAGGCGAGCGCGACCGGCCGTTCGGCGACGCCGTGCCACAGGGTCCAGCCGTACGAGACGGCGGCGAGCAGCCCGGCCACCGCGTGGGCCGCGGTCGCGGGCAGGCGTTCCGCGCGGGTGAGCGGGCGCCGGGCGCCGGGGGCGGTCATGGGGCGGCCGGTCCGCGCCCGGCGGGCGTGGCGGCGGCCCGCGCAGAAGGTACGTTTCCGCCCTGGTCAGGGGCGTGCTCCGGCGCACGGCGCGAAACGTCCGACGTGACCTCGGGGTGCCACCCGTCGCGGGCCAGCGCACGGGTCAGCGCGGCGACCATCACGGGGTCGAAGTGCGCCCCCGCGCACCGGGCCAGCTCCTCCAGGGCGGCGGACACCGGCCGTGCCCGGCGATAGGACCGGGTGGACGTCATCGCGTCGAAGGCGTCGGCCACGGCCACCACGCGGGCGCACTCCGGGATCTGCCGTCCGGCGAGCCCGTAGGGGTATCCGCTGCCGTCGATCCGCTCGTGGTGGTGGAGGATCGCCGCGCGCGCCTCGCCGAGGAAGCCGATGCCGCGCACCATCTCGTGCCCGTACTCGGGGTGGAGCTCGATGACGCGCCGCTCCTCCGGTGTCAGGGGGCCGTCCTTGCGCAGCAGACGGGTGGGCACACCGAGTTTGCCGACATCGTGCAGGATGCCCGCGAACCGCAGGACCTCGACGCGCTCGTCGTCCATGCCCAGCTCGCGCGCGATCATCACCGAGGCGCGGCCGACGCGCTCGCTGTGGCCTCGTGTGTACTTGTCCTTGAGGTCGACGGCCTGGACGAGCGCCCGGATGGTGGCCTGGTGGGCGGCCCGCTCGCGGTGGTACTGCGCGAAGGCCCAGCAGGAGACGCCCATCGGCAGCAGTACGAGCAGTGCGGCCGGGGGGCCGTAAGGGCTGGTCCACAGGATGGCCATCATCAGTCCGGCCAGGCCGTGCACCGCCACGGGTGCGAGCGAGCGGGTGAAAAGGCCCCGCCACGCGGCCCGGGCGGCACCCGCTCGGCGGTCGCCAAGATCCCGCCGTCCAGCACGGCGAGCACGGCGCAGAAGGCGAGCACGGCGGCTCCCGCGGGCCACAGGACGTGCGGGAAGTCGGGCCCGGCACCGGCGGCGGGCCCGCCGAGCGCCCCGTGGACCCACGCTGCCGCCCAGGAGGCCGGGGCGAGCCGGGCGGCGCGCCAGAGGCGGCGTATCCCGTGGGGACGCCGGTCGACGCGGGCGAGCAGCGCGCCGAGCACGGCGACGAGGGCGGCGGCTGCGGGCGGCAGCAGGAAGACCGCGGCGAGCAGCACGGGGTAGAAGGTGCCGAGGCCGCGCGTGCGGCCGCGGGGCAGGGCGCTCTGCTCGCACCCGGCGCAGAGCACCGCGAGGAGCGCGACGGCGGGCCAGGGGGTGCGTGCGTTCAGCGCGGGCGTGGCGCAGGCGGCGCCCGCCAGGGCGACGCACAGGATGTACAGGCGGGCCCGCGCCGGCACCGACCGCATGGAGTTCTCCTCCCCGTTCCAGCTCGCAAGACCCAGGTCCGGAGACTAGAGCGGCGGCTCGGCGGCCAGTGCCCGACGGCGGCGAATTAGCACATTCGAGTGACGGCGGGGAGAAACGGGGCACGAAGAAAGAGCAGGCCGCATCATGCGCGACCTGCTCTCCTTCTCAACCGGCGGTGGGACCCGCCAGGTTCACGCCTCCGAGGGCGTCACACCCGGTGCGGCGTCCTGTGTGACGTCCTGGTCGGGCACCGCCTGCCCGGAGCGGATGAGGTCGATGCGTCCCATGACCTTGGCCCGCAGGTCGATGGGGACGTCGTCCTGGCCGCAGCAGCGCTTCACCAGCTTCTTCACAGCCTGCTCCAGGCCGTACTTCTCCAGGCACGGCGAGCACTCCTCGAAGTGCGTCTCGAACTTGGTGCAGTCGCTGTCCGGCATCTCGTGGTCCAGGAACTCATAGAGGTGGTCCAGGACTTCACTGCAGTCAGTCTCGTGCGGCTCTCCGCAGCTCATGAGCCCGAGCCTTTCGTTCCGTTCGACTCTCCGGCACCCGCCGGGACGAGCCCGCGCTCACGGGCGTAGTCCTCCAGCATGCCGCGCAGTTGGCGGCGGCCCCGGTGCAGCCGGGACATCACCGTACCGATGGGTGTCCCCATGATGTCCGCGATCTCCTTGTACGCAAAGCCCTCGACATCGGCCAGATAGACGGCGATGCGGAATTCCTCGGGGATCGCCTGGAGCGCCTGCTTCACGTCCGAGTCGGGCAGGTGGTCCAGCGCCTGCGACTCGGCGGAGCGCAGACCGGTGGACATGTGCGACTCGGCGCGCGCGAGCTGCCAGTCCTCGATCTCCTCGGCGGCACTGCGCTGGGGTTCGCGCTGCTTCTTGCGGTACGAGTTGATGAACGTGTTCGTGAGGATGCGGTACAGCCACGCCTTGAGGTTGGTCCCCTCGCGGAACTGGTGGAACGACGCGTACGCCTTCGCGTAGGTCTCCTGGACCAGGTCCTCCGCGTCCGCCGGGTTGCGCGTCATGCGCAGCGCCGCGGAGTACATCTGGTCGAGGAACGTCAGCGCGTCCCGCTCGAAGCGGGCCGTGCGCTCCGCGGCCGTCTCCGAACCCTCTTCCGGGCGCTCCGCCTGGCCGTGCTCGGTCCCTGCGTCGGTCCCAGTGACCGGACCCACCTCCTCCAACGACGTGGCGAGGCCGAAAGCAGCCCCACTCGAATCGGAGGATAGACGACGATCCACTCCGCGCGCCGCCCGAATAGTTGCGGTTTTGGGTGCGCTCAAGACCGTCCACTCCAGGTCAGCGGCGCTGGAGCGGTTCGGGCAGATGGTCGAACCCATGCGGCGGACTCCCTCTCGTACGAACACGTCTGCGACGGCGTTCACCGTCTGTTCGCGACAACAGGGGTCACGCGTCCAGCATTCCCGCCCACTGTGTGACGCCGCCCGTGATGACCGTCATGGCGTCGTCCTGGGACAGCTCCGCCTTCTTCGGCACCTTGAAACCGTGATCGCCGAAGGGCACTTCGAGGAGTTCGTACGTCCCCTCGGGGAACTCGGCGGGCTTTCCGAAGGGGTCGTTGCCGCCCTGCACGACGAGGGTCGGCACTCCGGCGCCGAGCAGTTCGTCGGCGCGGGACTTCTCGGGCTTCCCCGGGGGGTGCAGGGGGAAGGAGAGCGCGAGGACGGCGGCGGCGCCCAGCTCCGTGGCCGTGCGGCAGGCCACGCGCGCGCCCGCGCTGCGGCCTCCGGAGACGACCGGGAGCCCCTTCTTCTCCAGGGCGGGCCAGATCCCGCGCCACCCCACGTCGAGCGTCTTCGGCGCGGGCGCCAGCTTCTTGCCCGCGACCCGCCAGGGCTGCTCGTCGAGGCGCGACACTCACGCCGTGCGCGGGCAGCGCGGCGGCGAGGGCCTGGAGGTCGCGGGCCTCGATGCCGCCGCCCGCGCCGTGGCCGACGGCCAGCAGGAGGCGCGCCTTCCCGTGCGCCGGGTGCCAGGTGATGCGCGCCGTACCGGCGTCGGTCTCGACGAGTTGGGTGGCCTCGCTCTGCGGCGTGTGTGTTTCGTGCGTCACGTCAGAAGAGTGTGCCCTCTTCGGGGCCGTCCAGCTCCTTGAGCAGCTCCGGGCCGTTGTTGCGTACGTTGCTGACCGCCGTCGACACGGGGTAGGCGCGCATCAGCCCGGCCGGGGGCGGCTCCAGGAGGGGGCGCAGCTCCTCGACGTCCGTGCGGGACGGGTCGAGCCAGGCGTCCCAGCGGTCGGGGGTGAGCATCAGCGGCATCCGCGGGTGGATGTCGGCGAGGGAGCGCGGGCCCTCGGCGGGGGCGACGGCCAGCGGGGTGGTCTCGGCCTCCGTGGTGATCACCGTGCAGGTCACCCACCAGGCGAGGGGGTGCTCGTCGGGCAGGGTCTTGTCCCGCCAGAACTCGTAGAGGCCCGCCATGGCGAAGACGGAGCCGTCGGCCGGGGTCACGAAGTACGGCTGCTTGCGGGACCGCTTCTTCTTGCCCTCGACCTCCAGCTGCCGTTCCTCGGGCGCGGTCACCCACTCGTAATAGCCGTCGGCGGGCAGGAGGCAGCGGCGCGCGGCGAAGGCGCGGCGGTAGGAGGGCTTCTCGTGGACGGTCTCGGCGCGGGCGTTGATCATCCGCGCGCCGCCCTCGGGCGTCTTGGACCAGGACGGGACGAGGCCCCACTTCAGGGTGCGCAGCTGGCGAACCGGAGCCGGGTCCTCGGCGTCTTTCAGTGGACGGTCGAGGACCGCGTAGACCTCTTTGGTGGGGGCCACGTTGTAATCGGGGGCGAGTTCCTCCTCCGGCTCCTCCCACTTCTGGATCTCGAAGATCCCCACGAGGTCCTCGGGCCTACGACTCGATGCATACCGTCCGCACATACGTGCCAGACTGCCACGACCCCGTCCCCCAGAGGAGCCGGTTCCGACCATGTACAGCACCGCCGACGCCGGCCTGGCCGGCCTCTGGGACCGCGTCTTCGGCACCCAGTCCGCGCCCGAGCAGTGGCTGGTGATCGCGGCAGGCGTCGTCGCGCTCGCCGTCGTCGTCCCGCACGGCGCCTGGCGCCTGGCCCGCAACGCCATCACCATCGCCCACGAGGGCGGGCACGGCCTGGTCGCGCTGCTCACCGGGCGCCGCCTGGACGGCATACGGCTGCACTCCGACACCTCGGGCCTGACCGTCTCGCGCGGCCGGCCCACCGGGCTCGGCATGATCCTGACCGCGGCGGCCGGCTACACCGCGCCCCCGCTGCTCGGCCTCGGCGGCGCCGCCCTGCTCTCCTCGGGGCGCATCACGGCCCTGCTGTGGATCGCCACCGCGCTGCTCGTCGCGATGCTGGTGATGATCCGCAACGCGTACGGCGCCCTGACGGTCGTCCTGACCGGCGGGACCTTCCTCCTGGTGTCCTGGCTGGCGGAGACCGACGTGCAGGCGGCGTTCGCGTACGCGGTGGTGTGGTTCCTGCTCCTCGGCGGTGTCCGGCCCGCCTTCGAACTCCAGGCCAAGCGGCGGCACGGGGGCGCGGGCGACTCGGACGCGGACCAGCTCTCGCGGCTCACCCACGTCCCCGCCGGGCTGTGGCTCTTCCTCTTCCACGCCGTGTCGCTCTGCTCCCTGATGGGCGGGGCACGCTGGCTGCTCGCCGTCTGAGCGGGGTCCGCGGCAGCCACTAAAGTGAGGGCATGACCGAAACCCCGGCGCACACCGCCCTCTGGCCCGCCCCGCACGCAAGCGGAGCCGTCACCGCGACGGTCCACGTCCCCGGTTCGAAGTCGGTCACCAACCGCGCGCTCGTCCTCGCCTCCCTCGCCGCCGAGCCGGGCTGGCTGCGCCGCCCGCTGCGCTCCCGCGACACCCTGCTGATGGCGGGCGCCTGCGCGCGATGGGCGTCGGCATCGAGGAGACGGTGTCGTCCAGCTCCTCCGTATCGGGTGGCCCCGACGCCACCGGCGAGGCCTGGCGCGTGATCCCCTCGGGCCTGCGCGGCCCGGCCACGGTCGACGTCGGCAACGCCGGCACGGTCATGCGCTTCCTGCCCCCGGTCGCTGCCCTCGCCGACGGCCGATCCGCTTCGACGGCGATCCCCGTTCGTACGAGCGCCCCCTGACCGGTGTGATCGACGCCCTGCGGGTGCTCGGCGCCCGCATCGACGACACCTCGCTCGGCAGCCCGGGCGCGCTGCCGCTGACCGTGCACGGCGCCGGGGCCCTGGACGGCGGCCCGGTCGAGATCGACGCCTCGTCGTCCTCCCAGTTCGTGAGCGCCCTGCTGCTGTCGGGCCCGCGCTTCAACCAGGGCGTGGAGGTCCGGCACGTGGGCGGTCCGCTGCCCTCCATGCCGCACATCCGGATGACGGTCGACATGCTGCGCTCGGCAGGCGCTCAGGTGGACACCCCCGAGGCGGGCGGCGAGCCGAACGTCTGGCGGGTCACCCCCGGCGCGCTCCTCGGCCGCGACCTGACCATCGAGCCCGATCTCTCCAACGCCCAGCCGTTCCTCGCCGCGGCCCTGGTCACCGGCGGCACGGTCACCATCCCGGACTGGCCCGCGTACACCACGCAGCCCGGCGACGCGCTCCGCCAGATCTTCACGGAGATGGGCGGCTCCTGCGAACTGACCGAGCAGGGCCTGGTGTTCACCGGCTCCGGCTCGATCCACGGCCTCGACGTGGACCTGAGCGAGGTCGGCGAGCTGACCCCCGGCATCGCGGCCGTCGCGGCCCTCGCGGACTCCCCCTCGACGCTGCGCGGCGTCCGCCACCTGCGCCTCCACGAGACGGACCGGCTCGCCGCGCTCACCAAGGAGATCAACGAACTCGGCGGTGACGTCACCGAGACCGCCGACGGCCTGCACATCCGCCCGCGCCCGCTGCACGGCGGTGTCTTCCACACCTACGACGACCACCGCATGGCGACCGCGGGCGCGATCATCGGCCTCGCGGTGGCCGGCGTACAGATCGAGAACGTCGCGACGACGGCGAAGACCCTCCCGGACTTCCCCGAACTCTGGACCGGGATGCTCGGGAACTGACGGGCGGAACGAGAACATGCGCCGCTACGGCAAGAACCCCGACGAGGACGACATCCGCGTCCGCCCCAACCGCAAGGGCAACCGCCCCCGCACCCACATCAGGCCCAAGCACGAGGACGCCGCCGAGGGCATGGTCCTCACCGTCGACCGCGGCCGGCTGACCGTCCTGGTCGACGACCGGATCGTGATGGCCATGAAGGCCCGCGAGCTGGGCCGCAAGGCCGCCGTGGTGGGCGACCGGGTCGCGGTGGTCGGGGACCTGTCCGGCAAGAAGGACACCCTCGCGCGCATCGTGCGGATCGGCGAGCGCACCTCCGTCCTGCGGCGCACCGCCGACGACGACGACCCCTACGAGCGGGTGGTCGTCGCCAACGCCGACCAGCTCGCCATCGTCACCGCCCTCGCCGACCCTGAGCCGCGCCCGCGGCTGATCGACCGGTGCGTCGTGGCGGCGTACGACGGCGGCCTCGAACCGATCCTCGTGCTGACCAAGTCGGACCTGGCGTCGGCCGACAAGATCCTGGAGACGTACGCCACCCTCGACATCCCCTACGTGGTCACCAGCCGCGAGGAGTTCACCGACGGCGCCGAGCTGGCCCGGGTGCACGAGCTGCTCGACGGCAAGATCACGGCCTTCGTCGGACACTCCGGGGTGGGCAAGACGACGCTGGTGAACGCGCTGGTGCCCGAGGAGCGGCGGCGTACGACCGGCCACGTCAACGCGGTCACCGGGCGCGGCAGGCACACCACCACCTCCGCGCTCGCGCTGCCGCTGGCGGATGTGGGCGGCTGGGTGATCGACACCCCTGGCGTGCGGTCCTTCGGCCTCAACCACGTCGACCCGTCGCGCGTCATCCTCGCCTTCCCCGACCTGGAGCCGGGGACGGTGGACTGCCCGCGCGGGTGCAGTCACGACGAGAAGGACTGCGCGCTGGACGCCTGGGTCGCCGACGGCCACGCGGACCCGCAGCGCCTGTATTCCCTGCGCCGGCTGCTGGCCACGCGGGAGCGGCGCGAGGACGACTGACCTCCGCCCGCCGCGATGACCTCCCCGTTGTTTGCGCCCCCCGTGGCGCAGGTAAATGCATAATCGCACCAAGTCGGGTCGATCGGACCGAGCCGGGCGAAGCGGTCGCGGAACGTGGACGAGTGCGGGAGGCAGGGGACACATGGCGTGGCTGCTGGTCATCGTGGCGGGGATTCTGGAGACCGGCTTCGCGGTCTGTCTGAAGCTCTCGCACGGCTTCACCAGGCTCTGGCCGACGATCGCGTTCGCCTGCTTCGCACTCGGCAGCTTCGGCCTGCTCACGCTGGCGCTGAAGAAGCTGGACGTCGGGCCGGCGTACGCGGTCTGGACCGGCATCGGCGCGGCGGGCACCGCGATCTACGGCATGATCTTCCTCGGCGACCTGGTCTCCACGCTCAAAATCGTCTCGATCTCGTTCGTCATCATCGGGGTGGTGGGACTCCAGCTGTCCGGCTCGGCGCACTGAGCGCACCGCACGCTCACCGCCCCGCCACCCACCGCCCTATGGCCCCCCGGACCAGCTCCGCGGGGTCGTCGTCGTCCCGGGCGGGTCGCGACGATGTACGACAGGGCGAGGCGGAGGGCGCTCTCGCAGGCCAGGGCCAGCTCCGGGTCCCGGCCCCGGCCCCGGCCGCCGAGCGCGGCCACCGCCCGGTCCCGCACCAGCCCGAGCAGCTCCGCCGACGAGGGCGTTCCGGCGTCCGCCCGGCGCTGCGCGGCACGGACGACGTGGACCCGGCGACCCTGCTCGGCACGGGCAGCCGTTCGCTCCAGCAGCCGGTGAGCGCGGCCCGCACCAGGGCGTTGGCGCGCGCGGCGCCCACCGTCCAGGCGGCCACGGCTGCCAGCCGCTCGGCCGGCTCGCGCTCCTGGGCGAGCGCGCGGTCGACTCCGCGCAGATAACCGTCGGTCTCGCGGCGCAGCAGGGCGCGGGCCAGGCCTTCTTTGCTGCCGAACTCGTTGTAGAGGGTCTGCCGGGAGAACCCGGCGCCGGCCGCGACGTCGACCATGCGCACCCGCGACCAGGGGCGCCGGGCGAGCGCCGCGCCGGCCGCGTCCAGTAAGGATTCCCGTGCTGGCATCGCCGCCTCCCCGGGCCGACGCGGTTCCGGCTGCCAGGGTTGACGCGCTCGGATGCACTGTCAAGAGCTCCGGCGTGAGCCCGCGCAAGGGCGTGCGATATGGCGCTGTGGCTCGGGGGGAGGGAGATCGATACTGTTCACCCATGCCCGACTACCACGATGATCTGCGTCTCGCCCACGTCCTCGCGGACGCCGCCGACGCCCAGACCATGGGCCGGTTCAAGGCTCTCGACCTCAAGGTGGAGACCAAGCCGGACATGACGCCGGTGAGCGAGGCCGACAAGGCGGCCGAGGAGCTGATCCGCTCCCAGCTCCAGCGCGCGAGGCCGCGGGACGCGATCCTCGGCGAGGAGTACGGCGTCGAGGGCACGGGACCGCGCCGCTGGGTGATCGACCCGATCGACGGCACCAAGAACTACGTACGCGGTGTCCCGGTCTGGGCCACGCTCATCTCCCTGATGGAAGCGGTCGAGGGCGGCTACCAGCCGGTGGTCGGCGTCGTCTCCGCGCCCGCGCTCGGCCGCCGCTGGTGGGCGGCGAAGGGCGGCGGCGCCTACACGGGGCGCAGCCTCACCTCGGCGACGCGGCTGCACGTCTCGAAGGTCTCCCGGCTCTCGGACGCGTCCCTGGCGTACTCCTCGCTCTCGGGGTGGGAGGAGCAGGGCCGCCTGGACGGCTTCCTGGACCTCACGCGGGCGGTGTGGCGGACCCGGGGCTACGGCGACTTCTGGCCGTACATGATGGTGGCCGAGGGCGCGGTCGACCTCTGCGCGGAGCCCGAGCTGTCGCTCTGGGACATGGCGGCGCCCGCGATCGTGGTCACGGAGGCGGGCGGCAGCTTCACCGGCCTCGACGGCAGGCCGGGCCCGCACAGCGGCAACGCCGCGGCGTCGAACGGCCTGCTCCACGACGAACTGCTGGGCTATCTGAACCAGCGCTACTGACCCTCCCCCGTGCGCGCGTTCCCCTCGCGCACCCCGAACTGACCGCGCACGCCCCCTTGTTGGGCTCCGCTCCGGCTGCGACATTGAGAGTCCCCCACTTGTGAACTTGTGAATCCTTTCTCCAAGCAGGGAGCGGAGGCAATCCTTCGCCCACCGGGAGACCGTGGATTCACCAAGGAGGTGGCTCACGCCCATGCTCGTCCGCGACGCCATGAGCACGGTGGTCCTGACCATCGGCCCCACCCATACCCTGCGCCAGGCGGCCAGGCTGATGTCCGAGCGCCGTGTCGGCGCCGCCGTCGTCCTCGACCCCGACACCTGCGGGCTGGGGATTCTGACCGAGCGCGACGTCCTCAACTCCGTGGCCCTCGGCCAGAGTCCGGACACCGCGACCGCGGGCGCCCACACCACGACCGACGTCGTCTTCGCCACCCCGGCGTGGACCCTGGAGGACGCGGCGGACGCCATGGCGCACGGCGGCTTCCGGCACCTGATCGTGCTGGAGGCGGGCGAGCCCACGGGCATCGTCTCGGTCCGCGACATCATCCGGTGCTGGGCCCCGGTCCGGCGCGCGGCGGCCCAGGAGCTGGCGGTCTGAACGGTCGCCCAGCGGTCGGCGGTCCGGGGAACCGGCGACGGGCCGGGGAAACGGCGACGGGCCGGACCCCGAGGGGTTCCGGCCCGCCGTCTCGACGACAAGTGGTACTGGTCAGCCGCGCAGGGCCTGGACCGCGGCCTCCAGCCGCTTGCCGAAGTCGCCGTCCGCCTGGCGGAAGTTGTTGATCGCGCGCTCGGCGATCTCGTCGCGCGAGACCTTGGCGATGAAGCCCGACAGGTTCTCGATCAGGCGGTTCTTCTCGTCCTCGGTCATCAGGCGGTAGAGGTTGCCCGCCTGCACGAAGTCGTTGTCCTCGGCGTGCCGCGGCGTCTCGTGGGTGCCGGTGCCGCCCGTGACCGGGACGGACCCCCACAGCGGCCGGTCCGTCTGGAACGGTCCGCCGAAGCTGTTCGGCTCGTAGTTCTTCGCGCCCTTGTGGCGGCCGTCGTACAGGAAGCCGTCACGGGAGTGGGTGCGCGCCTCGGTGGCGTGCGGGCGGTTCACCGGCAGGTGGTCGGCGTTGATGCCGACGCGGTAGCGGTGGGCGTCGCCGTACGCGAAGAGGCGGCCCTGGAGCATCTTGTCCGGGGAGGGACCGATGCCCGGCACGAAGTGGGCGGGGCTGAAGATGGCCTGCTCGACCTCGGCGAAGACGTTCTCCGGGTTGCGGTTGAGCTCCAGCTTGCCGATCTCGATGACCGGGTAGTCCGCGTGCGGCCACACCTTGGTGAGGTCGAACGGGTTGAAGCGGTACGTCGCCGCCTCGGCCGCCGGCATGATCTGCACGCCCACGGTCCAGGTCGGGTACTCGCCGCGCTCGATGGCCTCGCGCAGGTCGCGCTGGTGGGAGTCGGGGTCCTCACCGGCGAGCTTGTTGGCCTCGGCCTGGGTGAGGTTCTTGATGCCCTGGTCGGTCTTGAAGTGGTACTTGACCCAGAAGACCTCACCGGCCTCGTTGTTCCACTGGAACGTGTGCGAGCCGAAGCCGTCCATGTGGCGGTACGAGGCGGGGATGCCGCGGTCGCCGAAGAGCCAGGTCACCTGGTGCGTCGATTCCGGGCTCAGCCCCCAGAAGTCCCAGACGTTGTCCGCCTCCTGCGAGCCCGTGTAGGGGTCCCGCTTCTGGGTGTGGATGAAGTCGGGGAACTTGATGGCGTCCCGGATGAAGAAGACCGGGGTGTTGTTGCCGACGAGGTCGTAGTTGCCCTCTTCGGTGTAGAACTTCAGCGCCCAGCCGCGCGGGTCGCGCACCGCGTCGGCCGCGCCGAGGTTCCCGGCCACGGTGGAGAAGCGCAGGAACGTCTCGGTCTGCTTGCCGACCTCGGAGAGGAACTTGGCCCGCGTCCACTGCGTGACGTCACGGGTGACGGTGAAGGTGCCGTAGGCGCCCGCACCGCGAGCGTGCACGACGCGCTCCGGGATGCGCTCGCGGTTGAAGTGGGCGAGCTTCTCCAGCAGCAGCTGGTCCTGCACCAGAACCGGCCCGCCGGCGCCCGCGGTCTCGCTGTTCTGGTTGTCGGCGACCGGCGCCCCGGCCTCCGTGGTGAGCGGTCCCTGCGTCACGTGCGCCTCCTGCGTATTCAAAACCTGCGGGTCCTGTCCCTTGGCCAATGCCGTACCTGATCCTACAATGGACTCTGTCTAAGTCAAGTAATCATCCAAAGTCACACCCGTTCGGGACTGGCTCCCCTGCCTGTTAGGCTGGTTTTCATGAGTGACCTGTTGGAACGACTGCGCGGACGCGGCTGGCGCATGACCGCACAGCGGCGCGTCGTGGCCGAGGTCCTCGACGGGGACCACGTCCACCTGACGGCGGACGAGGTGCACGCCCGCGCTGCGGACAAGCTGCCCGAGATCTCCCGGGCGACCGTCTACAACACCCTGGGCGAGCTGGTGAGCCTCGGCGAGATCCTCGAGGTCTCGACGGACCACCGCGCGAAGCGGTACGACCCGAACGCCCACCGCCCCCACCACCACCTGGTCTGCGCCCGCTGCGGCGCCATCCGTGACGTGCACCCCACGGGCAACCCCCTGACCAGCCTCCCCGACTCCGAGCGCTTCGGCTTCACGGTCGAGGGCGTCGAGGTCACGTACCGCGGCGTCTGCCCGAGCTGCGCGGCGGCGTAGCGCGCTTTTTTCGTACGTCACTGAAGGGCCCGGCACCGAAAGGCGCCGGGCCTTGGCGTGGGGCGGCCACGGGGCGCTCGGGATGGCGCACGCACGCCGAAGGCCCGGAATCCATTCGGATTCCGGGCCTTCGGCCTTCAGTAGCGGGGACAGGATTTGAACCTGCGACCTCTGGG
>RBWT01000081.1 GCA_004010275.1 Streptomyces huasconensis
CGAAGTAGCCGACGGGCACCCGGAAACCGTCCCCGTCCGCGACTCCAAGAACCCCGCAGGCCCGAAGCTCGTGTTCCGCGCCGCGAGCTGGTCCACCTTCGTCACGCACCTCAAGGACGACTGACCATGGACGAATACGTCTGGCACAAGTCCAGCTACAGCAGCGGCAGCGGCGGCGACTGGCTGGAGGTGGCCCGCTGGCGCAAGTCCACGCACAGCGGAGGAGAGGGCGGCGACTGCCTCGAAGTAGCCGACGGGCACCCGGAAACCGTCCCCGTCCGCGACTCCAAGAACCCCACCGGCCCGAAGCTCGTGTTCCGCGCCGCGAGCTGGACCGCGTTCATCGACGAGGTCAAGGCCTCCTAAGGGCGCCGCAAGAAGCAACTCCCTCACCGGTCGCGCGCGTTGTCGCGCGACCGGCCCGCGGCGACGCCACGGCACGGCCGCCCTAAGGGCTACGCGGTCGCGGTCCGGCAGTGGCCGGGGGTCTTTGGGGGTGTTCATCGGCTCAGCCGTGGTACGACAGGTTCAGGGCCAGGGCGGCCACCGCCAGGGAGAAGAACACGGCCCAGCCGCCGAAGTGGTAGTCGCGAGCTCGCAGGTGGGCACCGAACGCGACGAGGAAGTACAACACGAGGCCGCCCGCGGCGAGCGCGCCCAGCACCGGCACGGCGAACCCTGCCGGCAACCCCAGCGCGCCCAGCGCCAGCAGCACGCCGAACGGGCGCACCGTCGAGTGAGGCAGCCCCATCTTGTCCGCCTGACTTCTGGGGTAGTCGTGACCGATGAGGTTCGCGACGGCGGCGAATCCGTTGGTGACCGAGGCGAGAAGAGTGACTGCGAGATAGGCGGCGAACACGAGGTCTCCTGTTCCGTGTAAAGGACAACTGGATGTTCACGGAGTTGACGGGCCGGCTCTCCGAAAAGTGACATGCCATCGCGTGATCCAGGTCATGGCACGGCGCCCGAGTGCGACACCTCCGGACCGACATCGGCCAGAAGCGCGTGCGCCGACCACGGATGCCACCACACCGACTCGAAGATCATTGCGGGACAAGCCTTAGGCGGTGCCGAAAACCCGCGCATTCATGCCTCATTCAATCAGGAGTTCGATGTCCTGAATTGCCTCCTCGCCACCGGTCGCAGCAGATCTGCCGTATGGACCGTTCGGCGAAGGGGTAGGCAAGCGCACGAAGATTCCGGAGCGCACGGCGAACGACGCGCAGAGGGAGAAGAGGGAAGCTGATGACCTTCAAAAACATCTTCGGCAACGGCGGAAGCGAAGCCAAATCCGCGGAGGAGTCGGCCCGGAAAGCGCGCGAGAACATCCCCGGTGCCTGGCCCGAGAGGGAAGGGGTCGATCCGGAGCTTTACGAGGGAATTCCTGAGGTCGCGCGCGACCCGAAGATCGTACGCGAGACGTCACCCGAGGCCGTCGACATCATGGGCAATTTCATCGCCCCCCTCTTCAAGAACACGCAAACCGCGGCCGCCGCCCAGCAGGCAGCCAGCGAGAACCCTGAATCGACGACCGGCATGGCGTCCTCGGCCAAGGATGAGGCCTTCAAGAAGGTGCAGGTGGAGATCAAGGACGAGGACCAGCCGAAGATCAGCGAAAAGGACCGCCCGAAGATCAGCAGCGAACAGCTGGAAGAAACGAGGAAAGGCAACCGCGCTTCAGCCGGCGACATCGAGAAGAAGGGCTGAAGGGCGTGGGCGAAGCCACCAAGAACAATGTGAGCACGGCGCACCTCGGCGAGCGGTTCATCCGCCACCCGCTGACCGGGCGGAACCTGAAAGAGCTGGGCATCGCCAAAAAGGCCCCCGCCATCCTGGAGCGGGACAGGGAGAGGCTGAAGCGGAAGGCCGAGCGGAAGGCACCGGACGGAACGGACCGGGAGGTCTCCCCCATCGGGTTCTCGCTGAACAAGGGGCGGTTCAGCGGCTTTCCCGCCACGGAGGACACCGCGCATCAGCGCGGCTGGCAGGCCTACATGACGGTGGGCGTACCGCTCATCGAGGAGCGGGGCGACATCACGCAGCCGCCACCCGACTTGATCGCCAAGCAGACGTTCGTCAACCGGACCGACCCGATCCCCACGGACTGGTCGCACACCGTCGAATTCTCGGTGTCGAACACGATCAGCTGGTCTCTTCAGGGACAGGTACAGCTCACTTTCGGGGCCAAGACGACCGCATCCCTTCAGCAGCAATTGCAGAAGAGCATGGCGGCGAACCAGTCCCAGAAGACCACCCTGAAGAACAGCAAGGACAATCAGGGCGTCGACACGGAGTCCCAGTCCCAGTCGACGAGTACGACCACGGCCACCAGCACCGCCACCGGAACGGGAGAGCTGTCCGCGCAGCTGATGCTGGGGATCACCGCCTCCGTCAGCGGTTCGGTGACCACTGAGTTCAAGACCTCGTCCACGCTGAGCGGAAAAGTCGGCAGCCGGGTGGACGTCCTGGCCACACAGCGACGTCAGGTGCGGAGGTTCGACTATGAATTTCCGGTCTCCTTCGGCGGATGGGTCGCCCTGTATTACCCGGAGCCGGTAGAGGTCAAGGAGGTCAAGCCGAACGGCCCCCAGGCCACGGAACCGAAATACTCCAGGGTGATCGCCTGGAAACTCGGAGAGACCGGCACGGCCGCGGAATCCTTCGACTTGACCGACGAAGGAAAGCCCTTCACGCAGAGGGGAGAGGCCGAGGTCGTCTCCACCCTCGCGGGGGTGCACGAGATCTTCCAGCTCGAAAAGCTCGAATTCGACATGCAGCGGCACCCTCTGCACAAGCCCGGCGAGCGGCAGGAGATCCCGAAGAAGGCGCCCGTCGAACTCGCCGGCGGACTCGGGACGGCCGACGGCCTCGCGCTGGACGTCGCGAACCGGAAGGCGTACGTCACCGACCGGTACAACGGCGGCAACCTGTACAGGGTGGATCTCTCCGGCGGCACACCGGAGTTGGTCGTGGGCAAGCTCGGCCAGCCCAACGACGTGGCACTGGACCTGCCGGGCAACAAGGCCTATGTCACCGACTACAGCGGCAAGCGCCTGATCACGGTGGACCTGTCCGACCCCTCCGCCCCGCCGGCCAAGGTCGCCGACGGCATCTACGCGTACGGCGTCGCGCTCGACCTGCCGGGCGGCAAGGCCTATGTCACCGACGTCGAGAACGGCAAGCTGATCGAGTACCGCCTGAGCGGTGGTACGGCGGAGAGGCAGCGCGCCTGGGACGTACCGAGGGCCGCCGGAGTCACGCTGAACGGCGGCACGGCGTACGTCGGCGAGTACGACCTCGGCGGGCTGTACGAGATCGACCTGGAGGCGAAGAACGCCACCCCGCGGCCCGTGGCCACCAACCTCGGGAGCAGTGTCCGCGTGGCCCTGAACGGCGCGGTGAACGCGTACGTCTCCAACCCGGGCGGCAACAAGCTGCGGGAGATCGTCGTCACCGACGGCGAGGCCAAGGGCCGTCAGCGGGTGGTGGCCGACGGTGTCGGCTCGGTCTGCGGCGTCGCGCTGGACCGCGACAACGGCCACCTCTACGCCACCACCCGGCAGGGCAAGTTGTGGCGGCTCCCCGACGTGCTGCCCGCCTGATCCGACTCCCCGAAGCTCAAGCCACAAGCGCCGAGCGCTGTTTCCACGGAACGGGAGGCGGGTCTCAACCCGCCCTCCCTCCCCCGGAGTTGACATGCTCGCGGACTTTGCGCGTTCGGCTTGCCACGCACCGTGACGAAGCTCTAGCGTGCCGACATAACGAACAACCCCCGCCAGGTGCGCCAACACCTGCGGGGGTCTGACCACGAGATCGAAACGAGACTTCGTCCCATGGCTGACGCCCAGCCTAGTGCTGCCCCCCGCTCGACGCACGCGACCCCGCACCCGTCTCCGCACCCCATGGCGAGTCCGGGGTACGGCAAGCGTTCGACGCCCGGTCAACCGCCGCGCACCAACCACGACTTCGCCCACCTGCCGCCCCGCGAGGCGGCCATCGCCGCGTACGTCGACCGGCTTCCGGACGGCGCGGACATCTCCGTGAAGACGCTGGCCAAGGAGCTGCCGTACGGACAGTGCGCGCTCCGCACGGCGTTGAACAGAATCCAGGCGGCGGGCCACCTGCGGCGCGGCAGGGAACACGTGCGCGGCACCGGCGGCGCCCGCTGGATCACCCGAACGTGGTTCTCCCGGGCCGCGAGGGACGACGCGTGGTGGACGGCGTTCACGCGGGGCGGCGTACCGGAGGAGCCCGACCCGGACGGACCACCCCGGCGGCAGCCGACCCGCAGCCGCGCGTTCATCCTGCTGGCGGCGCTGGGCAGGACCGCGCCCGCGCTGTCCCTCTCGTACCTCGACTGCGTACGCCTTGAACCGCAGGTCACCCAGTGGTTCGAGCGCGGCGCCACCGAACCGGACATCGTGCGCGCCCTCACCGCGGGCCTCCCCACGCCCATCCACAGCCCCGCGGCCCTGGTCCGCAGCCGCCTGACCGCCAAGCTGCCCCCGGAGCCCCCACCGCCCCGCCCCACCCTCCGCATCCTGGAATGCACCCGCTGCGGCGCCCCCGGCCGCCCCGAGGCTCTCCCAGGCGGCACCTGCGGGCCCTGCCGAGGCGAACCAACGCCCACCACGACAGCGGCCCTGCCCCCAGAGGCCGTCCGCGCCCACGTGACGGCGCTCCGCACCGCCGCCGACTCTCCACACGAAAGGACACACGCATGAACGCTTCCACGGTCCGACGACATAGGTCCGGGGCACGATGGAAGGGAGGAGGCACCACCATGACCCCTGGCACCGATGAACGCCCGCAGATGTCCGTCGAAGACTTCGAGGAACTGGCCCGCCGCGCCCCGGAGACCGTGTCGCTCGAATTCCTCGGCGGCAGGGTGTCCGTCAAGCACGGCCCGATCGACGTAGAGGACTTCGAGGAGCTGGCCCGCGTGGCCCCCGAGACGATCACCCTCGAACTCATCAACGGAAAGCTAGAGGTCAAGCCCGTGCCGGACGGTGACCACGGCGAGATCATCATGTGGCTGCTGCGCCAGTGCATGATGCAGCGACCCGAACTCGCCCTGTATCCCGAACAGGGCCTGCGCATCGACACGTACCGGAAGGGGTGCATCAAGCCCGACGGGGCCCTGGCGCCCGTCGGCTACTTCGCCGGGCAGGACGAGTGGGCGTCCCCCGAAGGCGTCCTGATGACCGTCGAGGTGACATCCGGCGACCGCGACACCGAACGCCGCGACCGCCAGGAAAAGCCGCGCGCCTACGCCTATGCCGGCATCCCCGTCTACCTCCTCATCGACCGGGACAACGACACCCTGGTCGTCCACAGCGCCCCGCAGAACGGCGTCTACCAGAACCGCCGCCCATACCACTACGGCTCCACGGTCCGCCTCCCCTCCCCCGTCGCCATCACCCTGGAAACCGAGAAGCTGAAGGACTACGTCACCTGACCTCGCCTCCACGAAGTCGGCCTCCCGGGGAAGCCGCTAACGTACACTTTCCTGTACGTACAGGATCGCGTACGTCAAAAGGAGCTGCCATGCGCACGATGACCGCCACCGAATCCCGGGCCAACTACGCCGAGACGCTCAACGCGGTGGTGGACGACCGCGAAGAGGTGATAGTGACTCGCGCCGGACACGAGCCGGTGGTGATCGTCGCGCTCTCGGAATACGAGTCCCTCAAGGAGACCGCCTACCTGCTGCGCAGCCCGGAGAACGCCAGGCGCCTGCTGGCTTCCATCGACCGCCTGGAGAACAGCGGCGGCACGGTCCGGGAGCTCGCCGAGTGAAGTTCGTCTGGGACGAGTCCAGCTGGGCGGATTACGTGTGGTGGCAGGCCCAGGACCGCAGGGTGCTCAAGCGGATCAACACGCTCCTTCAAGACATCGCCCGCAACGGCAACGAAGGCATCGGCAAGCCGGAGCCCCTGAAGCATGGCTTCCAGGGCTACTGGTCGCGCCGCATCACCGACGAGCACCGGCTCGTCTACAAGGTCGTCGAGGACGAGGTACGCGTCGCCGCCTGCCGATACCACTACGAACGCTGAGGCGCCCGCCACGGAAAACGCCCGAGGCGTACCCCTTCCTGAGAAGGAGTACCGCCCTCGGGACGCGAACGTAGGACAGTGATCAACCAGAGGTCGATCAGAAGTCCATGTCACCGCCCGGCATGCCGCCGCCGGCCGGGGCAGCGCCCGCCTTCTCCGGCTTGTCGGCGATGACGGCCTCGGTGGTGAGGAACAGCGCGGCGATGGACGCGGCGTTCTGCAGAGCGGAGCGCGTGACCTTCGCCGGGTCGAGGATGCCCTCGGCGATCATGTCGACGTACTCACCGGTCGCGGCGTTGAGGCCGTGGCCGATGGGCAGGTTGCGCACCTTCTCGACGATGACGCCACCCTCAAGGCCGGCGTTGACCGCGATCTGCTTCAGCGGGGCCTCAAGGGCCAGCTTCACAGCGGCGGCACCGGTGGCCTCGTCGCCTTCCAGCTCCAGCTTCTCGAAGACCGCGGAGGCCTGGATGAGAGCCACGCCACCACCGGCGACGATGCCCTCCTCGACGGCCGCCTTCGCGTTGCGAACGGCGTCCTCGATGCGGTGCTTGCGCTCCTTCAGCTCGACCTCGGTCGCGGCACCGGCCTTGATGACGGCCACGCCGCCCGCGAGCTTCGCCAGGCGCTCCTGGAGCTTCTCGCGGTCGTAGTCGGAGTCGCTGTTCTCGATCTCGGCGCGGATCTGGTTGACGCGGCCCTGGACCTGGTCGCTGTCACCGGCGCCGTCGACGATGGTCGTCTCGTCCTTGGTGATGACGACCTTGCGGGCGCGGCCGAGCAGGTCGAGACCGGCGTTCTCCAGCTTGAGGCCGACCTCCTCGGAGATGACGGTGCCACCGGTGAGGATGGCGATGTCGCCGAGCATGGCCTTGCGGCGGTCACCGAAGCCCGGAGCCTTGACGGCGACGGACTTGAAGGTGCCACGGATCTTGTTGACGACCAGCGTGGACAGGGCCTCGCCCTCGACGTCCTCCGCGATGATCAGCAGCGGCTTGCCCGACTGCATGACCTTCTCCAGGAGCGGAAGGAGGTCCTTCACGTTGGAGATCTTGGAGTTGACGATCAGGATGTACGGGTCGTCGAGCGACGCCTCCATACGCTCCATGTCGGTGGCGAAGTACGCCGAGATGTAGCCCTTGTCGAAGCGCATACCCTCGGTGAGCTCCAGCTCCAGACCGAAGGTCTGGGACTCCTCGACGGTGATGACGCCTTCCTTGCCGACCTTGTCCATGGCCTCGGCGATCAGCTCGCCGATCTGGGTGTCGGCGGCGGAGATGGAGGCCGTCGAAGCGATCTGCTCCTTGGTCTCGACATCCTTCGCCTGCTCAAGGAGGGCACCGGAGACGGCCTCGACGGCCTTCTCGATACCGCGCTTGAGGGCCATCGGGTTGGCACCGGCGGCCACGTTGCGCAGACCCTCGCGCACCAGGGCCTGGGCCAGGACGGTCGCGGTCGTCGTGCCGTCACCGGCGACGTCGTCCGTCTTCTTCGCGACCTCCTTGACCAGCTCGGCGCCGATCTTCTCGTACGGGTCCTCGAGCTCGATCTCCTTGGCGATGGACACACCATCGTTGGTGATCGTGGGGGCGCCCCACTTCTTCTCGAGGACGACGTTGCGACCCTTGGGGCCCAGGGTCACCTTGACGGCGTCGGCGAGCTGGTTCATGCCGCGCTCGAGGCCGCGCCGTGCCTCCTCGTCGAACGCGATGATCTTGGCCATGTGAAGTGGTCCTCCCGGACGATGGGGGTCCCCCCTGCTCCCTCAAGGAGCTTGGGGGAGGAAACGCATCAAACGGATCGTGCTGGCGCCCGCGACGGACGGACCGTGTGCCGTGTGGTTCCTTGCCCCACGCGGCCCTCGGACCTCACCGACCCGACCCAAGTTCTGTCACTCTCACTCGTAGAGTGCTAAGCCCAATGATTAGCACTCGACCCCTGCGAGTGCAAGCGCCTCCCCCGGATCTCCGGGTGATGCCGGGGCGCGACCGGGCGCACACGAGGGGCCCGTACCCCCATGGGATACGAGCCCCTCGCGATGCTTGCTTCGGTGGTCGATCGCGCCGAGCTAGACGGCGAGCTTGACCATGTCCGCCTGCGGACCCTTCTGGCCCTGCGAGATCTCGAACTCGACTCGCTGACCTTCTTCAAGGGTGCGGTAGCCGTCCATCTGGATCGCGCTGTAGTGGACGAAAACATCCGCACCACCGTCGACCGCGATGAAGCCGTACCCCTTCTCCGCGTTGAACCACTTGACGGTGCCCTGAGCCATGCCTAACTCCCCTATTACTGGCCCTTGCACAGACCCGCACTTCGCGGACCCGGGTCAGACCTCACCCCCCATTGGTTGGGGGTGTGCGCCGGAACGCGTCGACCGCCGCTGAATGTATCTGCCCAACTGCCCTCTGCAACAGGTCAATCGGACGAGAATTCTGGGCATGCCGGATCGGCGATATGCGGAGAGTCCGCCATGATCCAGGGCAAGTCGGGCCCGGCAAATGCCACGAAAGGCTCAAAGGGGCGGCTCGCTTTGGCTGTTTCTTGTCGGCTCCCGGCCGACTTCGTATATGCGCTCGGCACAAACGGCGAAACAGCATTCCCAACTGTATCGCGATCAACCATGCAGAATTGCCCCCTCCGTTTGTCGGCGGAGAGGGCAATTCGGGTTACGCAGAGAAGTTGCAGAAACGGATCACCAGCGGATCGTCAACGGCTCAGCCGCCGGCGACCGCCGGGATGATCGACACGCCCGCGCCGTCCGGCGTGGCCGTCTCCAGGCCCTGCTCGAACCGGACGTCGTCGTCATTGACGTACACGTTCACGAAGCGGCGCAGCTTGCCCTGGTCGTCCAGGACGCGGGCGGCGATCCCGGTGTGGTTCTTCTCCAGATCGGCGATGACCTCACCAAGGGTCGCCCCCTCGGCGACGACCTCGGCCTGCCCGCCGGTGTAGGTACGAAGGATGGTGGGAATCCGGACATTGACGCTCATGGGGTTCACCTTCGAGATACGGGAGTGAGCGCCCCGTCAGGGGCGCGGGGAACTGCGCGACCGGCCACGACGGCCCCGCAGCCGGAAAGGAAAGCTCAGGCCCTACGGCGGTTAACCGGCCAGCCCCGCGGAGCGAAACGCCTCAAGGCTCGGCTTGATCGTCGCGGTGGCCTGCGAAGTCTCAGCGACAGCGTCCAGCGTCTTCAGGCCATCCCCCGTGTTCAGCACCACCGTGGTGAGCGCCGGGTCGATGAGCCCCGCCTCGATCAGCTTCTTCGTGACGCCCACCGTCACACCCCCGGCGGTCTCCGCGAAGATGCCCTCCGTCCGCGCGAGCAGCTTGATCGCGTCGACGACCTGCTCGTCGTTCACGTCCTCCACCGCCCCGCCCGTGCGGCGCGCGATGTCCAGCACGTACGGCCCGTCGGCGGGGTTGCCGATGGCCAGCGACTTGGCGATGGTGTTCGGCTTCTGGGGGCGCACCACGTCGTGCCCGGCCTTGAACGCGGCCGAGACGGGCGAGCAGCCTTCCGCCTGGGCGCCGAAGATCTTGTAGGGCTTGTCGGCGACGAGGCCGAGCGCGATCAGCTCCTTGAGCCCCTTGTCGATCTTCGTGAGCTGCGACCCGGAGGCGATGGGGACGACCAGCTGGTCGGGCAGCTCCCAGCCGAGCTGCTCGCAGATCTCGTACGCGAGGGTCTTGGAACCCTCGCCGTAGTACGGCCGGAGGTTGACGTTGACGAAGCCCCAGCCCTCGCCCAGCGGGTCGCCGATCAGCTCGGAGCAGAAGCGGTTCACGTCGTCGTAGTTGCCCTCGATGCCGACCAGCTCGCCGCCGTAGACCGCGGCCATGACGACCTTGCCCTGCTCCAGGTCGTGCGGGATGAACACGCAGGAGCGGAAGCCGGCGCGGGCGGCGGCGGCGCCGACGGCGCCCGCGAGGTTGCCGGTGGAGGAGCAGGAGAGCGTGGTGAAGCCGAAGGCCCTGGCCGCCTCCAGCGCCTGCGCGACGACACGGTCCTTGAAGGAGTGCGTGGGGTTGCCGGAGTCGTCCTTGACGAACAACTTGCCCTGCTCGACGCCGAGTTCGCGCGCGAGGTTGTCGGCCTTGACGAGCTTGGTCCAGCCGGGGTTGAGGTTCGGCTTGTCGGCGACGTCGGCGGGGACGGGGAGCAGCGGGGCGTAGCGCCAGATGTTGGCGGGGCCGGCCTCGATCCGCTTGCGGAGGGCTTCCGGGTCGCCGAGGGGCAGGTCGTACGCGACTTCGAGGGGGCCGAAACACTCGGCGCAGGCGAAGATCGGGCCGAGCGGGAACTTGGTGCCGCACTCACGGCAGGAGAGGCCGGAGGCAGGCCCGAGGTCGACGGAAGGGGTGGTGCTCTGGGTGGCGACGGTCTGCACAGCCATGGAGGCGAGGCCCTTTCTCCTCATCTTCCCCGCGGCGCATCTCGCCGCGAGACGGAATTGGCACCTTCCCCACCGTGACCTCGCGGTCGGCGGGAGGGTTGCCGGGGCTTCAACGGGCCGTATCCCTCTGCCCCTCTGGATGAGCGGTATTCGATTGTGACGCCCGGGCCCCCGACATGCGATGGTCACCGGCGTTGTCCAAGACTGTAACCGAAGCCCTGGACGCTTGAGATAGTCGTCCGAACCGCGAGATGGATCACATACGGGAGGACCCTCACCGTGCTGGAAGAGGTCGAGCGCTGGCTGAACAGGCGTTCCTGGTCGGTCGCCGACCGCCCCTTGGACCGGCTCGTCGCCGCCAAGCGGGCGTCCGGCGCGACGGTGAGCGTCGTGCTGCCCGCCCTCGACGAACAGGAGACGGTCGGCGCGATCGTCGCCGAGATCCGCCGCGCGCTGATGGAACGCGTCCCGCTCGTCGACGAGCTGGTGGTGATCGACTCCGGCTCGTCGGACCGCACGGCCGAGGTGGCGCGGGAGGCCGGTGCCAAGGTCGTGCGCCGCGACGAGATACTGCCGCGCATCGCGCCGCTCCCCGGCAAGGGCGAGGTGCTGTGGCGGTCGCTGCTGGTGACGAGCGGCGACATCGTGGCGTTCGTCGACGCGGACCTCAGGGAGTTCTCCGCCGACTTCGTCTCGGGGATCGTCGGCCCGCTGCTGACCGACCCCGACGTGGCGTTCGTCAAGGCGATGTACGACCGGCCGCTCGGCGAGGCCGCCGGTCAGGGCGGCCGGGTCACGGAGCTGATGGCGCGCCCGCTGCTGAACATGCACTGGCCGCGGCTGGCCGGTTTCGTGCAGCCGCTCGGCGGCGAGTACGCGGCCCGCAGGTCCCTCCTGGAGCGGCTGCCGTTCCCCGTCGGGTACGGCGTGGAACTGGGGCTGCTCGTGGACGCGCTGCACACGGTGGGCCTGGACGCGCTGGCGCAGGTCGACGTGGGGGTGCGCAAACACCGCCACCAGGACGGACAGGCGCTCGGGCGGATGGCGGCGGCGATCTACCGCACGGCCCAGGTGCGGCTCGCGCGCGGACATCTCGTACGGCCCGAACTGACGCAGTTCGAGCGGGGCGAGCGCGGCTTCGTGCCGCGCAGTCACGCCGTGGACACCGAGGAACGGCCGCCCATGACCGGCATCGCGGAGTACGCGCACCGACGCGTGGCGTGAGCCACCGGGGACCGCACGTTTGCCCGCCCCCCGGACGGGCTACGTTTTGGCACATGGTGTCCGAATCGGCTACGGCAACAGCAGCACAGGTACTCGTCGCGTCCAACCGCGGCCCCGTCTCGTACACGGTGGGCGAGGACGGTGAGCTGACCGCCCGGCGCGGCGGCGGCGGACTCGTCTCCGGACTGAGCGCCATCGGTGACCGACGCGGGCGCCTGTGGGTGTGCGCGGCGCTCGGCGAGGGCGACGGGAGGCGGTGCGGCGGCGGCGTCGGCGAGCGGGCGTGCGGATGCTCGACATCGACGCGGGCTCGCGGGAGGGCGTGCACGCCGCCGCGTACAACGGCATCGCCAACTCGGTCCTGTGGTTCGTCCACCACATGCTGTACCAGACGCCCCTGGAACCGGTCTTCGGCCCGGAGTTCCGGGCGCAGTGGGCGGCGTACGAGACGTACAACCGGGCGTTCGCGGAGGCGCTGGCGGCCGAGGCGGCGCCCGGCGCGGCGGTCCTCGTGCAGGACTACCACCTGACGCTGGTCCCGGGGATGCTGCGCGAGCTGCGCGAGGACCTGCGGATCGGCCACTTCTCGCACACGCCGTGGGCGCCCGCCGACTACTTCCGGATGCTGCCGGACGACGTGGCGGAACAGGTGCTGCGCGGCATGCTCGGCGCGGACCGGCTCGGGTTCCTCACCAACCGCTGGGCGGACGCCTTCACGGAGTGCTGCGTGCGCGTGCTCGGCGGGACGTCGGGGACGCGGATCGGGGTGCACGGCCTGGGCGCCGACGCCGACTTCCTGCGGGAGCGCTCGCGGCGCGAGGACGTCGAGGAGCGCATGGCGACGCTGCGCGGGCAGGTGGGCGAGGGCCGCAAGACCATCGTGCGGGTGGACAGGACCGAACTGTCCAAGAACATCGTGCGCGGCCTGCACGCCTACCGGGAGCTGCTGGAGACCCGCCCCGAGTGGCGCGAGCGGGTCGTCCACGTCGCGTTCGCCTACCCCTCGCGGCAGGACCTCGCGGTGTACCGCGACTACACGGCGGAGGTCTCGCGCGTCGCTGAGCAGATCAACGCGGAGTTCGGTACGCCCGGCTGGACCCCGGTCCTCCTCCACGTCGACGACGACTTCGCCCGCTCGCTCGCGGCGTACCGCCTCGCGGACGTGGCGCTGGTCAACCCCATCCGCGACGGCATGAACCTCGTCGCGAAGGAGGTGCCGGTGGTCTCCGACGAGGGGTGCGCGCTGGTGCTCTCGCGGGAGGCGGGGGCGTACGAGGAGCTGGGCGAGGACGCGCTGGCGGTCAACCCCTACGACACCTCGGCCACGGCGGAGGCGTTGCACGCCGGCCTCTCGATGCCGCCCGGTGAGCGCGCCGAACGCACGAAGCGCCTCGCGGCGGCGGCGACGGCACTGCCCCCGGCCCGGTGGTTCCTGGACCAGCTCCACGCCCTGACGGACGACGCCGTCTAGGGCCGCGGCCGCCGCCTATTCGGCGCGCTCGGGCCAGACGGGGCCCCGGTCGGTCCAGACGACGCCCTTGTTGCGGCAGAGGCAGAAGGGGTGGCCGATGGGGTCGGTGTAGACCCGGAAGCCGTAGCCGTCCGGGTCTGCACAGTCCCGTCGCAGCGTCGCGCCGAGGGCCAGGACGCGGCGCTGTTCGGCCTCGATGTCGTCGACCTCGAAGTCGAGGTGGAACTGCTTGGGGTGCTCGCTGTCGGGCCACTGCGGGGCGCGGTACTCCTCCACCTGGATGAAGGCCAGTTCGATGTCGCCGAACTGGATGCCGGCCCAGTGCTCGTTGCTGCTCTCCTTGACCGGGAGCCCTGTCACGTCGGCGTAGAAGGCCGCCAGCTTCATCGTGTCCGGGCAGTCGATGATGAAGTCGGTGAGTCGTAGCATCCGGTGATCTTGCCACAGGGCCCGGTCGCACGGTCAGGTCGCGGGCAGGGCGGCGGTGAGCGAGGCGAGCAGGTTCACCACTCCCGCCGGCCCGTCCACCACCAGGTCGGCGCGGTCGGAGAGTTCCGTCACCTCCGCGCTGCCGCTGCACACCAGCAGGCCCGCGACGCCGTCCGAGCGGAGTTTCTCCACCGCGGCGAACGCGGGGAGGTCGCCCAGGTCGTCGCCCGCGTAGAGCACGGACTCCGCGCCCACCTCGCGCAGGTACGCGGCGAGGGCCACGCCCTTGTCCATGCCGGGCGGGCGCAGTTCGAGGACCATGCGGCCCGGCTCGACGATCAGGCCGTGCCGGTGCGCCAGCTCGGTGAGCGGGGCGCGCAGGGTGTCGTAGGCGGCCTGCGGGTCCTGCGCGCGGCGCGTGTGGACGGCGAGGGCGCGGCCCTTCTCCTCGATCCAGGTGCCGCGCCAGGCGCCGATCGTGTCCAGGAAGCCGGGCAGTTCGGCGCGGACGGCCGCCACGCCGGGGTGCGCCTCGGCGGCCTGGACGGTGCCGGTGACCGCGTCCCACCGCTCGGCGCCGTAGTGCCCGAGGACCACGAGGTGGTCGAGGCCGGGGACGCCCGCGAAGCCGCCGTAGCGCACGGCGACGCCCGCCGGGCGGCCGGTGACCACCGCGGCGGACCGCAGGCGTGGGGCGAGGGCGGCGAGCGCGGGCACGGCGTCCGGGTGGGCGCGGGCCTGCTCGGGGTCGGCCACGATCGGGGCGAGCGTGCCGTCGAAGTCGAGGGCCACGACGCCCGTTCGGGCCGCGCGAGCAGCGCGGCGAGGCCCGACACGGCCTGCCGCCGTCACGGGCTCCGGCAGTGCGGGACGCCCGTGCCGGTCGGGCTGTGCGTACGTAGGGTCACCCATGGGCCCGACCTTAACCGCGTCAGCGCTCCTCGCGCCGCGACTCCCGGACCCGGCGGAGCCGATTGACCGTAATCGGGTCGTGCGCGAGGGCCCGCGGGTCGTCGAGAAGGGCGTTCAGGAGCTGGTAGTAGCGCACCGGCACCATGCCCAGCTCCTCCCGGACGGCGCGTTCCTTCGCGCCGGGGCCCGGCCAGTCACGCCGCTCCAGGGCGAGGACGGCCCGGTCCCGCGCGGAGAGTTCCTCTTCGGTCATGCCGTCACGCTATTCCGCGTTCTCCGCGGTCGCCGCCTTGCTCTGGATCTGGCCGAGGACCATGGAGGGGTTGCCGTTCCTCGTGACGGTCTTGCCGATGTTGTTCTTGATGTCGGCGGAGACCTGCGCCCACGACGTCTTGCCCACCGGGTAGAGCTGGGAGGTCGGCAGCTCCTTGAGGAACTTGCCCAGCTCGGTGTGGCCGCGGTCCTTGGCCATCGCGTCGAACGCGGAGGTCGTCACCGGCAGGATGTCGTACTCGTTGGAGAACTCGAGCACGTTCTTCTTGCTGTAGACGAAGTCGAGGAACTTGCCGGCCTCCTTGCGGTGGCCGTTCTGCTTGAACGCCATCATCCAGTCGGCGACACCCATCGTGGCCCGCGGCTTGCCGTTGATGCCGGGCGCCGGCACCATGCCGAACTTCACGCCCTTCTTGGCGGCCATCTTCATCAGCGTCGGGTGGCCGTTGAGCATGCCGACCTCGCCGCGCGAGAACGCCGCGAACGCCTCGGCGCGGTTCATCCGACCGGGCGCCTTCGGCCCGGTCAGCCCCTTGCCGACCAGCTCGTCGCGGAGCCAGGAGAACGTCTTGGCGTTCTGCTTGGAGTCGATGTCGTACGAGCCGACGTTGTCGGTGTAACCGCCGCCGCCGCTCAGCATCCACATCAGCGTCTCGGCGGGCGCCTCCTCGGGGCCCAGCGGCAGCGCGTACGGGATCTTCACGCCGCGCGCCTTGAGGGCCTTCGCGGCGGACTGGAGCTGGCTCCAGCTCTGCGGCGGGGTGAGGTTCGCGTCCTTGAAGAGCTTGGTGTTGTAGAAGAGCAGGCGCGTGGAGGAGGCGAACGGCATGCCGTACTGGATGCGCTTGACCTCGCCCGCCTGGGAGAGCGGGGCCATGAAGTCGGCCTGGGTGGCGATGGAGAGCAGTTCGTCGGCCTCGTAGAGCTTGCCCTGCGCGGCGTAGTCGGCGTACGCGCCGATCTGCGCCAGGTCGGGGGCGTCGCCCTTCTTGACCATCTCCTTGACCTCGCGGTCCACGTCGTTCCAGGACAGGACGGTGACGTCGACCTTGATGCCGGGGTTCTCGGCCTCGAAGGCCTTGCTGAGCCTGTCCCAGTACTTCTTGGAACTGTTGGCCGCGGAGTCGCCGTAGTCGGCGGCCACCAGCTTGAGGGTGACGTCGCCGGAGTCGCCGGAACCACCGCAGCCGGCGAGTACGCCCGCCATGCCCAGTACGGCCACCGCCGCGGTCAGTCCTGTCACGCGCCGCTGCACAGCTGTCCCACCCTCATTGCCTTCGCGTACCGGGGCTTGACCGCCCCACCGCTGTCGAACTGCGATTTTCCCCCGAGTTTCCCCCGGGTCCGAACACAAGGTCTACACCAGCCCAGTATCACTTGTGCAACGGACGCCCGTTGCAGCCCCGCCCCCGGCCTGCTAAGCACGTCACGTTCACGTCCCGCACGACGAGGAGCCTTGCCGCATGTCGCGTACCGCAGCAGAAATAGCCACTCAGCCCGCCTGCTGGCACCGGGCGGCGGAGGCGGCGGCCTCCTTCACGGGGTTCCCGCGGCCGGGTGAGCGGGTCGCCGTCACCGGATGCGGCACCTCGTGGTTCATGGCCCTCGCGTACGCGGCGCTGCGCGAGGCCGCGGGTCAGGGCGAGACGGACGCCTTCGCCTCCTCGGAGTTCCCGGCCGGGCGGCGCTACGACCGGGTGGTCGCCATCACCCGCTCCGGTACGACGACGGAGGTCCTCGACCTGCTCGGGCGGCTCAAGGGCTCGGTCCCGACGCTCGCGCTGACCGCCGACCCGAAGACCCCGGTCATGGACGCGGCCGACACCGTGGCGGTCCTGAACTGGGCGGACGAGGAGTCGGTCGTGCAGACCCGCTTCGCCACGACCGCGCTCGCCTTCCTGCGGGCCGGGCTCGGCGACGTACCGGGCGTGAAGCCGGTGGCCGAGGCGGCGGTCGACGCCGAGCTGGCCGTCACCGAGCCGCTGCCGGAGGCGGTGCTCGGGGCGGAGCAGTGGACGTTCCTCGGGCGCGGCTGGACGTACGGCCTCGCACTGGAGGCGGCGCTGAAGATGCGGGAGGCGGCGGGGGCGTGGACGGAGGCGTACCCGGCGATGGAGTACCGCCACGGGCCGATCTCCGTCACCGGCCCCGGCCGCGTGGCGTGGATGTTCGGCACGCTGCCGGAGGGCTCGCCGGTGACGTGGCGCGGGTCGGCGGCGAACTCGTCGCCCGCCGGGACACCGACCCGCTGGCCGACCTGATCCGCGCCCAGCGGCTCGCGGTGGCCCTGGCCGAGTCCCGCGGCCTCGACCCGGACCGCCCGAGGAACCTGACCCGCAGCGTGGTCCTCGGCTAGGGGTACGGGGTCACTCACCTGGGGGTGATGGCGATGCCCTCCGGCTGGTCACCGGTGCGCAGGGTCGTCCGGACCTTCGCGAGCCCCGCGTCGACGACCGAGACGGTGTCGGAGTCCTCGTTGGTGACCCAGACCCGGCTGCCGCCCGGACCGACCGCCACGCCCTGCGGTGTCCTGCCCACGGGCACCTGGGAGAGGACGCCGCCGTTCGTGGTGTCGATGACGAGGAGCACGTCGGCCCCGGAGTCGGCGGCGTACAGCCGCTGTCCGTCGGGGCTGATCCCCAGGCCGAGGGGGGCCTTGCCGACCGGCCAGGTGGCCGTCACCTTGCGGGTGGCGGTGTCGATGACGGAGATGCTCCCGGCCCCGGTGTTGGCGACGTAGACCCGGTCGCCCTTGGCCGTGGCGGTGATCCCGCTGGGGAAGTCGCCCACGGGGATCTGGACCAGGGGCTCGTGGCCCCTGGACAGGACGGTGACGTTGTTGCTGCCGCTGTTGGTGACGTAGGTGGTCCCGTCGGGCAGGGTGGCGACGCTGTGCGGGAGTTCGCCGGTCGTGGGCGTCGCGACGACCTTCCGGGCGGCCGTGTCGATGACGGAGACGTTGCCGCTGCCCCAGTTCGCCGCGAACACCCACCGGCCGTCGCGGCTGGGGAAGGCCGAGAACGGATAGGAGCCGACCGGCACGGTCGCCACGGCTCGGTGGCCGGACGTCTCGATGAACGTGACCGAGTCGGACAGGCCGTTGGCCACATACACGTGGGAGCCGTCGGGGGCCGCGCCCACGCCGGTCGGCCCGCTGCCCACCGCCGTGGTGGCGACGGCCCGCTCGAGACGGACGTCGAACGCGGAGACGCTCCCGGAACCGCTGTTGGCCACGTACGCGACGATGCGCATCGGGAAGCCCTTGTCGGGCGCCTTCTTCACCGCCGGTTTCGGCGCCGGGGGCGGCGCGTCGGACGCCGCGGCGGACGTACCCGCCATGACGGCGAGCGCGAATCCGAGGGTCAGCCGGGTACGAAAGCGGCCGCTGCCTGCGCAGGGTCTCAGCATGAATCCACCTCTGTGGCTGTGGGGGGAGGAACGCGCCCGGTCAAACGCCCGACACGGCCGTCCCACACGGCCGGAAAACGGATTCGTTCTTTCGCATGGCGGCATCTGCGGCAAATCGGCCATTTCACATACTTGCGTGAGTCATATGACAGCAGCATCTCTGCTGCTCCTGGCGCTCCCCTCCCGCCCGGCCGCCAGGTGGACTAGACCTTTCAAGGGGTGACGGGCGAGACTGTATCCGTGAGACACGTCATCGCCCTCGATGTGGGCGGCACCGGAATGAAGGCCGCCCTGATAGGGGCGGACGGCACCCTGCTGCACGAGGCCCGCCGCCCGACGGGCCGCGACCGCGGCCCCGAGGCGGTCGTCGAGTCCATCCTCGGCTTCGCCGCCGACCTGCGCGCCCACGGCATCGCCCACCTCGGCGAACCCGCCGCGGCGGCGGGCGTCGCCGTGCCCGGCATCGTCGACGCCGCCCTCGGCACAGCGGTCTACGCGGCCAACCTCGGCTGGCGCGACGTCCCCCTGCGGGACCTCCTCAGCGCCCGCCTGGCAGGCGTCCCCGTCGCCCTCGGCCACGACGTCCGCACCGGCGGCCTCGCCGAAGGCGCCTCGGCGCGGGGCAAGGGCGCCGACCGCTTCCTGTTCGTACCGCTGGGCACCGGCATCGCGGGAGCCATCGGCATCGACGGCGCCATCGAACCCGGCGCCCACGGCTCGGCCGGGGAGAGTCGGCCACATCGTCGTACGCCCCGGCGGCCCGCCCTGCGGCTGCGGCCAGCGCGGCTGCCTGGAACGCCTCGCCTCCGCCTCCGCGGTGAGCGCGGCGTGGGCCGCGGCGAGCGGCGACCCCGAGGCGGACGCCGCGGACTGCGCCAAGGCCGTGGAGTCCGGTGACCCGCGGGCCCAGGAGGTCTGGCAACACGCCGTCGACGCGCTGGCGGACGGTCTGCTCACCGCCCTCACTCTGCTGGACCCGCGCACCCTGATCATCGGTGGCGGCCTGGCCGAGGCGGGGGAAACCTTGTTCACGCCGCTGCGGGCCGCCGTCGCGGCACGCGTCGTCCAGTTCCAGACGCTGCCGGACATCGTGCCCGCGGCCCTCGGCGACACCGCCGGGTGCCTGGGCGCGGGCCTGCTCGCCTGGGACCTCCTCGACGCGCCGGCGTCCCCCGCACAACCAGCCGACACCGACCCCCCGGAGGTAACCACCTGATGGCCACTCGCAAGATCCTCGCCGGTGCCCAGGTGGTACTGCCCACCGGAACCGTCACCGACGGCCGCGTGACCGTGGAGGGCACCCGCATCGCCGGGAACGCCCCGGCCGGCGCGCCCGCCGACCCGCACACGGACACCCTCGACCTCACCGGCCACTGGGTGGTCCCCGGCTTCGTCGACCTCCACAACCACGGCGGCGGCGGCGCCTCCTTCACCTCCGGCACCGTGGAGGACGTCCTCAAGGGCGTCCACACGCACCGCCTGCACGGCACGACCACCCTCGTCGCCTCCACCGTCACCGGCGAGATGGACTTCCTCGCCGAGCGCGCCGGGCTCCTGAGCGAACTGGCCGAGCAGGGCGACATCGCCGGCATCCACTTCGAGGGCCCCTTCATCTCGCCGTGCCGCAAGGGCGCGCACAGCGAGAGCCTGCTCCGCCACCCCGACCCCGCCGACGTCCGCAAGCTGATCGACGCGGCCCGCGGCCGGGCGAAGATGCTCACGCTCGCCACCGAACTGCCCGGCGGCCTCGACTCCGTGCGGCTGCTCGCCGAGCACGGCGTCATCGCGGCCATCGGGCACACCGACGCCACGTACGAGCAGACGGTGGAGGCCATCGACGCGGGCGCCACCGTCGCCACGCACCTGTTCAACGCGATGCCGGGCCTCGGCCACCGCGCGCCCGGCCCGATCGCCGCCCTCCTGGAGGACGAGCGGATCACCGTCGAGCTGATCAACGACGGCACCCATCTGCACCCGGCCGCCCTGGAACTGGCCTTCCACCGGGCGGGCGCGGGCCGCGTAGCGTTCATCACGGACGCGATGGACGCGGCGGGCTTCGGCGACGGCCGGTACATGCTCGGCCCGCTGGAGGTCGAGGTGAAGGACAGCGTGGCGCGGCTCGTCGAGGGCGGCTCGATCGCGGGCTCCACCCTCACCCTGGACCGCGCCTTCAAGCGCTCGGTGACCATCGACAAGATCTCCGTGGAGGACACCGTCCGCGCCCTGTGCGCCAACCCGGCCGCGCTCCTAGGGATGGCCGACACCGTGGGCTCCCTGGAGCCGGGCAAGGACGCCGACCTGGTGGTCCTGGACGCGTCCTTCGACCTGAAGGGCGTGATGCGCAAGGGCGAATGGGTGGTCGAGCCCTCCTGACGCCCGCGCCGGACACGGCGGCCGGCCCTCACCCCTGGGCCAACCGCCTTCTGTTTGGCATGATCAGAACCGGCGAAAGAGCGGCAGCGCACAGGCACTTAGGGGGTGGTACGAGTGATGCTCACCGTCACGTTGAACGCGGCGCTCGACCTCACCTACCGCGTCCCCGCCCTCACCCCGCACACCACCCACCGCGTCACCGAGGTGATCGACGCCCCGGCGGCAAGGGCGTGAACGTCGCCCGCGTCCTCGCCGCCCTCGGCCACGAGGTGACCGTCACCGGCTTCGCGGGCGGCGGCACCGGACGCGTCCTGCGCGAGCGCCTGGCCGACGAGCCGCGCGTGACGGTCGCGTTCGCCCCCGTCGCGGGCGCCACGCGCCGCACCGTCGCCGTGGTCACGGGCGACCGCGACACCACCCAGCTCAACGAACCGGGCCGACCGTCACCCCCGCCGAGTGGGCCGCCTTCCTGGACACCTACGAGGCGTTGGTGCACCGCCCGGGCACGACGGCGGTCGCGCTCTGCGGCAGCCTGCCGCCCGGCGTCCCCGTCGGCGCGTACGCCCTGCTCGTACGCGCGCGCGCGCCGCCCACGTCCCCGTACTGCTCGACACCAGCGGCGAGCCGCTGCGCCGTGCCGTCGCCGCGCGCCCCGACATCATCAAGCCCAACGCCGAGGAACTCGCCGAGCTGACCGGCTTCCACGAGCCCGTCCGGGCCACCCGCGACGCCCGCCGCAGGGGGCGCGCACGCCGTGGTCACCTCGCTCGGCGCCGACGGCCAGTTCGCCCTCACCCCGGACGGCGGCTGGCAGGCGCGGCCCCCCGCCCCGGTGCGCGGCAACCCCACGGGCGCGGGCGACTCGGCGGTCGCCGGACTGCTCTCCGGGCTCGCCGAGGGCCTGCCCTGGCCGGACCGGCTGGCCCGCGCCGTCGCCCTGTCGGCGGCGACCGTGGCGGCCCCGGCCGCGGGCGAGTTCGACCGCACGACGTACGAGGACCCGCTGACGCGCGTCGCGGTGACCGGCCGCCCCGCGGCGGCCTGACGCAGCACCCGCCAAAAAGCAAGCACCCGCCAAGAGCCGTATCCGCACCGCACAACGGGGCGCAGCGCCCGGGAACTGGGGAGCACCGTGCCACTGGTCAGCACCGGCGAACTCGTCGGACAGGCCCGCGCGGCGGGTCATGGCGTCGCGGCGTTCAACGTCATCACGCTGGAGCACGCGGAGGCGATCGCGCTGGGCGCCGAGCGGGCGGGCACTCCGGCGATCCTCCAGATCTCCGAGAACGCGGTGAAGTTCCACGGCGGCCGGCTGTCGGCGATCGCGGCGGCGACGGCGGCGGTGGCCCACGCCTCCCCGGCCCGCCTCGCCCTCCACCTGGACCACGTGACGGACGTCGAACTGCTGCGCGCCGCGCACCCGGAGGGCTTCAGCTCCGTCATGTTCGACGCGTCGAAGCTGGCATACGGCGAGAACGTGAAGGCGACGGCGGACGTGGTGCGCTGGGGCCACGAGCGGGGCATGTGGATCGAGGCCGAACTGGGCGAGGTGGGCGGCAAGGAGGGCGAGCCGCCGCTGGACGCGCACGCGCCGGGGGTGCGCACGGACCCGACGGAGGCGGCCGCGTACGTCGCCGACACGGGCGTGGACGCCCTCGCGGTGGCCGTCGGCTCCACGCACGCGATGACGGAACGGACGGCCTCCCTGGACCACGAGTTGATCGCGTCCCTGCGCGCCGCGGTACCGGTCCCCCTGGTCCTGCACGGCTCAAGTGGCGTCCCGGACGCGGAGATCCGCCGGGCGATCGCCTCCGGCATGGTGAAGATCAACGTGGGCACGGCGCTCAACACGGCGTTCACGGGCGAGGTGCGCGCCTATCTGGCGGGCGACCCGAAGGGCGTCGACCCGCGCAAGTACCTGACGCTCGCCCGGGAGGCGATGGCGGAGACGACGGCACGCTTCCAGCGCCTCCTGGTCTGAGCACGTCGTCCCGCGAGCCCGCCGGGGCCCGTACACGCGCGAGGCGCTCGACCGGGACTCCCGGTCGAGCGCCTCGCCTCGTGGTGCGCGCGGTCAGCCGGTCACGTGACCGGCCTTCAGCCAGAACTGGTCCAGGTTGGCGTTGCACCGGTCGCCCTCCTCGCAGGAGACCGTGAGCGTGTTGGTGCCCTTGGACAGCTCGACATAGACGTAGGTCTTGGTCCAGCCCTTGTCCCAGGCGCCCTTCTCGGCGCGGGCGAAGTTGTCCATGTTGACCTTGCGCTCGGACTGGCTGCCGTTCACCGTCAGCGTGGTCTCGGCGGCCTCGCCCGGCACGCCATAGCCCACGAAAAGCGTGTAGGCGCCGTCCTTCGGGATGCCGTTGACGGTCCACGTGACCCGCGCGCCGGGCTTGTCGAGCCCCGCCACGTACACCCCTCCGGCGGACTTGGCGCCCGGCACGTCGGAGGCCGTCGTCGTGCCGCCCTCCAGCTTCAGGGCCTTCGCGTCCGTCTGCGGCAGCTCGGTCTTCTCCTTCGGCTTCTTCGCCGGCTTCTCGCTGGGCTCGACCGACGTGGCGTGCGACGGCTTGCCGCCGGCCTGCGCGTCGCCGCCCTTGTCCTCGTCCTTGCGGCCGAAGAGCATGGCGGCGCCGATGCCGATGGCGACGACGGCCACCACCGCGATGGCCGCTATCAGCAGCCCCTTGGTGTTGGGCCCCCGGCCGCGACCACCGCCGCCGCCCGCGGGCGCGTACTGCGGCGAGGCGACGGGCGCGCCGCCGGGCTGCGCCTCGGGTGCGGTGTAGTGGGGGTTCGGCCGGCCGTGGCCACCCTGTTGCGGCTGCTGCTGCGGGACCTGCTGGCCGTACGTCTGCTGGGCCGCCTGGGCCTGGCCGTACGCCGGGCGCCGGTCACCTACCGCCCGTACGTGGTGGTACGAGGAACGGGGACCCGGGTACCCATAGCCGCCCCCGCCGCCCGGCGGGGTCGCTCCGGCCGCCTGTCCGTCCTCGTAGAGGTAGCCGAACGGATCGTCGTCGCCCTGCGGCGCGCTCGGCGTGTTCCCGCCGTTATTGCCGGGCGTCATTCCCAGGTCACTCCCTCACATCGCTGACGCGGGGAGCCTACCCGGTCCGGCTGGTCCCAACGGGTGGCCTTGACCTCATCGACACCGTCAGCCGGCCCGCCGCTGCTGCTTGGCACGGGAGCGTTTCTCCACGTACATCCGCTGGTCGGCGGAGTGCAACACTTCGTCCGCCGACATGCCGCAGTGCGCCCAGCCGATGCCGAAACTGGCGCCCACCCGCACCGCCCTGCCGTCGACGCGGATCGGCGGGATGATCGCGTTCCGCAGCCGGACCGCGAGGTCCTGGGCGTCGGCGCGGCCGAGCCGGTCCGCGAGGACGACGAACTCGTCGCCGCCGAGCCGCGCCACGGTGTCCCCGTCCCGCACTCCGCTGGTGAGCCTTCTCGCCACCTCGATGAGGACGGCGTCACCGGTGTGGTGCCCGAACCGGTCGTTGATCGACTTGAAGCCGTCGAGGTCGCAGAAGAGGACCGCGAGCCCCTTGGTCCCGTCGTCCACCTCCCCCTCCTCGGGGGCGATGGTGTGGACGTGGTGGTCGAAGCCCTCGTCGTGCTGGAGCGAGGCGTGGCCGAAGTCGTAGCCGTGTTCGTAGGCGGCGTCGAGGGAGTCGACGGCGCTCGGCCGGCCCGCGTGCGGCCTGCGGCACAGGCGGGAGCTGAGCCGGGCCCGCAGCTCGGCGGAGTTGGGCAGTCCGGTGAGCGAGTCATGGCTGGCCCGGTGGGCGAGCTGGAGTTCGCGGCGCTTGCGTTCCTCGATGTCCTCGACGTGCGTGAGCAGGAAGCGCGGCCCGTCGGCGGCGTCCGCGACGACGGAGTTGCGCAACGACACCCACACGTACGTCCCGTCGCGCCGCGCGAGGCGCAGCTCGGCCCGGCCGCCCTCGGCGGAGGTGCGCAGCAGCGTGCCGATGTCCTCGGGGTGGACGAGGTCGGAGAAGGAGTAGCGCCGCATGGCGGAGGCGGGGCGCCCGAGGAGGCGGCACAGGGCGTCGTTCGTGCGCAGGAGCCGTCCGTGCTGGTCGCCGCCCATCTCGGCGATGGCCATGCCGGAGGGGGCGTACTCGAAGGCCTGGCGGAAGGACTCCTCGCTGGCCCGCAGTGCCTGCTGCTCGCGCTCCAGGCGGACCAGGGCGCGCTGCATGTTGGCGCGCAGCCGGGCGTTGCTGATCGCGATGGCGGCCTGGAAGGCGTACATCTGGAGGGCCTCGCGGCCCCAGGCGCCGGGCCTGCGGCCGTTGCGCGGCCGGTCCACGGAGATCACGCCGAGCAGCTCGCCGCCGGCCGCGCCGGTGGCGTACATCGGGGCGAAGAGGCGGTCGGCGGGGTGCCACTCGTCCTCGAAGCGGGGCTCGGGGCCCTCGGTGTACCACTGCGGGACGTCGTCGTCGTCGAGGACCCAGCCCTCGGTGTACGAGATGAAGCGCAGGGCGCCCCACGCCTCGCCCATGGCGAGGCGGCGCTCCCAGGCGTCACGGGAGCCGACGCGTCCGGTGATCAGGGCCTCGGCGGCGGGGTTGCCCGCGAAGGCGGCGACGACCAGGTCGCCGTCCGGGCGCACGAGATTGACGCAGGCCAGTTCATAGCCAAGGCCGTTGACGACGCCGTCGGCGACGGTCTGCAGCGTGTCCGCCAGGCTCCGGGCGGTGTTCAGCTCCGCAACCACCTGATGCAGCTGCCGCAGGGTCGCAAGACGGACGTACGGCTCCGACTCGGTCTCCATGCTCGTTCTCCCCGAGACCTCGACAGCAATCCAGGATGCGCGGCGCCCGCAGTGACTTTCTGTGCCCTTGTGCCCTCAGTGTCTTATTGCCACCGTCACTGAATCACAGCGAGCTGCCCACTCGGTACACAGGGTCAACAAAATATGGTCCCTGTGACTCAAGTCACAGGTGGGGCACCGCCGTTGGTCCAGACCCTTGGCCTGGTCCACCGCCGTGCGCGGCACCGCGTGCCACCCCTTCTCGGCCCTCGGTCCTAGGACCGGTCTCGGCCGCGGGGCCGATGTGGCGCGGGGCGCGTCCGGGCTAGCGTCGCCATCGTGGCTCACGTACTGAAGACTTCCCCGGCCCCGCCTTCCCCCCGCGACCCGTCGCCGGGTGGGCATGCTGACGGGGTGAGCAACGACGAGTTCCGCGCGGCGATGTCCCGCCTGGCGGCGGGCGTGGTCCTGGTGACGGCGCGCGAGCCGGGCCTGGACCCCGACGACCCCGGCGCGCCCGCGGGCGAGGACGTGGGCATGACGGCGACCGCCTTCCTCTCCGTCTCGCTGGACCCGCCCCTGGTCATGGTGAGCTTGCGCGAGGGCTCCCGGATGGACGACCTGCTCGCCGAGCAGCCGCTGTGGGCGGTCTCGGTGCTCTCCGAGAACCAGCGGCACATCGCGGGCCGCTTCGCGATGAAGGGCCGCATCAGCGACCGGCTCCTCTTCGAGGACATCCCCTGCGTACGGGGCACGGAGTCCGGCGCCCCGCTGATCGGCGGCGCGCTGTCGACCCTGGAGTGCCGCACGGAGCAGACGGTGGCGGCGGGCGATCACACCTTGGTGATCGGCCGCGTGCTGACTGCGTCACTGCCGAGCGGGGAGGGGGGCCCGCTGCTGTACTTCCGGGGCCGGTACCGGCACCTGGGCTGAGACGTGCCCGCCCCAAAGGGGCGCGGGGAACTGCGCGCTCAGCCCCGACAAGCCGCAGACGGGGGCGGCCCGACAGCCGGGCGGAGCGCCCCGTCAGGGGCGCGGGGAACTGCGCGCTCAGCCCACGAAAAGCCGCAGACGCAACTGCCGAGAACCCCGCACACGCGACTGCGGCTCATCCGTGGTTGCTCGCGCCGTTCCCCGCGCCCCTGGCGGAGGCGGCCACCTCAACCCCAGCCTTGCCCCGACCTGCCCCGCTTCGTCTCGCTGCGCTGCTTCTTGTTCCGCAGCCTTCGTTCGTTGATGCCCCGCGGGATCTTGGTCGCGCGCCGCGGCTTCGGCGGCGGGGCGGTGGCCTCGGCGAGGAGGGCGGCCAGCCGGGTGGCCGCCATCTCCCGGTTCCGCCACTGGGAGCGATGCTCGCTCGCCCGCACGCTGATGACGCCGCCCACGAGCCGGGAGGCAAGCCGCTCCAGGGCCCGCCGCTTCCACACCTCGGGCAGCGCTTCGGTGTTCGCGAGGTCGAACCGCAGCTCGACCTGGGAGTCACTGGTGTTGACGTGCTGACCGCCCGGCCCGGACGACCGCGAGAAACGCCACATCAGCTCGGCCTCGGGCAGGGAGACGGAGCCGCGGATGACATGGGGACCGGACATGCCCCCATGGTCCCCCGTCTGTCGGGCTCACGTCACGCCGTTTTCGGGCGGGGCCGCCCCGCCAGGGAAACGTAAAGAAAGTAAAGCCATGCGGAACCTTCGGGACCTCGGTCGGCGTTGGTACCAGTGAAGGTAGCTTCGTCCCCAGTACGAAGCCCGTTGCGCACTGACTTCACGCGGTGCGTCGTAAACGAGGGAAGGGACTCCCAACAATGGCAGTAAGCCTGTCCAAGGGTGGCAACGTCTCGCTCACCAAGGAGGCTCCGGGCCTGACCGCCGTCACCGTGGGGCTCGGCTGGGACGTCCGCACCACCACCGGCACCGACTTCGACCTGGACGCCTCCGCGATCGCGGTGAACACGCAGGGCAAGGTCTACTCCGACCAGCACTTCGTCTTCTTCAACAACAAGGCGACGCCGGACCAGACCATCGTCCACACCGGTGACAACGTCACGGGCCAGGGCGAGGGCGACGACGAGCAGATCAACGTCAACCTCGAGGGCCTGCCGGCCGACATCGAGAAGATCGTCTTCCCGGTCTCGATCTACGACGCCGAGAACCGCTCGCAGAACTTCGGCCAGGTCCGCAACGCGTTCATCCGCATCATCAACCAGGCGGGTGGCACGGAGATCGCGCGGTACGACCTCTCCGAGGACGCCGCCACCGAGACCGCCATGGTCTTCGGCGAGCTGTACCGCAACGGCGCGGAGTGGAAGTTCCGCGCGGTCGGCCAGGGCTACGCCTCGGGCCTGGTAGGCATCGCCCAGGACTTCGGCGTCAACGTCTGAGCCGACCCCGGCTCCACCTGACGTACGCCTCCAGAGGGCCCCGGCAGCAGCATGTGCGCCGGGGCCCTCTGGCGTGCGCGCCCCCCCCGACGCACACCCACCACCACCCGAGCAGCAGCTATTATCGTTTTCGTAATAGTCCGAGGACCAGACATGTGACCCGCCCAGGGAACCAGGGAGACCACCCGTGCCCGACGCCCACACCCCGTGGACCCGCGCCGCCCTGCCCCTGTGCCTGCTCGGGACCCTCGACGGCGAGGAGAAGAGCTACGGCTACGCCTTGTTGACCCGCCTCGCCGACGCGGGTCTGCACGGCATCAAGGCCGCCACGCTCTACCCCGCCCTCGCCCGCCTCGAAGAGGAGGGCGCCGTCGAGGTCGAGTGGGGCGCCGGCGAAGGCGGTCCCGGACGGAAGTACTACCGGATCACCGAGGAGGGGCGGGCGAGACTGCGGCGTGACCAGGCCGCGTGGGGTGACTTCACCCGGACCGTCGCCTCGCTCCTCGGCAAGGGGGATGACAGTGGGCAAGCCGCCGACGACACGGACGCCTGACCTCGTCTGGACTCGCGAGGAGGACCAGGACTGGGCCGACACCGTCCGCGTACGACTCGCGCTCGACCACGGCGTGGCCTTCGGCCTCGCCGAGGAGGTGCTCGCCGAGGCTCACCAGCTCGTGCACGAGGCCGGGCGGCCCGCGCCCGAGGTGCTCGGCACCCCGGAGGCGTACGCGTCCGCGGTCGCCGCCGAGCGCGTCAGCGAGAAGGACCGGGCCAGGGCCGACGCGCACGGCCTGACACCCGGCGAACACGTCTCCGCCGCCTTCGGGATGCTCGGGTTCATCGGGTTCGTCCTGTGCGCGCTGTGCTGGATCGAGGACGGGCTGT
Organism: Streptomyces huasconensis; assembly: GCA_004010275.1. Taxonomy (GTDB): domain Bacteria; phylum Actinomycetota; class Actinomycetes; order Streptomycetales; family Streptomycetaceae; genus Streptomyces; species Streptomyces huasconensis. The sequence goes on from RBWT01000081.1 coordinate 28,574, forward strand.
GGGTGACGGGGAGCTGGGCCTCGGTCGCCGGGTATGCCACGGTCGTGGCCGCCGTCTCGCTGGCCGCCCTCGCCTTCGTCGCCCGCGGCGCCGGACGGATGCGGGGCATGTGGGGCTTCGCCGCCGGGGCCGTCTGCGCCGTCGCGGGCGGGTCCGCCGTCGCCGCCGCGGCACCCGGGGAACGGCTGTTCGCCGTGCCCGTGCCGGTGCTCATGGCCGGGTGCGCGGCCTGGACCGTCGGCGCCTTCGTCTTCCCCGACGCCACCCTCGACCGCTGGTTCACGCCGCGCCCGCAGGCCGGCGACGCACAGTGGCTGACGCGGCTCGAAGGGCTGCTGCGGGGGCGGCACGCCATGCCGGCCGCCGAGGCGCGCGGCCATGTGCGGGAGGCCCGGCAGCATCTCGCCCGGGCGGGCGGCGAACGCGCCGAGGACGCCTTCGGTGACGTCGAGGTCTACGCCATGCGGCTCGCCGAAGGCCCCCGCAAGCGTCGCCGCCTCGCCCGGAACAAGATGTACCGCGCGGTCGCCATGGCGGTGCTCTTCGCCGTGATCGCCGTCGACGAGGCGCTCGAAGCGGGCCACTTCTCCGGCTGGGTGGCCATGTACGTGGTCGCGTCGGCCTGCTGGTGCTGGACGGCGCTCGGCGAGTGGCGCGAGGCACGCGAGCCGACCGGGACGCAACCGCCCCGCTAGCCGGGCCCCGCCGGAGGGCCCCCGCTAGCCTGCGCCGCATGATCCTCGAACCGCTCACCGCCGTCGACGGAGCCCTGCCCGGTCATCTGCTCACCGAGGTGACCGCGCTGTACGCGGCGAACCGGGAGTTCTCCGCGCTCAGCGGGGACTTCCCCGGTCCGGACGGCATCGGCGTCGAGCAGGTCGCCAAGGCCCTCGCGGACGAACTCGCCCGCCCCGGCGCCGAGGTGCTGCTCGCCCGCTCCGAGGGACGGCCTCGTCGGCGTCGTCATCACCCTCGCCCACCACCCCGACCCCACCGACCCCGACCCGTGGATCGGGCTGCTCATCGTGGCCGCGGACCTGCACCGCACGGGCGTGGGCCGGGAGGTGGCGCGCCGCGTCGAGGACCGCTTCCGGGCGGCGGGGCGCGGCGCCGTGCGCCTCGCGGTCCTGGAGAACAACCCGAAGGCACTGCGGTTCTGGACGGCGCTCGGCTACCTCGTCATCGGCCACCGCGAGGACCGCGCCCTGCGCCGGCCGTGCGCGGTGCTGCGCAAACCGCTGTGAGCCCGCGTCTCAGGGGCGGTCCGGCCTGCCGTCCCCGTACAGCCAGTCCCCCCAGATCCGGCTGACCTTCTCGCGCGCCTCGTCGCCGCCCGCGTGCTCCTCGACGTACTCGGTGAAGTCCCTGGTGTCGGCGTTCTTGTGCCGGTACGTCTTCGCCCAGCCCTGCACGATGTCGTAGAACGCGTCGTCGCCCACCGCCCGGCGGATCTTGTGGATGACCATCGCGCCGCGCTCGTAGACCGGCGCGTCCGAGATGTGCTCGGCGTCCGTGGGCCGGGCGGGCGGGAAGGCCCAGATCGCCTCGTTGTCCGCGTCGTCCTCGTAGTAGTCGCCCTCGTACAGCGCGTCGAAGACGTCCTGCGCGCTGTCGCCGCCCTGGTCCTCCTCGTACAGCCACTCCGCGTACGTGGCGAAGCCTTCGTTGAGCCACATGTCCCGCCAGGACTTGGGCGTGACGGAGTCGCCGAACCACTGGTGGGCGATCTCGTGGACGACGAGCGCGGTCTCCGGGGCGCCGGGGTAGACGGGGCGGGTCTGCGTCTCCAGGGCGTACCCGGCGTCCTCCTCGCGGTCGACGATCGCGCCGGCCGAGGAGAACGGGTACGGCCCGAAGTTGTACTCCGCCCACTCCAGGATGTCCGGGATCTTCGCGAGGACCTTCTTGCTCGCCTTCGCTTGCGAGGGGTCGACGGCCGTGATGACGGGCAGCCCGTCCTCTGTCGCCGTCGTCTTCATCTCGTACTTCCCGACGGCCACGGTCGCGAGGTAGCTCGCCATCGGCTCGGCGCTGTGCCAGGCGAAGGTGGTGCGGCCGTTCTTGGTCGACTCGCGCGTCAACTCGCCATTGGAGACGGCCGTCAGACCCTTGGGGACGGTGATCTCTATGTCGTACGACGCCTTGTCGCTCGGGTGGTGGTTGCCCGGGAACCACGCCATGGACCCGGTCGGCTGGCCGAGCGCGAGCGCGCCGTCCGCCGTCTTGAGCCAGCCCTCCTCGGAGCCGTCGGCGTCCGTGATGGTCTCCGGGGCGCCGGAGTAGCGGACGGTCGCCACGAACGTCTCGCCGCGGTCCAGCTCGTCGGCCGGGCGGACGCGCAGCTCCTGGCCCGCGCGCTGGAACCGGGCCGCCTTGCCCTCGACGGTGATCCCCGAGACGTCGAGCCCCTTGAGGTCGAGGTTGAAGGAGCTGAGGTTCTTCGCGGCGCGGGCGGTGATCTCGGCGGTGCCGGTGAGGTGGCGCCCGTCGGGGTCGTAGCCGAGGGTCAGGGCGTAGTGCGTGACGTCGTAGCCGCCGTTGCCCAGTTTCGGGAAGTACGGGTCGCGCACGCCGTCCGCGCCGGGGGTGCCGTCCACGCCCGAGCCGCCGCACCCGCTGACGGCGACGAGCAGCGCGAGGGTGCAGGCGACGGTACGGGGCGCGGTGGCGGTACGGGGCACGGTGGCGGCTCGGACGGCCGGAGATCGCAGGTCCACGCCGATGATCTTATGCGGCAATTGTTCGGTGTTGGGCGGCCTGGGCCGCCCCTTGGGCAACAGGTCGGTACGGGCCGGGCCGTTGACGTGGTCGACGGCCGGCGGTGTCCCGTCCGCGGCTCAGCGGCCGAGGGCGGTCACGCCCGCGCGCGCGAACTTCTCGTCCAGATCGCCGCTCGGGGCACCCGCGACGCCGATGCCCGCGATCGGTGCGCCCTTGGCGGTCACCGGGGCGCCGCCCGCGAGGAACAGCGTGCCGGGGATGTCCTTGAGGTTCGGGGCCTGCTCCAGGCGCTTGGCCAGCTCGGAGGTGGGCGCGTTCCAGGAGACGGCGGTGTAGGCCTTCTTCTCGGCGGACTCGTACGACTGCGGGCCCGCGCCGTCGCCGCGCAGGGTGACGAGGGTGTTGCCGTTGCGGTCGACGACGGCGACGGTGACGCGCTGGTTCTCCTTCTTCGCGGCGTCCAGGGTGGCCTGCGCGGCCTTCGTGGCGGCGGCGACGGTGAGGTGGGTGGAGTGGGTGAGGTTCTTGTCGCCCGCGTCGGCGGTGACGGCGGCCCGGGCGGCGGCGTCCGGGGTACCGGCGCTGGCGGAGACGGCACCGAAGGCACCGGCGCCGAGGGCCGTGACGAGGACGGCGCCGGTGAGGACGCGGGTACGAAGGGAGAGCTGCTGCATCGGGAACTCCTCATGGTGTCCGGGTGGAGGGGGGAAGGGGCCGGAGGGGCCACAGGGCCGGAGGGCCACGCCTTCCACCGCCTGCCTCAATCCTCGGGCGGGTCCCGGCCCGCGCCCCTCGGCGTACCGGCTGGGAGCGGCGGGCGACTCGGTGACACGGGGGTCAGCCGATCGGTTGATCCCCGCGTGGCCCCGCCGGGTCACAATGACGATGTTTGCCCAGTTCAGCGCGCGTACGGGCCGACGAGCCACGGCACGACCAGTCACGGCACGACGAACCACGGCACGACGAGTCACGGCATCACGAGAGGGTGGCCCCGCAGTGGACCGACACCGGCCGACCCCTAACAGGCCCCCGCCCGCCCCACAGGACACTCCCCCGGACCACGCACCGGTCCCGGTCCCGGGCTCGGGCCCCCGGCCACAGACGGCAGGCACACCGGACGACCCCGACGCACGCTGGCTCGCGGCGGTCATGCACGCCGCGTTCTTCCTGCTCCTCGGCGCCTCGCTGGCCCGTTTCCTGCTGCGGCACCCCGGAGAACCGCGCACGCCGTGGATCATCGCGCTCTCGGTGACGCTCGCGCTGCTCTACGCCCTGCCGTCACCCCTCGCCGCCCTGACGCGGAAGGACCCGGCGTCGTACTCCTCGGGTCCGGCGCTCGGCGCGGCGCCGGGTGCCCGCCGCCTCCTGTGGCTCGGCACGGTGGTCGCGGTCTGGGTGGTCCTCGTCGTGCTCGCGCCGAGCTTCGCCTGGTGCGCGGTGCCGCTGTTCTACTCCGGGCTGCGTACGCTGGCGACGCGCGCCGCGCTCGCCCTGGTGGCCGTCCTGACGGCGTTCGTCGTCGCGGCACAGCTGGAACTCGCGGGCCGCTTCGACCCGAACCTGCTGCTCGCGCCGCCGGCCGTAGCGGCGGTGGCCGCCGCCGTCTTCGTCCACACGCAGCGCCAGGCGGCACGTCAGCGCGGACTCATCGACGACCTCATCCGCACCCGCCGCGAACTGGCCGCCACCGAACGCCGCGAGGGCACCCTCGCCGAACGCCAGCGCCTGTCCATGGAGATCCACGACACCCTCGCCCAGGGCCTGTCCAGCCAACAGATGCTGCTCCAGGCCGCCGACCGCCTCTGGGACACGGACCCCGCCAGGGCCCGCGCCCACGTCCGTACCGCCGAGTCGATCACCGAACGCGGGCTCGCCGAGGCCCGCCGCTTCGTGCACGACCTGGCCCCCGCCGACCTCGCGGACGGCGGCGGCCTCCCCGAGGCGCTGCGGGCGCTGGCGCGGCGGGAGTCGGACGCGACGCTGACCGTCCGTTTCCACTTCCACGCGGAGGGCTCCCCGGTGCCGCTGCGCGACCGGGTCGGCTCGGCGCTGCTGCGCATCGCGCAGGGCGCGCTGGCCAACGTACGCGAACACGCGCACGCCACCACGGCGGCGGTGACCCTGACACTCCTGGACGACCAGGTGGTCCTGGACGTGGCGGACGACGGCCGCGGCTTCACGCCACCCGCGGCGGGCGTCGTGTCGGCGGGCGTACGAGGCCACGGCCTGCCCGCGATCCGGGCGCGGGCAGGCCGGCTGGGCGGCACACTGACCATCGAGTCGGCGCCGGGCGAGGGCACGGTCCTCTCTGTATCGATCCCGCTGGAGTCCCGCTCATGAACGCACCCCACCCGAACACACCGCACACGAACACAGCCCACCCGAACACTCCTCACCCGAGCACGCCCCGCCCACCGGTGCGTCTGCTGGTCTGCGACGACCACGTCGTCGTACGCGCGGGCCTGCTCGCCCTGCTCGGCAGCGCGCCGGACATCGAGGTCGTCGGTGAGGCGGGCACCGGCGAGGAGGCGGTGGCCCTGGCCGCCAAGCTGACGCCGGACGTGGTCCTCATGGACCTGCAACTGGGCGAGGGCATCGACGGCGTGGAGGCGACGCGCCGCATCACCTCGCCGTCCCCCGGCGCCCCGCCCCACGTCCTGGTCCTGACGACCTACGACACGGACGCCGACATCACGCGGGCGATCGAGGCGGGCGCGACGGGCTACCTCCTCAAGGCCGAGCGCCCCGAGGAACTCTTCTCCGCGATCCACGCCGCGTCGCAGGGCCGCACCGCGCTCTCGCCGCCGGTCGCCTCCCGGGTCATGGCCCGCATGCGCGCCCCGCGCCCCACCCTCACGGACCGCGAGCGCGACATCCTCGGCCAGCTCTCGCGCGGCCTCGGCAACCGCGACATCGCACGGGCCCTGTTCATCAGCGAGGCCACGGTCAAGACCCACCTGGGCCGGATCTACGACAAGCTGGGCGTCGACACGCGAGCGGGCGCGGTGGCGGTGGCGAAGGAACAGCGGCTGCTGCCGTGAGGGCGGCTCCGGCGTGACACCATCGAACCGTGCTCGACATCGGCTACGCCCTCTCCGCCCGCTTCCCGGACCCCCCTGAGCTGGACTACAGCCGGGCGGACGTCCACACGCTGCGCCACGACCTGTTCTGCGGGGACGTGTATCTGGCGGACACCAAGGCGGACCGGGAGCTGTCCACAGCCTGGGGATGGGTGCCCGTCCTGGACTTCGCGTGGGCGCTGTGCGACATCGTGGAGAGCCTGGACAAGGACCCGATGGGCAGCCGGGCCTCCCGCCCCCAGTACGCGGAACTGGACTTCACGGAGTCCACGGACCGCATGCTCTTCGCCCGCCGCTTCGGCTGGGTGGACATCGAGGCGGACTGGATGGACCCGGAGGAGCCGCCGCTGAGCTTCTCCCACGCGGAGCTTCGGCGCGAGGCGCGGGACTTCCTCCATGACCTCATCGCGGACCTCACGGACCTCCACGAGTCCCTCGCGGACAACCCCGCGCTCTGGTCCCTCCAGTCCCGCTACCCCCGCCTCTGACCTCACGGCGCCCGGAGCCACCCCCTGCCCCGCCGTGATTGGCACCCGGCGGTATCCCCTACCCCGCCGCTCCGCGCCGGATGTCTCCCACCCACCC
>RBWT01000082.1 GCA_004010275.1 Streptomyces huasconensis
GGGGAGGGGCGCGTGGGAAAGGGGGGCGGTCGGGGGTTCAGGCCTTCCGGTCGACGACGAACCGGCCCGAGCGCGAGGAGTTCGCCCCGTGCTCCGCATCGAGGCCGACGCCGTTCAGCGCGTCCTCGGCCAGCGTCATGCGTCGGGCGCCTCGGCCAGCGCCCAGTCCCGGCCGCCCGCGTCCTCGATCAGGCCGGCCACGCGCCGCAGCTCCTCCTCGTCGGGTTCGCCGGAGGTGGTGAGCCAGTCGGCCAGTTGGTCGCCGAGCGGCCCGTCCTGGTTCAGGGCGTGGCTCACCGGCAGGGACTTCTTGCGGGCACGCAGATCGGAGTGGACCGGCTTGCCGGTGACAGCGGGGTCGCCCCAGATGCCGAGCACGTCGTCGACGAGCTGGAAGGCGATGCCGAGCTGGGTCGCCGTAGAGCGCGAGGGCGTCCACCATCGTCTCCGGTGCCCCGGCGAGCACGGCGCCGATCGCGGCGATCGCCGACAGCAGCGCGCCGGTCTTCCCGGCCGCCATGTCGACGCACTCCTCGACCGTGACGCCGTCCGCGTGCTCGAAGGTGAGGTCCTGGACCTGACCGCGGATCAGGTGCCGGGTGGTGCGCGCGAGGAGCCGGGCGGCGGGTGCCGCCGTGGGCGATCCGGTGTCGAGGAGCACCTCCTGGGCGCGCGCGAGCAGGGCGTCACCGGTCAGGATGGCGCTGGAGGGGCCCCACAGCTTCCACACCGTGCGCCGGTGGCGGCGCTCCTCGTCGCCGTCCATCAGGTCGTCGTGCACGAGGGAGAAGTTGTGCACCAGTTCCACGGCGACGGCACCGGGCAGGGCGACCTCCGGCGGTGCGCCGACCGCCTCGGCCGACAGGAGCGCGAGCGCCGGCCGTACGGCCTTGCCCGCGTCGGCACTGGGCGCACCACCGGCGGTGATCCAGCCGAAGTGGTAGGCGGCCTGGTGGCGTGAGCGGTGGTCGAGCCGGTCGACGGCGGCCCGCAGTGCCGGGGTGATGGTGACCCGGCTGTGGCTGAGGGAAGCGGGAGCGGTGCTCATGCGGCGACCCGCGCGCGCCAGGGGGCCTTCGGGTCGTCGAAGATGCTGACGACCTGGCGCATGATGCGCCGCTCGGCCGGGTCGAACGCCTCCTTGGCGTGGATGGTGCCGAGTTGGTCCCACATCACGATGTCCCCCGGCTGCCAGGTGTGGGCGTAGGTGAACTCGGGTCTGCCGGCGTGCGAGAGGAGTTCGTCGAGCAGTTCGCGGCTGTCGTCGGGGGCGAGATCCACGATCCGCTTGGTGTTCAGGGAGCTGACGTAGACCGACTGGCGGCCGGTGCGCGGATTGCGGGCGATCAGCGGGTGGATGGTGGAGGTGCCGTCCTCGGGCTGGATCTGCTCGGTGCTCTCGCCGAGGGACACCTCGCCCTGGAGCCTCTCCTCGATGGTCTCCTCGTACCCGGTGCGCAGGGCGTGGCGTACGCGGTAGGAGTGCAGGCGTCTGCGTTCTTCGGGCGACAGCGACTCGTACAGGGCGTACATATCGGTGAAGAGGGTCCGTCCGCCACCGGAGGCAGGCACTTCCAGTGCTTCGAGAAAGCCGATCTGGGAGACGCGGGGGCGGAAGGAGTAGTCGGTGTGCCAGTCCATCCACTCGGCGTCGCCGACGCCGATCTTGCGACCGTCCTCCACCAGGTTGGAGACGATCAGGATCTCGTTGTGGTCGGGGTGGGCGCCGCTGGTCAGGCCGGTCTTCGGGATGTGCCCGAAGTGGCGGCCGAAGGCCAGGAACTCCTCGTCGGAGGGTATCTCGTGGCCACGGAAGACGAGGACGAGGTGTGCGTCGAGAGCCACCCGGATCTCCTCGGCCCGGGTCTTGTCCATGTCGCCGGTGACACGGGCGCCGTGCACGACGGCGCCGAGAGCTGCGCCGGGTATCGGCGTGACGTCCATGGGCGTTGCCGCCTTTCGCAGAAGGGTCGGATGGTCAGCGCAGTTCGAGGCCGGCGAGGTCGCCCGCCGCGCGCCAGCGCCTGAGGATGTTCACGAACTCCACCGAGCCGCCGCCGTAGCTGGAGTTGAGCCGGGGCATCGCGCTCGGGTCGCCCTCGTTGTTGTAGAGGCCGGGTGTGCAGTTCTCCAGGAAGTCGAGATCGTTGCTGGCGAGCCGGAGGATCTCCTCGACCCATTCCTTCTCGGCGGCCTCCGACGCCTCCACGACCCGGTGTCCGCGTTCCTCGACGCTCTTGACGATGTACGCGAGGTGCCGGGTCTGCTCGCCCAGCATGTAGGCGATGTTGACGTGCCGGCCCGCCTGGATCTTGGAGAGGATGAAGCAGTTGGGGAAACCGTTCACCTGGAGTCCGTGCAGGGTGCGCGCCCCGTCCGCCCACTTCTGCGACAGCTTCACGCCGTCGCGGCCGACGATGTCGTATCCGGCGCGCTCGGTGTAGGGGACGGCGAACTCGTGCTCGTAGCCGGTGGCGAAGATCAGGCAGTCGACCGGGTACTCCCGGCCGTTCGCGACCACCCCGGCCTCGGTGAGCCGTTCCACGCCCTGCCCCTGGGTGTCGACGAGGGTGACGTTGGGCCGGTTGAAGGTGTGGAGATAGCCGTCGTGGAAGCAGGGCCGCTTGCAGTACACGCGGTAGTACGGCTTGAGGGCGGCGGCGGTCGCGGGGTCGGTGACGACGCTGTCGATGCGGGCGCGCAGCTCCTCCATCTTGAGGAAGTCCGCCCGCTCGGCCGCGAGTGCCCGCTCCTTGGGGTCGCCCCCCGTGTCGCCGGTCGGCAGGATCGCGGCGGCCAGTTTGGCCGTGGTCTGGGTCCAACGGTCCTGGACCAGGTCCTCGTCCTGCGGGATGCCCGAGGTCAGGGCGTGGAAGTTCTCCATCCGGCGCTGTTGCCAGCCCGGTTCGAGGCTGTCCGCCCAGTCGGGCGGGGTGGGCCGGTTGCCGCGTACGTCGACCGTGGCGGGGGTGCGCTGGAAGAGGACGAGCCGCTCGGCCCACTCGGCGAGGTGCGGGGCGAGCTGGATGGTCGTCGAGCCGGTGCCGATGACGCCGACCGTCTTGCCCTTCAGCCCGGTCAGGCCGCCGGTGCTGTCACCGCCGGTGTAGTCGAAGTCCCAGCGGCTGGTGTGGAAGGAGTGCCCGGCGAACGTCTCCAGGCCCGGCACGGCGGGGAGTTTGGGGCGGTGCATCAGGCCGATCGACATGGCCACGTACCGGGCCCGGAACAGATCCCCGCGGTCGGTGCTCACCAGCCACCGCTCGGCGGCCTCGTCCCAGCGCAGTTCGGTGACGGCGGTCTGGAAGAGGGAGTCGCGGTAGAGGTCGTACTGGTGGGCGATCCGCTGGAGATGGGCGAAGATCTCGGGTCCGGTGGAGTACTTCTCCGTGGGTATCGTGCCGGTCTCTTCGAGCAGCGGCATGTAGATGTAGCTCTCGACGTCGCAGCGGACGCCGGGGAAGCGGTTCCAGTACCAGGTGCCGCCGACGTCGCCCGCCTCGTCGATCAGCCGGATGCGGTCCAGGCCCGTCTCCCGGCGCAGGTGGGCGCCGGTCAGGAGACCGCCGATGCCGGCGCCGACGACGGCGACGTCCACCTCGTCGGTGAGGGGCTCGCGCTCCCGCCGCTCGGTGTAGGGGTCACGCGCGTAGCCGCTGAAATCGCCGCGCGCGAACTGGTAGGTGCGCCCGGCGGTGCGCTTGTCGCGTTCCTGCCGGTACTTCTCCCGCACCGCCTCCAGGTCGATGGTCAGTGTTTCATCGCTTCGGTCGTCGCTCTCGGCGTGTGCCACAGCTCCTCCTCGGGGGAAGGGGGCGGAAGGGAGACATGACGCCATACGTCGTCGAACTGATCGCGCAGCCGCAGTGGGGCGTCGGAGTTGCTGAAGAGGTAGAAGCGGTCGGAGCCGAGGGCCTCCCACACGAGTGAGGCGACGTCCTCGGCGCTCACGGAGGTGTCGCCGCCCGCGCCGCGCGGGGCGGTCAGGCCCTGCACCATGGGGGTGTCGACCCGTCCCGGGCACAGCACCGACACCCGGATCGCGGTGTCCCGCAGATCGGCGCGCAGGCTGCGGGCGACCGCGAGGTCGGCGTGCTTGGAGGCGGCGTAGGCGGCGCTGCCCGCGCCGACGGCGAAGGCGGACATCGAGGCGGTGTGGATCAGGTGGGCGGGTCTGCCGCGCTCGAGGAGAGGGGGGATGAAAGCGCGGGACACCAGGACGTGTGCCCAGTGGTTCGCCTCGAAGACCTCCCGCATCCGGTCCAGCGGTACCTCCCACAGCGGCTGTCCCACGGGGCCGATGACCCCGGCGTTGTTGCACACCACATCGATGTCGCCGAGCACGACGAACGCGGTGTCCGCGAGGTGTGCGACGGCGTCCGGGTCGGTCAGGTCGGCTCTCACGGCGGTGACCTTGGCGCCGCGCGCCGTGAGTTCGGCCGCCCGCGCACGCAGCGCGTCGCCCGCCACGTCCGCCATGACCACGGCGACACCGGCCCGTGCGAAGCGGGCACTGAGGGCGAGTCCGATGCCGCTGGCGGCACCGGTCACCACGGCCGTTTCTGTCCGTAACTGCACTTGGCTGCCTCCGCTTCTGTACGCGGGTACGCCGGAGGACGGCGTGCCGTTGTCCGCGAGAAGGTCTGGGTCAGTACGCGTCGTGCGGGGGACGCGGCGTCACCGGGGGTCAGGGAGCTTCAGGCTGATCACGAGGACGATCACCGAACAGCACGCGAGGAGGGCGAGGACGGCGACGGCCGCCGGCATCGTCGACTGCCAGTCGGTCATGGAGAGGTAGAGGGTGCCGCCCACGGTCGCGCCCAGCGCGGTCGCCATCTGCTGGCTGGTCACCAGCACACCGCTGCCCATCCCGGCCTGGGCCGGGGGCACGTCGGCGAGGATCATCCGGAACAGCGTCGGCCCTGTCAGCGCGGCGCCCACGCCGTACAGGCCGATCCCGGCGAGTACGAGCGTCAGGGAGGGGTGCGGCCAGCCGAACCGGATGACCAGCGCGAGGAGCAGCAGGCCCGCACCCTGGACGCAGGCGCCCAGGGTGACGATGCGGGCGCCCAGGGCCGCCGCGATCCTCGGGGTGAACAGGGTCACCGCGAAGAACGCCACGGCGAACGGCGCGAGGCCGCCGCCGGATTCGAGGCCGTCGAAACCGAAGTGGCCCTGCGCGACCAGTGCGTAGACGAACAGGAAGGCACCGAAGCCGGCCGAGAACGGGACCATCGCCGCAAGGCCCCTGCGCATGCCCGGGTGGGACAGCACGGTCGGGGACAGCAGCGGCGAACCGCCCCGCGCCTCCAGGCCGCGTTCGACCCGTGTCAGCGCCAGGGCGCCCGCCGCGGCGACCAGGAGCAGGGACCACAGCCACAGCGGCCAGCCCAGGTCGGGGCCCGCCACCACCAGGGCGAGGACGCAGACCATGGTGACGCCGAACAGGGCGGTGCCCTTGAGGTCGAATCCGGGCTTGGCGCCCGCCCTGGTCGCCGGGACGCGCCGGACGGCGAGCAGCGCGGCCACACCGATCGGTACGTTGATCGCGAAGACCGCCCGCCAGCCGATCCCCGCGATGTCCAGCTCGACGAGGAGGACCGCCCAGGATCTGTCCGACGACCATACCGAGGGCGGCGGTCGCGCCGTACATGCCGATGGCACGGGCGCGTGCCTGGCCCTCGGTGGCCGCCTGGATCGTCGCGAGCACCTGCGGTACGAGCATGGCGGCGGCGGCGCCCTGGAGCAGCCGGGCCGCGACGAGGAACTCGATGGTCGGGGCGAGCCCGCAGAGCGCCGAGGTGAGAGTGAACGCGGCGAGTCCGCAGGCATACAGGCGGCGCCTGCCGAAGGCATCGCCGAGCCGGCCGCCGAGCACGAGGCCGAGTGCGTAGGTGAGGCCGTAGCCGGACACCACCAGTTCCAGGGCGGCGGGGCCGCCGTGGAGGTCGTCGCTGATGGAGTTCAGCGCCACGTTGACGATGGAGGCGTCGACGATGGACAGGGCGTATCCGGTGAGCACCACCACGAGGGCGATGCCGCTGAGCCCCGTGGCGGCCGGCTCCGTACGGGGGGCGGGCTCCGGCGCGACGCCGGGGCCCTTGGCGGAGGGCAGGCCCTCGCGGTTCGTCATGCGTTGCCTATCCGGGCTTTCTCGGGGAACGGTTGAGGCGGGTGCGGGGATGACTCGGTCATTCGGCGGTGGTGGGGGTGCCGGTGATCTTCGACAGGATTCCCTTGGAGGCGTCCTTCGCCGACTCGGGCCAGGGGGTCAGGGAGTTGAAGCCGCGGTGCGAGGAGGCGGGTTGGATGCGGGTGTCCATCGACATCCGCATGCCGGCCGGGTCCACCGAGACGTTCGGGATGGACTTGTGGCACGTGAAGGCGTGGAAGAGGAGGACGTCGCCCGGGTCCATGGGCGAGAACAGCAGTTGTTCGTCCGCGCCGAACTCCTCGGCGGGGATGCCGCGCACGGGGTGGCCGAAGCGGCGGAAGTTCTCGGTGATGACGTGCTCGCGAGGGCCCCGCTTGTGGCTGCCGTCGGCGATGGCGACGCCCCCTATGGCGGGACTCGTCGGGAGCAGCGGTATCCAGGCGGTGCGGAAGTCCTTGTTCGGGCCTATGTAGAAGCCGTCCTGGTGCAGGGGCGTCAGGAAGCTCGGTTCCGCGGAGCCCGCGGCGGTGGGGTAGTAGCGGATCGTCGTCGACTTGAAGACGAAGACGGGCTCACCGAAGACCTGCTCCCAGAGCTTGACGGTCGTGGGGTGGTTCCACAGCTCGTCGTACTTGACGTACTCGTGCATCGCCACCTCGTCGACCGCCTCGAAGGAGTCGATGGTGAGGGTGTCGAGGGTGGTGCCGGGGGCTGCGTGGCCGAGTGCGATCAGGCCCTGGAGCATCTGCTCGGCGGCGGTGCGCACCAGTTCGCGGTCCAGGGCGCCCCGCAGATACAGATATCCGTGCTCTTCGTAAAACCGGTCAAGGGCCTCACGGTCGTCGAGAAGAGGGGCGCAGTCGACGTACTCGCTGAAAGTCTCCGTCATGGTTCCTTGTCCTCGTGAAATCCGGCGCGTGGGGAAAGGAGCGTCACACCTCCGGGCAGACCGACGGCTTGATTCGATCGACCAGGAGCCTATATAGCCCAGCGATACATTTCCAGCCCTCAAATCGCTTGAGGGTTCGTCAACTCACATGGGGAGATGGCTTGTTCGTTTCCTACGAGAGTGTCTGCTGGCCGGGGGTGCGATGATGCTGCCGATACCGTTCAGAACGTCACCGGGATTTCGTCGAACCCGCCGGTGATCCGGTGCTCCTGCCATTGCAGCGAATCCTCCGGAACCGCGAGCCGCAGGTCCGGCAGACGACGGAACAGCCTCTCGAAGACGGCGGTCAGCTCGATCCGGGCCAGCGTGCGGCCTATGCAGTGGCGGGCGCCGTGCCCGAACGCCAGGTGTGACTTGGGCCTGTCCCGGTGCAGATCCAGCACGTCGGCCGCGGGGTACGCCCGTTCGTCGATGTTGGCCGCGCCGATGGCGAGCTTCACCGCGTCCCCGGCCCGGATCACCGTCTCGCCGACGGTGATGTCGCTGTGCGCGTAGCGGGGTATCAGCGCGTTGGACCCCTTGCCGCCGACGCTCAGGCGCAGGATCTCCTCGACCGCGGCCGGCGCGAGGCCGGGGTCCTCGACGAGCTGCGCGCGCTGGACCGGGTTGCGCAGCAACAGCAGTGTGCCCAGGTCGATGCGGACGATGGTGGTCTCGTATCCGAACAACAGCACGGCGCAGCCCAAGTCGACGATCTCCGCGTCGGACAGCGTGCCGCCCTTGGCCGTGATCAGCTCGGAGAGGATGTCGTCGCCCGGCTCGGCCCGCTTGCGGGTCACCAGGTCCATCATGTAGTCGACGACCTTCTTGAAGGTGTTCGCCGAGTGCTGGTCGTCGCTGTGGTCGAAGGTCCCTCTCGCCCAGAGGCCGAACCGCTCCCGGTCGGCCAGCGGCACACCGAGCAGATCGCAGACCACCATGGTCGGCAGCGGGAACGACAGCGCGCGGTGCAGATCGACCGGCGGTGTGGTGACGGCCAACTCGTCGAGCAGCTCGTCCACATGGTGCTCGATCCGGGTCTGCATGCGGCGCATCCGCTGGGTGGTGAAGAGGGGGACGAGCAGCTCGCGCATCTGCGCGTGCCTGGCGAGTTCGGTGTCGCAGTCGTCCCCCGCCATCAGCGCGACCATGAAGCCTCTGGCCGCGCTCTTGGCCGACTGCTCGCGGTCGGGGTTGCTGAGGCGGAGCCTGCGGTCGGCGAGCAGGGTGCGCACCTCGTCGTAGCGGGTGACCAGCCAGGCGTCCTCACCGGCGGCCCGCACCTTGATGATCGGCCCCTCCTGCTGCAATGCGCGCATTTGGGGTGCGATGCCCATGACGGACGGATTGTCGAACGGTAACGTCGGAAGTTCCTTCATGCGGGCATGCTCATTTCCCCGAGGGTTTCCGGCATTCTTCTGGAAGTACCCCGGATCGACAGCGAAGGCAATTTCCTGGACGGGCCGGCGGCGCCGGTGACGTCGAGGCCACGGAAATGTCAGAGCAAGACGCGCCATTGCGTCATGGAAAGCTGGTGCGGACCGCCATGCCCCTCGCGGGGCGCAGGCCATCAATGCATCAACGAGACTATATAAGTGTGCGCTACTTTTCCAGGGTGACCACTTCGCAGACCAACAGCCCACGGGACCACCTGGATGTGAGCGACCTGATCTCGGCGATCGAGAACTTCAACCGCTTCTACATTCGCCTGCCCGCTCTCCAGACACTGTCGTTCACCACTCTGTCCGTGCTCGACACCCTGAACTCGCGGGGGCCCACCCGGCTCACGAAGCTCGCCAGGACCGAGCAGATCAGCCAGCCTGGACTCACCCAGCTCGTCACGTGCCTGGAGCAGGACGGCCTCGTGGAACGCCGCCCCGACCCGACGGACGGGCGCGCCGTCCTCGTCCAGATCACCGATGCCGGGCGGCAGGTCGGCGCGTCCCGTCTGAAGGACCGGACCCGCGCCTGGTCCCGCTCGTCGCCCAACTGGCGCCCGAGGATCAGCGGGCGATCACCGAGGCGCTCCCCGCGCTCTCCCGCCTCGCGGAACTCGGCCACCGGAACCCGGTCTGACGGCCCGGAACCCGGCCCCGGTCGTGACGGCCCGGCCCGACACCCCGCCGCGACGACGGCTCAAGCCGAGCCCCCCCGCCGACAAACCCTGGGGCTGTCGGCGGCCCTTAGAGCGAGGTGCCGACCTTGAGTGCCAGGTCGATGAGGCGGTTCGAGTAGCCCCACTCGTTGTCGTACCAGCCGACGACCTTGACCTGCGGCCCGTTCACGCGGGTGAGACCGGCGTCGAAGATGCAGGAGGCCGGGTCGGTGACGATGTCGGAGCTGACGATCGGCGCCTCGGTGTAGGTGAGCAGTCCCTTGTACGCGCCGGCGGCGGCCTTCGCGTACGCCTCGTTGATCTCCTCGACGGTGGTGCGGCGGCTCGTGGTGACCGTCAGGTCGGTGACCGAGCCGGTCGGCACGGGGACCCGCAGCGCGAACGCGTCGAGGCGGCCCTGGAGTTCGGGCAGGACCAGGCCGATGGCCTTGGCGGCGCCGCTGGACGTCGGCACCACGTTGACGGCGGCCGAGCGGGCGCGGCGCAAGTCCTTGTGGGGGGCGTCCTGGAGGTTCTGGTCCTGGGTGTAGGCGTGGACCGTGGTCATCATGCCGTACTCGATGCCGACGCTCTCGTGCAGCACCTTGGCGAGGACGCCGAGGCAGTTGGTGGTGCAGGAGGCGTTGGAGATGATGGTGTGGCTGGCGGGGTCGTAGATGTCGTCGTTGACACCGAGAACGATCGTGACGTCCTCGTCGCTCGCGGGGGCGGCGATGATCACCTTCTTGGCGCCGCCGTCGATGTGTGCGCGGGCCTTCTCGGCCTTGGTGAAGATGCCGGTGGACTCGATGACGACGTCCACACCCAGGTCGCCCCACGGCAGTTGGGCCGGGTCGCGCTCGGCGAGGACCTTGACCGTCTTGTCGCCGACCCGGATCGCGCCGGGCTCGGCGGTGATCTCCTCCGGGAAGCGGCCGAGGACCGAGTCGTAGGCCAAGAGGTGGGCCATGGTCGGCACGTCGCCCAAGTCGTTGACCGCGACGATCTCCAGGTCCGCGTTCCTGGCGGCGACCGCCCGGAAGACGTTCCTCCCGATGCGGCCGAAGCCGTTGATGCCTACACGAACAGTCATGCGTTCCTCTCACGACGGTTTTTGGGGCTCGGTGGTGAAGAGAGGGCAGCCGAGCGTGTCGCGGCGCGCCGCAGCGGCGGCCACCCAGAACACCATAAGCAACTTCTGTAAGTTATCAATACATCGCCGCTCCGCAAGCTATAGGCTCCCCGCGTGCCTGCCTCTCCGTACGACCTGAATGTGACTCAGTTCATCGACGTCGTCGAGGAGTTCAACCGCTTCTACATCCGCCTGCCGCGTCGGCGAAACCACGCGTTCAGCACGCTGTCGGTGCTCGACGCCCTGGCCTGTGCCGACCGCCCGAAACGCCTGACCGAGCTGATCGCGAGCGAACAGCTCAGCCAGCCGGGGCTCACCCAGCTGGTCAAGCGCCTGGAACGCGACGGCCTCGTGGAACGCGGACGTGACCCGCGCGACGGCCGCGCCGTTCTGGTGCACATCACCCAGAAGGGGCGGAACCTCGGCGAGTCGTGCCGCGGGGAACGGGCCGAGCAGCTGACACCACTGATCGCACTCCTCACCCCGGAGGAACGTCGCGCGCTCGCCGGGGCACTGCCCGCGCTGCGGCGCCTGACGCGACTCGCGGCGGCCGACGCCGAGGACACCGTCGGCCCGCCGGGCCACGTGGAGCGCACGGGGGAGCGGGCCCCGAGAGCAAGGGGGTGTGGGGGCCACGCGCGTCATCCCTCCACGGCCGGCCGCGCCGGGTCTGCGCGTGCCGCTGAGGGCGGGCCGACGCCTCCTCAGTAAGCCGGCGTGGAAGGCCGGGAACTGCGGCCGGGTTGCGAAGGTGGGCCCGCGTGACCGCGGATGAGGCAGGAAGTTGCCGGTGCGGGGCAGGCGCCGCCGGGTGCTGGGTTTCCGGCACGGCGTGTCAGCGCGTCGAGGGCTTCGGCGAGTGCGGCTTCGGCCTGTTCGGTGTCTTGGCCGACCTGTTGGGCGGTGAGGGTGCGCGGGTACGGCCAGGTGCGGTCGCTGAACGGCTGGTGGGCGTGGTCGCGGTGTATCTACGGGATCTCGGGAGCCCGCGTCCGGGGAGGCGGACCCAGAGGTGGCGGACGTCTTGGCAGGCAGTCGTCGTCATCGTCCTGTGGGTCGTTCGAGGCAGCCGCGGCGGCCGCCCAGTCTGTTCCAACCATGAGCCGCCTCCCGCACGCCCCCGGTCCTGGTCCCGGTCCCGGTCCCGGCGAGGACGGAATCGCGCGAGGTGACGGCGGCGGGGGAGAGGGAGCTTGCCGCGTCATCCCCGAGCCTCGTGGCCGTCGCCCGTGACCTCACCCGGGCGGCGGCCGCCGGCCACTGCCGGTGGGAACGGCCCACCACCCGCTGTCCACCACCGAGCGTCACAGATCGGGGGATTAGGCAGAGAGGTCGCCACGCGGCGCGGACCGTACTGTGCTGCGCACGACGGCCTCCTTGAAGGCCGCCGCGGCGCGTCCTGTCATTCGGCTCGGCGCTCCGCCCACCGACACACCGGCAGCGGCGTCGCCGACGGCGTACACCTCAGGGTGCGAGATCGAGCGCAGGGTGGCGTCGACGAGCATCCGGCCGCCCTCGTCCGTCGCGAGTCCTGCCTCGCGCGCCAGCTCCGGCGCCTGGAACCCGGTGGTCCACACGACGGCGTCAGCGGCGACGACGCGCCGTCGCGGGTGTCCAGGCCGTCCTGGCGCACCATCGCGACGTGGGTCTTCGGGTGAACCGAGACGCCCAGCCGGTCGAGAGCGCGCCGCAGGTGGGTCCGGGCGCGCGGCGCGAGTCCGGTCCCCACGTCGTCAGCACCGGTGAACAGCCGGACATGCAGCTCGGGGTGACTTTCGGCCAGTTCCGAGGCGGTTTCAAGGCCGGTCAGCCCTGCGCCGACCACCGCGACAGTGCCGCCTGACGCTATTTCAGCAACTCTGCGCCTCAGCCGTGTTGCCTGCTCAAAATCGGCGACGGTGTACGCGTGCTCAATTGCCCCCGGGGCGTTGTCGAGCCGCGCTCGGCTGCCCACCGCGTACACCAGGGTGTCGTATCCGATCACTTGGGGCGCGGTGTCCAGGCTCACGGTCCGGCCAGTGGTGTCGATCGCGGTCACGCGTCCAATGACCAGTTCGACCGACGCACCACCGAGCTGTTGACGCAAGGACAGCGCCGCAGAGCGCTGCCCGGCGGCCACCTGATGGAGCCGACCCGTTCGACGAACCGGTCCGAAGCGTTGACCAGCGTGATGGTGACATCGCTGCGGCGCAGCTTGCGGGCGAGGCGCTTGGCCGCAAGGAGACCGGCGTAACCGGCGCCCACGACGACGAGGCGATGACTCATGGCATGACTCCTGTGTGACTACGGGCGGCTTCTGTGCCACCTCGGGCAATCGGTCGCCGCGCATCGACGTTCAGGCCGCGGTTGCGGCCACGGCAACCGCCCAGGCGATGTACAGGACGTTCACCACCAGCCGAGCCACCGCACCGGCCAGCCGCTCAAGGAGCCGGGGCCGGTCCGGGCGCGCACGGCGCAGCGCGTCCACGTGGGACACCAGGTAACAGGTGATCAGAGCAGCGGCGGCCCAGCCCCCGGCCCGCCTGCCGCTCGGAACCAGCACCAGCGCACCCACCAGTACCTCCGCCGCCCCACTGACGGCGACGAGGAGCCGCTCCCGGTGGAGCCACGCGGGCACCAGCGTGCGGAAGTAGCCGGGGACCAGAAAGTGCGCGACCCCCGTGACGACCAGAAACACCGCCAAGGCAACGGAAGCGATAGCGTGCATGGCACGATGATCGATGCACCTCGCGCCTGGGCGCTTGAACAAAACGATCGCTGCATCGTCTTCGCCTCCGGCCCAGAAGCGACGATGTTCGCCGAGTCCCGCCCGTTCCGCGTCGCCCAGCACCAACTGCCCGTATGGAAAGCCGTGCTGCCGCTCGGTGGCCACGCCGAACTCTTCCAGCCGGGACGGCCCATGGTGGCGGCTCCCGGGCTGATCGTTCCGCCCCAACTGGCCCACGCCTGTGCGGCGTCCTCTGCCTACATCGCCCTGTTCATCGACTCCTGGCTGCTGCCCTCCAGGCCGGAACCGATACGGCTCGGTTCGGGTGAGGTCCGCCGCGTGCTCGCCGCGCTCGGCACCACCGATTCCGACAGCCCAGACACCCGCGTGGACCTGGCTGCCGGATACGCCGAGCTGCGGACACTCGCTGGGCGTCCATCCCTCCTCGATCCGAGAGTCGCCCACGCTGTCCACCTGTGTACGTCGCGCGACCCGAACCAGCCCATCGCCTCCATCGCCGGAGAGGTCGGCCTGTCGGCCCCGCGGCTGCGCGCCCTGGTCCGGCAGGAGGTGGGAATCACGCTGGCGGCGCTGCGCCGATGGGGTCGGCTCCGCACCGCGATCGCCGAACTGCCGGATTCGTCTGCCGCCCTGGCCGCAGCCACCGCAGGCTTCGCCGACCAGGCCCACCTCACCCGCACTGCCCGGGACTTCATCGGGCGTACGCCTGCCTCTCTGCGCCACGTTGACGCCTAGGAGCTGACGCCTAGGAGCTGACGCCTGGGAGCTGTCTGGGCGCAGCCCTCGTTGCAGGCGCGGGTCGTGGACGCGCCGGTCGGCATCTGCGCCTTGAGCGATACGCGCCGGTCTCAACCGGAGTCCACTGGGGGCGCGTTCGGCCAGCACCGCCTCGCGCGCACCCGGCGAGTGGGGCCACTGCCCGCTGGCCGTGTGTTCGTTGAGGTGCAGTACTTGCGAGCCGTGCTTCGCCGCACGTACAGAGCGTGAGGTGAAGTAGCGGTGGCAGCCGGGCCGAGGCCAAGGCGAACGCGGCTCCATGGGGGGCATGGTCATCGACGCCCGCGCCCGTATGGGCTGCACCGCGCCGGTCGGGTGAACAGACCTGGACCGCCTCCGGTACCTGACCGTCGCCCTGCCCCCGCAATAGGCCGGCCCGCTTCTTCGACGCCCAGGAGCAGGGTGCCAGCGACGCCCAGCTTCAGGAGATCGCCGCTGAAGCGCTCAAGGAGGACTACTTCCAGGACAACGGCCGCCGCGCCGGCTCCCTGGAGGCATCCGATCGTCTCTGAGGCCATCACGGAGTCGCATGTCACGGGATTGGCATCCGCGCCGCTGGACTGCGCGCGGATTTCACGTACGTCTCGAAAACAGAGTCCCGGTTCTGGTCCGGCCGAGTGCGCGATCTGCTGGAAACGTATCCGTGAGCCGAGACGCGATATGTGTCAGCCGGGACACGGTACGTGGAGCCTGGCCACGCCCTGTGGCAACTGTGCGGGTTGCCCGAAGTCGACCGCTGATGCTTCGGGCTGCCGGGGAACCGACCTGGGCGGGCGCGGGGGTTCACCCGGCCGAGATGGGTCCGAGGTAGGTACCGCCAGAGACGTCGATGGTCTGGCCGGTTACCCAGCGGCCCTGCGGGCCCGCGAGGAAGCCCACCACGTCTGCGATGTCCTCCGGCTCGCCGATCCGGCCGAGGGCGGTGATGGACTCGAGTCGGCGACAGCCTCGGGAACCTCCGCGTAGTGGGCGATCATGTCGGTCAGCACCACTCCGGGTTCGACCGTGTTCACGGTGATCCCACGTCGGCCCAGCTCGTTGGCAAGCGATGGACCGAGGGCCGCGAGCGCCGCCTTGGTGACGGTGTATCCGATCTGGAGAGGATTCGCGATCCGGGTGGCCGCCGACCCCATGTTGACGATCCGTCCGCCGTCCCGCAGCAGGGGCAGCGCCCGCTGCACCACGAAGATCGGCGTGCTCACGTTGATCGCTAGCAGCCGCTCGAACTCCTCCTCTGTGAGCTGCCCGATCGACGTGGCCGAGTGGATGCCCGCATTGTTGACCAGGATGTCCAGGCCGTCCGTGCCGTGGTCCGCCAGCCCGGCGGTGAGCTCCTTGAACAGCCGGTCCACCGCACCGCTTTCGCCGAACCGGGCCTGTACCGCGAAGGCCCGGCCGCCGGCTTCCGCGATTTGTGCCACGGTCTCCGCGGCGGCTGCGGTGTTGCCGCCGTAGTGGACCGCGACCAGTGCCCCCTCGGCGGCGAGACGCAGGGCGACCGCGCGCCCGATCCCGCGTGAGCCGCCCGTCACCAATGCGTTCCTGCCGCCCAGCTCCCCCACGATTGCTTCTCCCCTCGTGATGCCCCGGAAGAATCCGGGAACGATTCAGCCTAAGCGGCGTTGGTGAACTGTGGTGCTGGTCCTCCCGCGATTTCGAGGCAGAGCTGCCGTCGGCTGCTGCTGGAGGTCTCCGCATCGGGCCGGTTCTCCGCATGCCAGCCGAACTGCCCCGCTCACCCCGCGCCTCTGCATTCCGCGGAATTCTTCCGCTCATCCGAGCAAGGTGGTGACAACTTCCCTGCTCCACGGGGACCGGTGCCAAGTAAGTGGCTTCGGAGGTGACAACCGCGGCGCCTCGTCCACGGGAACTCGCAGGGGCGAGGCGACTTCACGGTGACAACTACCGTGCATCGGAACAATCCGCCGGGCCGTCGTACAGCGCTCTGACGACGGCCCGCTCCCGAACCCGCACCACGAATGCGAGACCGAAGAGGACCACGCCCTGGCCGACGCGGCGCGCCGCCGACCGCCCGATCACCCCGCGCGTCGCCCGTGCCCCGGGAGCCGGTCGACCCCGCGCGCATCGGCCGCCGCGTCGTACGGCGCCGGGCGAAGGGGATGGACGTCGGCGCCGCGCGGCGCCGTGGGAACGCCCGCTTCGACGCACGGCAGGACTCCCGCCACGAGGGCCTGGTCGACGACGTCCGCGGCTGGGCGGAGTTCGCGGAGTGGGAGCGCCTGGACCAGTTGCTCGCCGCGGAGATCCACACGGACATGACTCCCGGTCTCAATTCACCGGCCGCTTTGTGGCGGCGCAAGGAGCCCCGGCGACCCCAAGACCCAGACGGCCGCGGTCCGAGCACCTTGTGAGGCACAGGCCAGGCAGGCCGTCGCGCTCGAAGAACCCCCGGCCGGCTACCCGTCATGACGTGGGGGAGTCCCTGCCACCGGTGAGACAACCGGCGAGGCGTCAGCGTGGAGGACGGTCCAGGTTGAGGATGTCACCAGTGGGCGGCTTGGTCTTCAGGGGCTTGTTGAAATCACTGAGGGTGAGTGCTTTTGGCTTCCCCCGGCCGCGCCTCTGGACCAACTTCAAAAGGTAGGGCTTGCCCTTCGTGGCGACGTACAGGGTGAACTTGTCTTTGCCGTTGACGCCCGACAACTTGATCGCCGGAGTGCCGTCAACTGTGGCGTGGCCGTCCCTGCGCGCCGTAGAGGTGTCGGTGTCCTCGTAGGCGGCCATCCGAAGGTCGAGGTCGCAGAACTTGACGTAGGATCTGCCCTCTTCACTCATCGTGCTCGTCTTCGCCCAGCGTCCCGCGAGCAGGTCGACCGCAGCCTCGACATCGCTTGCCCTCTCCTTGGTGCCGACGGCGCGCAGGACTCCTTCGTCGTACTTTCGGTAGACCGTGTCGTAGGTGATGATCAGCTGTATCGAACCCGCATGTGTTTTACCCATTGTGCCCGCGCATGTACCTGCGGTGGTGAAAACCATGTCGAGTGTGTTGAGCCCGCTGGGGGTGTCAGGCGTCGTCCCCTTCATTCGCAGTGAATAGGCGCCCGCGGTCGTCGAAATGGCTTTGGCGGCGATTTCAGCGCCGGACTTTCCGGCAAAGGGGTCTGTCGGCTGGTGGTTGGGTACTGCGGAGGCCTCGCTGTCGGCTCTGGTTTCCTTGGGTTCGGCGCCGCAGGTTGTCAGGGCGGCAGCGAGGCAGGCCGCAGTGAACGTGGCGCTAGGCAGGTAAAGGTACTGACGCACGAGGCCCCCCAGGTGTAGTCCACCGGAAGACCTCCGCATCAGCGTCTCCCGTCGCCGCGAGGCTCCCTTTGCGCGACAGCTGAGCATATCGGCACCACCTGGTGCTTACAGCTTGGGTTCCAACTGCCAGGGTGTGCCCTAAGACGTCGTTTCTCACAGCCGTCAAAGCGGCGTGAGACGGCGTCGGTCCATCTACGATGGCAATCGGTTAATGGTCGCTGTCACAGGACACGGCCGATGTCACGGTGACTTCGAGAAGAACGCCGCCCTGGGCAAGGACGCACGTCCGCAACCTGTGGCGAAGCCGACGCCCTCCGCCACAACCTGCCGGACGAAGACTTCTGGATCTTCGATTCGCACATCGCCGCCGTGTGCCTCTTCGACGACGATGACAACCTCACGGGTACCGAACTGAACACGAGCACCTGCACCAGCGGGCCACGGCGTGCGGCCAACCCGACGCCTACGACGAGCTGCGGGCCCGCCTGGCGGGATTCGAGCCGCACATCCGCTCCTGGCGTAGACAACTCGTGGGCGGCCCAAGCCCGTTCAGGACGCCCACAACCAGGCCCAGGCGAACCCCAAAGTCTGCGCGGGCCTGGGAGGGCCTCGTGGGTCGTAGGCGTCCTGCAGACCCCCGACTACGCCCGCACCGTGCTCACCCGCTCCAACGAACTCCACCCGTCCCCACCGGACATCAAGGAAGCCGCCCGCACCCGCATACGGCGCCAGGAACTGCTCTACAGCGGGGACAGGCGCCACCACATCATCGTGTCGGAACCGGTCCTCCGGTCCCTGGTCAGCTCGCCCTCAGTGCTCTCCGCCCCACCTCGACCGCTTGAGCGGCGTCGTCGGCATGGACACCGTCGAACTCGGCATCGTGCCTCTCACCGCATCCCTGAAGTCCCGCCCGGCCTGAGCTTCAGGATCTACGACGACCGCCGGGTCCGTCACCGAGACCTGGCACGCGGAACCCTGACTCGACGCCGCCGCATGCAGCAGGGGACGTTCAGCCGCGGGCCCCGGCCCCCGAGGCCGGCTCGGGGGCAGAGACGCGGAAGGGCCCGGTCTGGTCGCCACGGCGGTCCTCGGTTTGGTCCTTGCTGCTCTGCAGACGCCGCTTTATCGCGTCCTCGAGGGGTACCGCGGTTGTCCCCAGTGGTTGGCCCGCGCGTCGTCGACATCATCTGGCCCGCAAGCACCTGCTGCGTAATCGAGTGGACGCTCTGACCTTGGCTGAACAGGAACGGGCAAGGTCGTCTGGCCGTTGCCGACCAGTCCGTGCTCGCCGCCTTCCGCGCCCCCCCCGATCGTCAACCGCTATCTGACTGTGGACATCCGCAGGGGCGACGCCTGGTTCGCGTTGCTCAACGAGCAGTTGCACCGCTATCCCCTGGACGATCGCCAGGTCATCCCAACTCGGCTCGGCAATGCGATCCGACAGTTCGAGGAGTATGGCTATGACCGCTACCGACTCGACTCGCAGGTGCTTTGGCACGAACTCAACGCCGCTGTACCCGACATGCGCGCCAGCAGACCGACGAAGCCCGGATGAGCGTCGACTTCTTCGTCAGCTTGCTCTACGGGCACCTGCTCGTCGTTGCGGCTGCCATCACCGACCTCGCTATCGGGAACACGGTGCGCCCTTGGTTGGTCGCCACGACCATTGCGGTTCTGTTGCCGCTCACACTGCTTTGGTATCGCTTGGCGGTCGTGGCTACCGACGAATGGGCCGGCGCTGTTCGGGCCACGGTCAACCTTGGGCGGCACCCCCTGGCTGCTGCGCTTGGACGCACGGTCCCTGACGGAACCGAGGAGGAACGCACCATGTGGCACCTGGTCAGCGACCTCGTCCGCACCGGATGTCACCCCGGACAGACTGCCCTGGACACCTACAGGTCCACTCCGGAAGAGACAGGCGCGAGAGGCAAACCAGTACCCACCCAGCCGACGTCGCCCGCGGCTCGCCCATTTCCAGCCGCCGACGACACATCGCCAAGGCAGGGCAGGGTATTTGAGATATGAACGCAGTGAGCGTAGTGGCGCAGATTTTCCTGGACCGCTATCGCATCACGAAGCGCCTCGTGCCGGGCTTACCTGTTGGCGGCGGACTTTGGCTTCCTCTCGCAACGGCCGGTGCGGGGGGCTTTCAGGTCCGGCGCCGGGTCACGAGGGGCGAAGCTGGTGAACTCGCCCTGCTGACCGGCATGCGTTTGTCTGCCGACGATCAGTTGGTGCGGTCGGACCAGTCGGCCGGGAGGGCGTCGGGGGCGACGGAGATGACGGAATCATCGTCGGTGCCCACGTACTCGAAGAGGGTGATCTTCGCGAACTCGGGGACGACGTAGATCGGATAGGTGGGCCCCTGGTCGCGGTAGCGACGCATGGTGTCCAGGTGGTCGTTCTGGAAGCAGACGGTGCGTTCACCGTGTTCCTCGACCCAGTGCGGAAAGAAGATCACACCATGCAGGCGCCGCTTGCGAGGCATGACGTTGACCGCGACGGAGGTGCCGGTGGGCTCGTTCCAGGAGACCTTGAAACTGTCGTCGTCCAACTGGACGAGGTCGACTTGCTGGTCCTTGACCCAGCGGCCGCCGACCATTCCGGAGTGGATTCGGTAGTCGATCGTGTGGTCGTTCTTCACGTACATCTCGTACTGCCATCCGTTGGCGTAGGTGTAGATGAAGCGGTGGCCGACGATCTCGGACAGGTCCTGCGGTGGGACGGGCTGCTCGACGGTGGTCTGAAAGGCTCCGCTGCTGGTGGTGGCGGCGTCGTTTGTCATGTGTGACCTCCCTGGTGGTGCTTGTCGGCGTGGCGCATCCGACCACTTCAGTTTGTCACAAAACTATTTTGCGACAAAATCACCAGTACGAGAGAATCAGCCCTATGGACACTGCCACCGAGTTCGGCCGCCTCATCGGCCCGCTGCGCCGGGCAATACTGCGCACCCGCCGCACCGCCGGCCTCCCCGACCTGCCCGAAGCCCAGATCGAACTACTCCGGACACTCGCCGAAGCCGGACCACTCTCACCCCGCCAGGCAGCCGACCGACTGCGTCTGGCCCCCTCCACGGTCAGCAACCTCCTCCGCACCATGACCGCCGCCGGTCTGATCGAGCGGGAACCCTCCACGACCGACCTGCGCACCGTCCGCCTCACCGCCTCGCCCACCGCACTGGAGATGCTCCACACCTACGACCGCACCAGCACAGCCGCCCTGCACCGCGCCCTGGCCGATCTCACCCCGAACAGCCGCGAAGCGATCGAACGCGCCCTCCCCGCCCTCGCCGAGCTGCTCACCGTCCTCGAAACCGACTAGTACTCCTGATGTCGGACCTCCGGGGCCCTCAGCTTGATCGGGACGTGAGCGCGAAGGGAAGCGGCCGGCTACGACCACGCGTACGCTCTCACCTCCGAGAGCCAGGTGTGGAGCTGGGGCCACAGCGACAACGGTCAGCCCGGTGACAAGGCAACCGCGGCCAACGCCCTGGGGGCGACCCGCATAAAACTGTGGGGCTGCCTTCGGTGCAGTCGATTTCGGCGGGGCTCGGATACGGTTTGCCGTCCGCACTGACGATGACGGCGACCACAGAAACACAGACAGTGGTCCGCTGGGCGGGCGAGAGGGCGGGGCGCCCGTTACGTGGATACCAATTCGCGAAGTCCTCGCCACACCACAGCCCGGCCAAGGGGAAACCTCGACAACTGCATGGCGCTCGCAGCACCCCCGAGCATGCCCGCCGATCACCCCAGCTCACCGGGCGCTCCGAGCCCCCGAAAGAATCAAGGTCAAATGCCCGAGTCCCTTGGTCCTGGCCGATCAATTCGACCAGTTTCCCTGAGCACTGCCTGGCCGGGAGTTGCTCGATCGCACTGGTGTCAGCGGCATCAGTGGCGCGATCACGGTCAGCCGGGCCTAGCTCGCGACGCGCACCGATGAGTGAGCTGGCGAATTTGGCGTGTGATCGCCCGGTGTGCGGCAGCGGGCGCTTTCACGACCGTGAGTGGTGGACAGGCCAGCCATCACTACAGACTCATCTCCACATCGAGTTCGTAGGCACTCGAAGCCACGGACTCGGGCGTGAGGGCAACGCGCGGCCCACTCCAGGAAGGTTGTATACCGCGTGTCGACGGCGCCCATCGAGGCCGGTGGTCGTCTCAGGAGGGGTCGGAGCCCAGTACCCGGCGCCGCCGGGGCTCGCTCCCGAGGGGAGTGGACGCGGCGCTGCCCCTTCGAGGCTCCGTTCGTGTGTCTCGGTGAGGGGCCGGCCGGAGACTCACATGCTCTCGTCCGACGAGGACGAGGCCTCAAGAATGGTTTCGACTTCGGGCGTGGCCCGCCTCGTCCGGCCCGACCGGACGCGCTTCTCATGCTGGGCACCACCGACACGTCCCTGCGGGTAGTCGTTGAGGAACTCCGGTGCTTCGTGAGACAGATCGGCCTGCCGCCGAAGCGCGCTGCGTATGTGCTTGAGCGCTCCCGGCTCGCGAACCGCCTCGGCGGTGGCGATTCCCATGAGCATCGCCGCAGCCCGGCACTGGTCGTCGCTCAGACCCTCAATCTCCTCCTTGCTCAGCTCCCGCCCCTTCAGCGCTTCGACCAGGGGGAGGAATTGCTCGGCGTCGAGCGCGGGGATCAGGCCGGTGTACTGGCTCTCCTCCTCACGGACGTAGCGGCCATCGGTCGGCTGGGTTCCCGGATACTGATCCATGTTGGTGGTGATGTACGGAGCCCCGCCGCGCCCGGGGCGCTCGTTAAACGGACCGAACGGGGTTTCGTGTGTGGTGAAGCTCTCTGCTTGCTGGGCACCGCCGCGTCGGATGTCGCGCTTGGCCCAACGTTCCCGCCGAGCGTTAGCCTTGTCGCGGTCCTCGTCGGTGACTCTCTGCACATACGCGGTGGCGGCAGCGTTCCCAGCCATGCGCTGCACGGCTAGGACGGATGCCTGCGTGACCTGAGCGTTCCCCAACAAGGGCGCCGCATTGACGCTCTGGGTTGCTGAGGTCCGAGCTGGCAGAGCCTTTCCTTCCCGCTCGCCACGCTCTGTCTTCCGGTCGAAACCCATGACGCTGCCCTCCCTGTAATGGGGTCGGTAGCCGGGCACTGCGCCCGGCCCCGAACCGTTCCACCAGTCGCCGCCGACGCTAGGCGTACCGGAGACGTCCCTACAAGGTTCATGAGGGCAGTCCTCCGGCTCATGCGGGCAACACCGGTTTCAGTGAGAGATCCGCGGTGACAGACGTCGCCCTCCACCTGGCTTGTGAGAGTGTTCGTAGGGGAGAGTGCCGGTACGCTGTCGCGGGTGGCGTCAACGTCTCCGCGCATCCCTTGAAGTACGCGCATCTGAGTCGGATGCGGATGCTTTCCACCGATGGCCGCTGCCGCTCCTTCGGCGCGGGCGGTGACGGTTATGTGCCGGGCGAGGGTGTCGGCGCGGTGTTGCTCAAGCGGTTCTCGGAGGCCGTCGCCGACGGTGACCACATCCATGCGGTGATCAAGGCGACCGTGGTCAACCACGGTGGCCGTACCGGCGGCTACACCGTGCCCAGCCCGCAGGCGCAGCAGGCGCTCATAGAAGAGGCACTGGACCGCGCGGGTATCGACCCGCGCACCATCGGCTATGTCGAGGCGCACGGGACCGGTACCGCGCTCGGGGACCCTATCGAGCACACGGCCCTGCGGCAGGCCTTCGTCGATGCCACCCGCCGGCCGGGCGCCATCGCCCTCGGCTCGGTGAAGTCGAACATCGGCCATCTGGAGGGCGCCGCGGGCATCGCGGGCGTCACCAAGGCCGTGCTCCAGCTCTCCCACGGCCGGCTGGTGCCCTCGCTGCACTCCGAGGAGACCAACCCGGTCATCGACTTCGACCGCTCGCCGTTCCGTGTGCAGCGCACCCTCACCGACTGGGCGCGGCCCGTCATCGAGACGGACGGGGTCAGGATCGAGCAGCCGCGCAGGGCGAGCGTCAGCTCGTTCGGCGCGGGCGGCACCAACGCGCACGTGATCCTGGAGGAGTACCGCGCCCCCGAGGAGCGGCCCGCCGCCCCGCCGTCCGGTCCCGAACTGCTCGTGCTCTCCGCGCGCAACCCGGAGCGGCTGCGCGTCTACGCCGCCGAGATGGCGGCCCATCTGCGCCGGGAGCGTCCTGCCCTCGCCGACACCGGCCACACCCTGCGCGTCGGCCGCGAGGCGCTGCCCGAACGCCTTGCCTTCGCGGCCTTTGACATCGACGACGCCGCCGACAAGTTCGCCGCTTTCGCCGCCGGAGCGGGCGTCGTCTCCGCGATCACGGGCAACGCCGACCAGCACACGGCGCTGGCCGAGGTGTTCACCGACGGCGCGGGCCCGAACTTCCTGCGGACGCTCGCCGCGGCCGGGGACCATACCCGGCTCGCCCGGCTCTGGGTCTTCGGCGCCTTCGCCGACTGGACGGCGCTGGAGGAGTTCGCGGCGGGCGGCGGCCGCACGCTCCCGCTGCCGGGCTACCCGTTCGAGCGCCCGCGCCACTGGCTGCCCGTCACCCGCAGGGAACCGACCGAGGCCCCCGCGCCGGCCCGCCGGCCGGGCAATCGGCCGACACCGCCCCCAGCGGTGGACACCACCTTGACCCTCGCGCCCACCGACCTGGTTGTACGCGACCATGTGGTCGGCGGCCGTGCGGTGCTGCCCGGCGTCGGCCACCTGGACCTGGTGGCCCACATCCTGGGCGCGGACGCGGCACGGGTCTTCAGTGACGTGCGCTGGCTCGCCCCGCTCGTGGTGGCCGACACCGGAACCGACGTCACCCTCGCCACGACGCAGTCCGACACCGCCCAGGCGCTCGACTACCGCCTGACCGCGCCCTCCACCGGCGACGCCCCCGTGTACTCGCTGGGCCACGTTCTCGCCGCCGCCCCCGAACGCCCCGGCCCCCTGCCCCTCGACCTGCTCAAGGCGGACTGCCCGCACCCGGTGCGCCACAAGGAGCTGTACGAGGGCCTGCGCCGGCAAGGCCTGCCCTACGGCCCCCACTTCCGCCGCGTCATGCAGGCCTGGACCGGTGAGCGCACCGCCCTCGCCCGGCTGCGCCGGCCGCGGGAGCACTCCGGCGCGGCGGCCGGCCGCTGGACCCCGGCACCCTCGACGCGGCGCTGCACCCCCTGGCCCTGCTGCTCGCCGACGCGGCGCGCCGGGCCGGCCGCTGCTGCCGTACGCCGCGGACCGGGTGGAGCTGCACGCCGCCCTGCCCGACGAAGGCTGGTCCCACGTCCGCGACCTGGGCTCGCGGCGGTTCGACGTCACCGTCACCGACACGGACGGCCGGGTGTGCGTACGCGTCCTCGGCCTGGCCCTGCGGGAGTCGAAGCCGGAGCCGTCCATCGACTACCGGCCCCGCTGGGCGCTCGCGCCGCCCGTCGTCGCGGAGACGGCCGCGCCCCGGGCGGTCCTGATCGTGGCGGGGGAGGACGGCGCGCCGCTGGCGGACACTCTCCGCGCCGCCCACCCGGACGCCGGGCACCTGCGGCTGACCGTCGGCGACGGCGGCCTGGACGAGCGCGCCACGGACGACCTCCTGGCCCGCGCCCCGCACCTGGACCTGGTGTACTTCCTGGGCATCGGCGGACCGCGTGAACCGGTGGACGACAGGGCCGGGCTGCACGCGGAGCAGGAGCGCGGCACCGTCTCGCTGCACCGGCTGGTCCGCGGCCTCGACCGGGCCGGCCTGCTCGACCGGCCCCTGGCCCTGAAGGTCCTCACCGCCGACGGCCTGCCGCTTGGGGACGACGACGCGCTGCGCCCGGCGGCCGCCGGGCTCATCGGCTACTGCGAGGTCGCGGCCAAGGAGTTCCCGCAGCTCACCGCGGCCTGCCTCGACGTGCGCGGCGGTGAACTCGACGCGGCGGCGGCCGCGCTGGTCCACGAGCCGGCGCGGGCCAAGGTCCATGCCGTGTCGCTGCGCGGCGGCGTACGGCGCGTCCGCGCGCTCGAAGCGGTCGAACCGGCCGCCGCCCCGACCCGCTTCCGCGAGCGCGGGGTGTACCTCGTCATCGGCGGCCTTGGAGTGCTCGGGCGCGACACCGCCCGGTATCTGGCCCGCGCCCACCGCGCCCGCCTGGTCCTCGTCGGCCGCGCGGCACTGGACGAGCGGCGCCGCGCCGACCTCACGGCACTGCAGGAGCTGGGCGCCGAGGTCTCCTACGTACCGTGTGACGCCGGTGACCCGGCGGCCCTGCGCCAGGTGATCGACGAGACCAAGGAGCGCTTCGGCGCGCTCCACGGCGTCATCCACTCCGCGATGGTGCTCGTCGACAAGCCCATCAGGGAGCTGTCCGAAGCCGAGCTGCGCACCGCCCTCGACGCCAAGGCGGACACCGTGTGGAGCATGTTCCGCGCCCTGCGCGGCGAGCGGCCCGACTTCGTGCTGCTGTACTCCTCCGCGGTCACCCTGGAGGGCAACCACGGCCAGGCCGGATACGCGGCGGGCTGCCACGTCGCCGACGCGTGGGCGCTCGCCGCGGCCCGCACCGCGCCCTACCCCGTGCGCACCGTCAACTGGGGCTACTGGCACGCCGCCGGCGACGCCCACCGGGAGCGCGTCCTTGACCGATTCGCCGCCGCGGGCATCCGGCCCATCAGCGCGGCGGAGGGCATGGCGGCCGTCGAACGGGCACTGTCGGGCCCGCTGCCGCAGACACTCGTCGTCAAGGCCGACCCGAAGATCCTCACCGGTCTCGGCGTCGACCCGGACGCCATGCTGAAGGCGCAGCCGCACCGACCCGCCCCCATCCGCCCCCCATGACCCCCGGCCGCGCGGCGACCGGCGCGGGCAGCCACGGCGGCGCCGCGGCCGCGGACGTCGAGACCTTCGCCCGGCGACTCCTCGTCGGCGCCCTGCGGACCATGGGCGTCCTGCGCGATCCCGGCGAGCGGCACACCCGCGACGGGCTCCGCGTCCGCCTCGGCGTCGCCGCCGGGCAGGAACGGCTCCTCGGCCTCCTGATCGACGTCCTGCTGCGCGGCGGCCACCTCCGCGCCGAGGGCGCCGACCTGGTCACCACCGCCGCGCTCGGCGATCCGCAGCTGCGCCGCTGCGTCGCCCACCCGAAGGAGGCGGCAGCCGAGCTGACGGCACGTCATCCCGAGACGGAGGCCGTGACGACCCTGCTGCTGCGGTGCGTCGACGCGCTGCCCGACGTACTGACCGGACGGCGCGGACACATGGACGTGCTCTTCCCCGGCGGCTCATTCGACCTGGTCGAGGCCGTCTACGCGGGCGACCCCGTCACCGACCGGTGCAACGAGCAGGTCGCCGACACGGTGCTGCGCTACGTACAAGAGCGCCTGCGCGAGCGGCCCGGTGACCGCATCCGCGTACTCGAAGTCGGCGCGGGCACCGGCGGCACCAGCACCCGCGTCCTGCGCGCCCTCGCGGCGGCCGGACTCGGCGACCACGTCGCCTACCTCTACACCGACGTGTCCGACGGATTCGTGCGGCACGGCCGCAAGCGCTTTGCCGCCGACCACCCCTTCGCCGACTTCAGGGCCCTGGACATCGAACGCGACCCGGGGGAACAGGGCCTTGAAACCGGCGCCCACGACCTGGTGCTCGCCACCAACGTCTTCCACGCCACCGCCAGCATCGACCGCACCCTGGCCCACACCAAGCGGCTCCTGGCCACCAACGGCGTACTGGTGCTCAACGAGGGCGTGGAGCTGCGCGACCAGATGTCCCTGATCTTCGGGCTGGCCACCGGCTGGTGGCTGTTCGAGGACGCGCAGTACCGGCTGCCCGGCTCCCCGCTCCTTTCCACCGCGGCCTGGCGCGACGTCCTCGCCCACAACGGCTTCCGCCGCGTCGCCGAGGGACCGCGCCCAAACGGCGGCACCCATCAGTGCGTCCTGGTCGCCGAGAGCGACGGCTTCGTGCCCGTGTCCGCCCCGTCCGCCCCGTCCGCCCCGTCCGCGCCGGCCCCGGCGCGCCGGCCCCCCGGCCGCCCGACGAGGACCCCGCCGCGCGGCCCTGCGGCGCCGACCCGGTCGGTGGGGCCGAACGCCGGGTCAAGGAGGTCTTCGCCCGCGTACTCGAAATGCCCGAGGACCTTCTCGACCCCCGGGCCACCTTCGAGAACTACGGCGTCGACTCCCTCGTGGTCCTCAGCCTCACCAAGGAACTGGAGCGCGAGTACGGGCCGTTGCCGTCCACCCTGCTCTTCGAGCACATCACCATCGAACGCCTCGCCCGTCACCTGGCCACCCTCGGAACCGGGAAGACACCCGCACCGCAACCCGCTCCCGAGCCGCGGCGCGGGACCGGTGCGGGGCCACAGCCCGGCGGGACCGAGACCGCAGCCGGGCCCGAACCCGGCATCGAGCAGATCGTCGACAGCCTCTCGGACGCGGAGGTGGACCGCCTGCTGCGCCAGCTGAGCAGCGTCCTCGAGGACCAGGAGGAACAGCGATGACCACACCCTTCAGCGCCGTCCTGATCGGCGAGGAGCCCCTGCTGGCCGAATGCGGCGAGCACCTGCTGACGCGGGGCCACCACGTGGCCGCCGTGGTCGCCGAGGACCCGGGGCTGCGCCGCTGGGCCGCCGGGCACGGGCTGAGCGTCGTCGATCCGGGCCGGGGCCTCGCGCAGCGGCTGCGTCCGCTGCGGTTCGCCTACCTGTTCAGCATCACCAACCTGCGGATGCTGTCCGAGGAGGTCCTCGCACTGCCCGAGCGGATGCCCGTCAACTTCCACGACGCGCCGCTGCCCCGGCACGCCGGCCTGCACGCCACCAGCTGGGCCATCCTGGAAGGCGCCACCGAGCACGGCGTCACCTG
This sequence comes from Streptomyces huasconensis, assembly GCA_004010275.1. GTDB lineage: Bacteria > Actinomycetota > Actinomycetes > Streptomycetales > Streptomycetaceae > Streptomyces > Streptomyces huasconensis. The sequence continues at coordinate 27,885 of RBWT01000082.1, forward strand.
GCACGTCATGGAGCGCGAGGCCGACACGGGCGACGTGCTCAAGCAGCGGGCAGTGCCGGTCGGCCCCGAGGACACCGCGTACACCCTCAACCTCGCCTGCTACGAGGCCGCGGCGGCCGGCTTCGGCGAACTCGTGGAGGAACTGGCCGCGGGCACCGAGACCCGCACCCCGCAGGACCTCACCCTGCGCACCTACCACGGACTCCACGACGGGCCGCCCGACGGCGGCCTGTTCTCCTGGCGCCGGCCCGCCGCCGACCTCGGCGCCCTGGTGCGCGCCACCGACCTCGGACCGCACCGCAACGCGTTCGGCCTCGCGCTCCTCGCCCTGGACGAGCGCCTGTTCGCCGTACGGAAGGCGGAGGTCACCGACCGCCCCTCCACGAGCCCGCCCGGCACCGTGGTCGCCGTCGACGGCCCGGCCGTGACCGTCGCCACCACCGACTTCGACGTACGGCTGAGGGACCTGGCCGACCTGGACGGCGACCCGTCGGCCGTGGCGGGACTGCGTCCGGGCGACCGGTTCACGCAAGGGGACGACGCGGCCCGCCGGCAGTGGGCGACCACCGCCCGCGCCGCGCGGCGCCACGAGAGGCACTGGCTGCCCCTCCTCGCCGACCGGGCCCCCCTCCGAAGTCCCCTGGCCGGCCGCCCCGGAGCCCGCCGAGCCGTCCGGCGCCGGCGACCTCGCCCGCGCCGCGGTCCCACCGGACATCCCGGCCGGGGACCCCGACGAGGCCAGGGCCTGGCTGCTCGCCGTACTCCTGCGCTTCCTCGGCCGGATGGCGGGGGAGGACGAGGGCGGCTTCGACGTGGCGCTGCGCCTCACCGCGGAAACGACCGGGCCCCTCATGTCCGACGTGCCCTTCCGTGCCCCCGAGGCCGGACAGGACCGTTCCCTGGCGGCTTTCGCGGAAGAGGTCTCCCGACGGCTCACCGCGCAGGCCGGGCGGAGCGCCCCGCTGCGGGGAGCGCACCTGCGCCTGCCCGGCCCCGGCGGACGAACGGTGCTCGCGGCGAGCGCGCTGCCGGTCACCGTGGACCTGAGCGACGGCCACGGCACCGAGCACCGCCCCGCCGGGCCCGCCCTGACCGTACGGATCGGCGGGCCCGGTGCCGTGCCCCGCGCCGTCGCCTTCCTCCCGGCGGACGAGAGCAGGGCGGCCGCCGCCCACCAACTGGCGGCACGCTTCGAGCGGTTCCTGCGCTCGGCCGCCGAGCGGCCCGACGAGGACGCCGGACTGCTTCCCCTGCTGTCCGGTGACGAGAGCCGCCTGGTGCTCGACACCTGGAACGACACGGCCGCCGACTACCCCGCCGACCGCTGCGTGCACCAGCTGTTCGCCCAGTGGGCGGCCCGGCGGCCGCGGGAGCCCGCCGTCCGGTCCGGCGACACCGTCCTGACCTACGGCGACCTCGACCGGCGGGTCAACCGGCTCGCCCGCCGCCTCGCCCACCTCGGCGCGGGTCCCGGCACCCTCGTCGGGGTCTTCCTCGACCGCTCGGCCGACCTGATCACCGGGCTGCTCGCGGTGTTGCGGACGGGCGCCGCGTACGTGCCGCTCGACCCGGTCTACCCGCCCGAGCGCATCCGGCACATGCTCGACGACTCCGGCGCCGCCCTGGTGCTCACCGAACCCGCGCTCTCCTGCGCGCTGCCCGCCGACTGCCCGGCACAGCCGGTGGAGATCCGCCCCGGCGAGGAGGTGCACGAGGCGGACGTCGAGGAGGACTTCCCCGACCGCGCCTGTGCCAAGGACCTCGCCTACCTCATCTACACCTCCGGCTCCACCGGCCTGCCCAAGGGCGTCAGGGTCGGCCACCGCGCGCTGACCAACTTCCTGTGCTCCATGGCCAAGGAGCCGGGGTTCGGCCCGCGGGACTCCCTGCTCGCGGTGACCACCGCCTGCTTCGACATCGCGGGACTCGAGCTGTACCTGCCGCTGGTCACGGGCGGTGAGGTGCGGGTGGCGCCCGCCGAGACGGCCGCCGACGGATTCGCGCTGCGCGCCCTGGTCGAGGCCTACCGGCCGACCGTCATGCAGGCGACGCCCGTCACCTGGCGCATGCTGATCGGCGCGGGCTGGCAGGGCGGTGCCGGGCTGACCGTCCTGTGCGGGGGCGAGGCGCTGCCCGGCGACCTGGCCGCCGAACTGGTGCGGCGGGCGGACCGGGTCTGGAACATGTACGGACCGACCGAGACCACCATCTGGTCCTCCCTCGACCGCGTCGAGGCGGGCCGGCCGGTCACGATCGGCCGGCCGCTGGCCAACACGCGGATGTACGTGCTCGACGAGCGGCTGCGGCCCGTGCCGCCCGGCAGCCCGGGGGAGCTGTACATCGGCGGTGACGGGGTGGCCGACGGCTACCACGGCCGGCCGGACCTCACCGCGGCCAGGTTCCTCGACGACCCCTTCGCACCCGGCCGCGTCTACCGCACGGGCGATCTGGTGCGGCACCTGCCCGACGGCCGTCTGGAGTATCTGCGCCGGGTGGACAGCCAGGTCAAACTGCACGGCTACCGCATCGAGCCCGGCGAGATCGAGACCGTCCTGCGCGACCACCCCGCCGTCGCCCAGGCCGCGGTGGTGGTACGCGACGACGAGCCGGGCGGCGACAGGCTCGTCGCCTACACCGTGGCCGAGGGGGATGCGCGGGTCCCGGACGCCGCCGAGCTGCGCGCCCACGTACGGGCGCGGCTGCCCGCGTACATGGTGCCGTCGGCCGTCGTCCCGCTGCCCGCGCTTCCGCTGACGCCCAACGGCAAGCTCGACCGCAAGGCCCTGCCCGCCCCGCACGGCGCGGCTGTCCTCGACGCGCCGTCGGCCGACGCCGTGCCGCGCGGCGCGCTGGAGCAGCAGATCTCCGCGATCTGGCGGAGCGCGCTCGGCCTCGCGGACGTCGCTCGACGTCAACTTCTTCGACGCGGGAGGCGACTCGCTGCGGCTGACCCATGTGGTGGCGCGGCTTCGGGCGGAACTGCGCCCCTCGCTGCGCCGGCTCGACATGTTCCGGCACCCGACGATCCGGGCGATGGCCCGCCACCTCGCCGAGGACGGCGCCCCGCCCCGGCCGCCGGAGGGCGGCCGGCACAAGGGCGGCCGGGACAGATCGCTGCTCGCAGCACGCCGTCGCAGGTCCGGCGCCGAACGCTGAGCCCGCCGCAGGCCGCAGGGCCGACACAACCCACCAGGAGGCACCGTGGAACCCACCATCGTCCGCTGCAAGATCTGCTCGCTCAAGGACGGGCACCCGGGGGTCGTCCTCGACGACCAGCAGGTGTGCAATCTCTGCAACCTCGATTTCGCGGGTGAGTTGATCGTCAACTACAAGTACACCAACGAGGTGTTCGCCGAGTTCCAGGCGGCGCCGCCCAATCCGCGCGGCGAGTTCGACTGCCTCTTCATGTACAGCGGCGGCAAGGACAGCACATACATGCTGGACAAGTTCGTCAACGAATACGGCAAGCGCACGCTCGCCTACACCTTCGACGTGCCCTTCGAGAGCACGCACGCCGCGCAGAACATCAAGCTGGCGCAGGAGAAGCTGCCCGCGACGTTCGTGGTGGACGCGGACGACGACAACATCAAGAAGATGATGCGGGACGTCTTCAACCGGCCGCGCCCGAAGAAGCCGGGCCAGTACCTCGACGAGAAACTGCCCTGCGTCTCCTGCCGCACGTTCTTCGTGATCCGCGCCATCCTGTACGCCTTCCGCGAGCGCATCCCCTACATCGCCCTGTGCGCCGATCCGCAGCAGATCCTCACGATGGAGTCGAACGTCAGGGAAGTGGTGCGCGGCTTCTACAAGTCCTTCGGGCCCGAGCTGGCGAGCGAACTCTTCGACGGCGAGATCGAGGAGATCCTCTTCGCCGAGGACGACGAACTCCCCAAGATCGTGTTTCCGTTCATCGCCATGCGGCACGACTACGACCCCGACCGCATGGTGGCGGAACTGAAGGAGAAGGGCCTGTACGCCTCGTCGCCGATGGAGACGCACTGCACGCTGTTCCCCCTCCTGAACTACTACTCGTTCAAGAACTGGGACTGCATGTTCTACAAGCTCAACGCGTCCAGCTACACGCGCGCGGTCAGCCGCAACAAGGACTACGACCGTTCCACCTTCAGCATCAAGTTCCCGCGCTCCCTGAACCTGCCCGAGGTCGAGGAGAAGCTGAAGAAGGTGGTCCTGGAGATAGCCGCGGGCGAGGGGGACCGCGAGGAGCATCGCGCCGCGCTGGTGGAGCTGTTCAAGCAGATGGACACCACCGACGACGGCGCGCGGTTCATCGCGGAGACGTTTTTGGACATGCGCGCGGTCGCGGCGGACCTCGGTATCAAGGTGGGTTGAGGAGAAGACATGAACGACCAGCGGACAGAACAGCAGGAATGCGAGGCCCGGGACTCCGACATCGCCGTCATCGGGCTGGCCTGCCGGTTCCCCGGCGCCGACACCCCCGACGCGTTCTGGCAGGTGCTGAGCGAGGGCAGGGAGACCCTCACCTACTTCACCGACGAGGAGCTGCGCGCGGCGGGCGTCGGCGAACACCTGCTGAACGACGACCGGTACGTCAAGGCCGGGCAGGTGCTCGCGGACGCCGACACGTTCGACGCCGGCTTCTTCGGCATCACCCGGGACGAGGCGGAGCTGATCGACCCGCAGCAGCGCCAGTTCCTGCAGTGCGCGCACCAGGCACTGGAGACAGCGGGCTACGACCCGCGCCGCGGCGAGCAGCAGATCGGCGTCTACGCCGGAGTGGGCCTCAACACCTACCTGCTGCACAACCTCGGCGAGCGCTACCGCACCGCGTCCTCCGTCGACCGCTACCGCATGATGATCACCAACGACAAGGACTTCGTCGCCACCCGCACCTCCTACAAGCTGAACCTGCGCGGCCCGAGCGTCAGCACCAACACGGCGTGCTCGACCTCGCTGGTGGCCGTCCACCTGGCCTGCCTCAGCCTCCTCTCGGGAGACTGCGCGATGGCCGTCGCGGGCGCCGCCCACATCCAGGCCGACCAGGGCGAGGGCTACCTCCACCACGAGGGGATGATCTTCTCGCCGGACGGCCACTGCAGGGCCTTCGACGCCAAGGCGCAGGGCACCGTCATCGGCAACGGCGTGGGCGCCGTGGTCCTCAAGCGGCTGAGCGACGCGCTGGCCGACGGCGACACCGTGCACGCCGTCATCAAGGGCACCGCGGTCAACAACGACGGCTCGGACAAGACCGGTTACACAGCGCCGAGCGTCCAGGGGCAGGCCGCCGTCATCGCCGAGGCCCAGCAGATCGCCGAGGTCGCCCCCGAGAGCATCTCGTACGTGGAGGCCCATGGCACGGCGACCCCGCTCGGCGACCCCGTCGAGATCGCCGCGCTCAACCAGGCCTTCGGCCGCGAGGGCGGCACCCTCGCCCCGCGGTCCTGCGCGATCGGCTCCGTCAAGACCAACGTCGGCCACCTCGACACGGCCGCGGGCATGGCGGGCCTGATCAAGACGGTCCTGATGCTGCGGCACCGCACACTCGTCCCCAGCCTCCACTTCGAGTCCCCCAACCCGGAGATCGACTTCGCGGCGGGACCCTTCCACGTCGTCACCGAGACCCGGCAGTGGCCCAAGGGCGCCACACCGCGCCGGGCGGGCGTGAGTTCCTTCGGCATCGGCGGCTCCAACGCCCACGTCATCGTGGAGGAGCCGCCCGCCCTCGACACCGTTGCCGCCGAGCTGGCCCGCCGGCTCCGCAAGGACCGCGGCCTCGCCCTGTCCGCCGTCTCCCAGACCCTGGCGCTCGGCCGCCGCGCGCACCCTGCCGTGCGCGCACTGGTCGCCGCCGACGTACGGGACGCCGCGCTCGCCCTGGCCCTGGGCGACGCCGACCGGATCCTGACCGCCGATCCCACCGACGAGCGGCCCGTCCTGGACCTGGCCCCCGGCGGCGCCGTGCCGGGACACGCCTCGGCCCTCTACGAGGGGACCGCCGCCTTCCGCGAGCACTACGACCGCTGCGCCGCCGAGCTGGGGACATCCGCCGGCGAACTGCTGGGCGCGCGGAGCCCTGAGGCGGACTTCGCCGTCCAGTACGCCACGGCGCGGACCCTGGCCGGCTGGGGGATCACCGCCCCCGTGGTCGCCGCCGACCGCACCGCGCTGCCCGACGCGGCACTGCGCCTCCTCGAAGGATCGGCGCGCAGCACCGCGCCGGTGCCGGGCGGCCCGGCATCGCCCTGCTGCCGCAGGGCCGGCGCCTGTCGGCGCCCAGTTCCTCCTCGCTCTCGTCGGGCGGCTGTGGACGGCGGGCGAGGACGTCGACTGGGCGGCGTTCCACGAGGGCGAGCGGATACGCCGGGTGCCGCTGCCCACCTACCCCTTCGAGCGCGTACGGCACTGGATCGAGCCGCACGGCGGCGCGGCACCGGCCGCAGAGCCTGCCGCGCGGACGCTGCGGGACCGCTTCGCGGGGGCCACGGACGCGCAGAAGAGCGCGCTGCTCACCGAGTTCATCCGACAGGAGATCGCCGCCGTCCTGGGCGCGCCCGACCCGCGGACCGTGGACCTCGACACCAATCTGTTCGACATGGGTCTGGACTCGCTGATCCTGATCGAGGTCATCGCCAAGCTCAGCGAGGAACTGGCCCACCCCGTGCGCTCGTCGGCGTTCGTCGAGTACCCGACGGTGCGCTCCTTCGTCACCGACCTCAGCGGCGAACTGGGCATCGCCCCGGACACGGCGGCCGCCGCCCCCGCCGCCGCCTCCGAGGGCCGTGTCTCCCGCAGGGCCCAGCGGGCCGCCGCGCGCCGCCCGGGCGGCGCGCGGTAGCCGGTACGGCGACGCGCGAT
>RBWT01000083.1 GCA_004010275.1 Streptomyces huasconensis
AGCGCGCAGTTCCCCGCGCCCCTGACGGGGGCGGTCTCGTGGGTTCGTGCGGATGTGAGGGCTGAGCGCGCAGTTCCCCGCGCCCCTGACGGGGGCGGGTGTGAGAGGGGTGAGCGCGCAGTTCCCCGCGCGCCCCTAGATGGGGGCCGGCTTGGGGGGGAAGGAGCGGCGGGCCCTCTGGCTTTGGGGGTATGGGCTGTTCAGTGTGGGGGAGCTTGGGGGGAGTGAAGACGTCAACGCGCGTGTGCTGCGCGATGCCGAGGCTCGGGGGGATCGGTGGAGTACGGCCGCTGGGCTTGCTCTTCGGGGGATGCATGCCTTGATGCGGGGGGATCTGGACACCGTCGGGCGGGACGCGTCGCGGGCCGTGGCGTTGTTCCGGGAGCTCGGGGATCAGTGGGGGGAGTTGCAGGGCATCGCCCCGCTCGCCGTGCTCGCCGAGATCAAGGGGGAGTACGACGAGGCCGCCCGCCGGCAGCACGAAGGGCTCCGTATCGCCCGTGAGCTGGGGCTGGAGGCCGAGGTCGCCGCGCGGCTCTCGGGGCTCGGGCGTCTCGCCCTGCTCGCCCGGGACTGGGAGCGCGCCCGTGAGCTGCACGAGGAGGCCCGGCGGCGCGCCGCCGCCCAGGGCTACCGCTACGGCGAGATCCACGCCGAAATGGGCCTCGCCCTGGGGGCCCGGCGCTCCGGAGACCTCGCCGCCGCCGAGTCGTATCTGCTCCGCATCCGCGACCGCCACGCCGACGTCTCCTCCCCCGCCGGTGACCACCTGCTCCACGCCGAGCTGGGCTTCATCGCCGAACTCCGCGGCGACGCCCACCGTGCCGAGGCCGAGCACCGGCACGGCCTCGCCATCGCCCGGCAGCTGGCCGAGCCCCGTGCCCTCGCCCTCTCCCTGGAAGGCCTCGCGGGCGCCGCGGCCCTCGCCGGTGACGCCGAACGCGCCGCGCTGATCCTCGGCACCGCCGACGCGGCCCGCCGCAGCGTCGGCGCCCCGCTGCCGCCCGCCGAGCGCGGTGACGTCGACCGCATCACCGCCGTGGCGAGCGCCTCCCTCGGCCCGGCCGCCTTCGCCCACGCCTTCGAACGCGGCGCCCAGCTCCCCGCCGACCCCCGTCAGCCCGGTTAGGGTTGGCCTGATCCCGTGGTTCATCCGGGTCACGGGGCATGGGGAACGATCCACCGAGTGGGTCACGACAGTGGGGGGCCTTCCATGGCACTTTTCGGCAACGCGCACACCATCGATCCGGGCAAGGCGCAGAACGAGTACGCCCGGCTTCTCGGGCACGGCGAGCAGGTCCACGCCGCGTACCTCCTGATACGCGACACCATGCTGTTCACCGACCGCCGCCTGATCATGGTCGACAAGCAGGGCATCACCGGCAAGAAGGTCGAGTACCACTCGGTCCCCTACCGCAGCATCACGCACTTCGCGGTGGAGACGGCCGGGCACTTCGACCTCGACGCCGAGCTGAAGATCTGGATCTCCGGCAACCAGGTGCCGCTCCAGAAGACGTTCACCAAGGGCGTCGACATCTACGAGGTGCAGGCGATCCTGACGCAGTTCGTCGCCCGCTAGAGCCGCCGGAGACGCAACGCGGGGCGCCGGGCCCACTTGGCAGAACGATGCCTATCGCCCGGCGCCCGCGTGTGCTTGCCTGGGGGTCATTTCAGCTGTCTGGGGCGGGAGTTGCCGGTGCGTAAGCTGTGGGCCGCGGGAGTACTGGCCGGGGCGTTGCTCCTCGCCGGGTGCGGGGACCCCGGGGCCGGGGGCGAGGCCCCGGAGCCCGTACCGAAGGCCCCGGGCGCCGAGCGGGCCGAGCGCGCGCCCTCCGCGCCGCCGCCCTCGGCGACCTCCACCACCCGGAAGCGGATCGCCGCCAAGCCGGCCCCCAAGGTGCTCTACCTCGGTGACTCCCTCGCCATGGAGAACCAGGATGTCCTGGGCGCCCACCTCAAGGACCGACTCGGCGCCCGCTACCGCAGTGCCCCCTACTCAGGCACCACCCTCTGCGACTACCTCGAAGGCACCGGCAAGGACTCCCTCGTCCCCGACGCCGACAAGGCCGCCGCGCTGATCCGCGCCGAACGGCCGGATTACGTCGTACTCCAGTTCTGGGGCAATGCCTGGGGCTACACCCCCTGCATGGACGGCATCACGTACGACAAGGCCCCCGGCAAGTACTTCGACCGGTACGCCGCCGACGCCCAGGCCCTGACCCGGCAGATCGACGCCGCCGCCGGGGCGGGACGTACGCGTGTCGTGTGGGTCCTCCAGGGCCCCGACGCCATCACGCCCGACCGCGTCCGCCGCGTCAACGCCCTGTACCAGGCTCGGGCCCGCGCCTCCGGTGGCCTCGTGGCCGACGCGGGCAAGGCCGTGGCCCCGGCCTCCGCGCGCTACTCCTGGGCGGAGAAGCTGCCGTGCACTTCCTACGAGACGAAGCACCCGGCGTACTGCACGGAGCCCGGGCGGAACCTCACCGCCCTCCACCGCGCCAAGGACTACCTGCACTTCTGCCTGGCGCCCACCACGGCCAAGTCCCGGCCCTGCCCGGTGCGTTCGCCCGGCATCCGCCGCATGGCCTCGGCCATCACCGACGCCGTCGCGTCAGACCTCCGGTAGCCGCGGCCCCCACGAAGTCGGCGAAGGCGCCCGGTGAGATGGTGAAGGCCGCCGAGCTTGCCGCGCAGGCTCGCCGCCAAAGAGCAGGCCATTACCCTGCTCGACAAGCAGGCCACCCCGGCCGCCGTCGCCGACGGGTACGAACCCGCGCGCCAGGCCGCTCGCAACCTCACCGCCTGGCAGTGGTACCGGCTCGCCACCGAGTGGCGGCCCGACGACTACGACCTCGTCGGCCGCCCTCGCGAGCACGCGCAACTCACCCCGCCCCGCCCCCTCGGATCAGGGTCAGGGGTCGCACCGCGCAGTACGACATCGCTAACGCACGCGAGGAACTCACCCCGGCCAGTGGCGCCACCCGATACCGTCACCGCTGAACCGACCACAAGGAGGCAGCACATGCGTGGCAAATTGGGGTGGGCCGTACTAGGCGCTGCGGTACTTGTCGGCCAGTTTGTTGTAAGCGCATGGCCGCGCGACACCGCCGAGGCAGACGAAGACGTCCGCCGCAGGTTTGGCGACGACCCAGGCGGCTTCGGGACCCACTTCAGCAGCGGCTCCGGCGGGTACCGGGCGTGCGGCCATCGAACGTGCAGCAAGAAGGCGACGGATTCGATCCGAAGCCACGACTGCTGCGGTCGGTGCCGGACCGCGAAAGTCCGGGATTGCGTGGTCGAAGCGATGCGCGACTACGACGGGCCGGGCAGTTTCTACCACGACTTCCACGACGGAATCATGCAGCCAGGCGTATGTACCGTCTGCGGTGAACCGGAGGAAGCGCACTGACGGGCGGGGACTCTCGGCGGGATCACGCGCGAGTGGTGCCATCGCCTCGGCGGCACCCAGCAGGCTCCGCGCGACCGATTGCGCGCAACTGAGCAGCATGCTCACCTGTCCGTAATTTCCATCAATCACCGGGCAGTCGGCAGTCTTCCGGCGCATCCTGGTCATCCGACCACAGGCGACCGGAGGGCGCATGACGCTACGGTTCATCGGCACCACCAGCGACGATGGAGACTGCCCCACCCTGTACGAGATCCCGGAGACCGAGGAGATCCTCGTTCAGGGCGACCGCGAGACCGACCCCGAGCACCTTGCCCAGCACCGCGACGTCAAGGAGTCGGAGACGTTCGTGCGCATCCCGCGGGCACTCCTCACTCGCTATGCCCCCAGAACCGGCACACCCCCGCTACAACCGTTCTCCGCGATCTCCCACCTGTTCCGTGACTTCCGGCACACCGCGTTCCGGCTGGAGACCCGCCGGGGCTACGCCTCCGACCGCAACAGCCCAAAGTGGCAACGCTGGCTCAGCGGCGAGGACATCGCTGCCGAGCCGCCCAACCCGTGGCGCGAGAACGTCGCCGCCCAGACTGCCCAGGGCAAGCGGTTCGAACGTGTCCGCCTCGTCGACGCTCCGCCCACGGAGGGGCAACGCTTCCTGCTCGCCAGCGCACCCGGCAACCTCGCCGCTGGGGAGGACATCCGCAACCTGGCCCGCGCCTACGCCGAGCGGCTCGCCCTGCCCGAATACGACTTCTGGCTGTTCGACTCCAAGATCCTCGTCCGGTTCACGTTCGACGCGGACGACTCCACCCTCGGCGTCCACGTCACCGAGGACCCCGCCGAAGTGCTCGCCGCCTGCCAGGCGCGCGACGCCGCATGGCACCACGCCACGCCTACCGGCGACTACGCCAGGCAGGTACGTTCCAGCGCGTGACCAGCGACTTTCAGACGGCCCGGGAAGCTCTCGGCGCGCGGCTGCGCGAGCTGCGTACCGAGGCGGGCCTCGACGGCAAAAACCTCGCCGCCAAACTCGGCTGGCAGACGTCGAAGGTCTCCCGGTTGCAGAACGGCAAGCACACACCCACCCGCGCCGATCTCACGGCGTGGGCGCACGCGTGCGAGCAGGCCGACGCGGAAGATGAATTGCAAGGACTGCGTGCCGGCCTGGAGATGGGGCAACGCCACCGGTCATGGCGACGTCAACTAGCCGGAGGCCACCGCGGCCGACAGGAGATCGCGGTACGCCAGACCGACCTCACCGCGGTGATCCGGGGCCTGGAAGTCTCCCGCATTCCCGGCCTGTTCCAGACCCCGGAGTACGCCCGTGTCATCTTCGACACCAACGCGGAGTTCCGCGGCATCCCGCCCACGACCGAGGCCGCCGTCGCCGCCCGCATGCGCCGCCAAGAGGCCCTGTACGACCTGGAGAAGAGTTTCCGCTTCCTGCTGTGCGAGGCAGCCCTGTACCACCGCTCATGCCCGCCCGACGTCATGGCCGAGCAGCTCGACCGCCTGTACAACCTCCTCGGGCAACGCCGCGTAGAGATCGGCATCCTTCCGTTCGGCACCCAACTACGCCGCACCGCGCCGCACGGCTTTTGGATCTACGACCGCCGGTTGGTCATCGTCGAGACGATCAGCGAGGAGCTGTGGCTGACCGGTGATGACGACCTGACCCTGTACGAACGGGCGTGGGAGTGGCTCGCCGAGGCTGCCGAGTACGGATCAATGGCACGCCGCCTGATCGGCCGTGCTCGCGCCTCCCTTGTCCCTCTGTAGGCAATCTCCGGCAGCCGAGGCCCTCACATGCGCAATCACGCGCAATCCCCGGACGGGTGCACAATCACAGTCCCTACCGTCCCGGCATGACCGCATGGACACCTGCCCTGAGCATTCAGCACATCCCCTGGTCACCGGCTGAAGAGACCGCGTACCGCGCCCTCGTCGACCACACGGGCGGCACCGAGGTCATGCCTCCGTGCCCCGGTTGCAACAGCCCAGAACGCGTCTGCGAGGCCGGCGCCCGTCTGCGCCGCGCGCTCCGGGACGCCACCACTGCGAGGCGGGCGACGTGACCGCGCCCGCACTGCTTGTTCCGTACATCTCCGCATGGTCCGGCGAACAGCCCACCGAGCGACGCCTCGTGTGCCGTGCCACCGGTATCGCCTACGCCGACGAACAGCCCGACGACCGCGACCAATACGGCGTCCTGTGGAACGGCCGTGCCCGGGCCCGTGGGGTCGGCCGCCCACGGTTCGGTGAGGTCCACCCGGTCAGACAACGTGAGGCGATGGCGCACCTGCTGTGCCAGGTGTGCGGGGCTCCGGCCAGCCGCGACGACCGCGGGACTCTGTGGCTGTTGGAGGACAACCGGGCCGACTGGTCCGGGTGGCCCGATGGACTGATGACCGCGCACCCTCCGGTGTGCTTGCCGTGCGCGCGGCAGGCCGCCGACCTATGCCCGCACCTGCGCGGCAAGTACATCGCCGTACGCGTCCGCGAAAGCGACGCATGCGCCGTACTCGGCCGCCGGTGGGCACCGACCGCGCTCGGAACTCCGCAACGGCTCGACCAGCACGTGATCCCATACGGCAACCCTGCGGCCCGGTGGGTGACGGCCGGACAGCTCATCCGATCACTGCACGGCTGCACCGTCGACGACACCCGGCAGCCGACGAGACCCCGCCGCCGGTAGCTCCACCCGCGCCGGCGGTGGGACGGGCGTCCGTCCCTCGCTTCCCCCGTCGAGGGCGGACGCCCGGCAGGCACGCCCACGGATTGATGTCCTGCGATGGCGTCTGCCGTCGTTGTCTTGGCCTGGTTCAGTCTCCAGCACTGCCGCCATCACCCCCCGCGCCGAACCCACCCGCCCGCGGCTGCCGTGCGGCTTTCACCCAGGCAGTACGGCGCATCCTGCGACCTGACAGGATCGAGACCACAGCGCCCAGACCTGATAGAACTCCCAGGACCGCAGCCATCCGCGAGTCCCGCCGCTCTCGTCGCGGACAGGGGCGCGCTCCGCCGAATCCCCGCCCCTCCCGCCAGCCGAGGCTTTCCCGCCATTCCGAGGTCGTCTGCCGTGTGGCGATTGCCTGCCGTTGCCTGCATGCGTGAGGCTTCGCCAGGGACACCCCGGCGTTGTACAGCTCGCCGCACTTACGGCACGTGAATACGTTCACCGTGTCGCCCCCCCCACAGAGTCAGGCCCTTAATCGTATCGAGCGCCCGGGCCTCTACGGGAGTGATTCCGTACGAGGCCCCGTGGGCTGCTTCTTCGTCCGGGCCGGCGCCTACGCGGTTGTGCGACGCCAAGGACGCGCGGGGGCGGCCGGAGGTCGCCCGTTCGGAGTAGGCCCGGTCGCCGCCGCACCGCCCTCCGTCACACGCTGTGAGTCCGCGACGCAGGACTCCCCGACGGAGGACAGAGGAAAGAGGCGGTCATGAGCAGCGCGACGCCCCCTACGCCGGGCCACTCCACCGGGCCGCAGCACCATCCCACCGGACCGCAGCATCATCACCACCCAGTGGAGGAGAACCCGTGGGCCACCGGCGGCACGACGTTCGCCGGTGTGCTGATGCTGGTGAACGGCGTCCTCGGCGTGTTCGTGGGGATCGCGGGCATCGCTAAGGACGACGTGTACGAGCGGGTCGGCGACTACGTGTACAAGTTCAACCTGACCACGTGGGGCTGGATTCACCTGGTGCTCGGGCTCGTCATCACGGTCACCGGCTGGGGCATCCTCAAGGGCGCGGCCTGGGCGAAGGCGACGGGCGTGGCGCTGGCGGCGCTCGGCGTCGTGGCGCAGTTCCTGTGGCTGCCGTACACGCCGGTGTGGGCGTTCATCTCGATCGCGCTCGGCGTCTTCGTCATCTGGGCGCTGTGCACGGACCGTTCGGACGTGGCCGGGCCCTGACGGGAGGGCTCCCGGAGGGCTAGGCAGTGTCTTCAAATGATCACCGCTGGCGGATCATGGTGTTGTGATACACGGCAGGGGCCGTCCGCTCGGCTTCGTCGTCACCGGTGGCAACATCAACGACTGCGCCCGGTTCACCGCCGTGATGGAAACGGTCCGGGTGCCCCGGACGGACCGGGGCGGCCCCGCACCCGGCCCGATCACGTCCTGGGCGACAAGGGCTACAGCTCGAAGGTGATCCGCACCTGGCTCCGCCGCAAGGGCATACCGCACACGATTCCCGAGCGGGCCGACCAGGTCGGCAACCGGGCCCGGCGAGGCAGCCGTGGAGGCCGCCCGCCGGGCTTCGACCGTGAGGTCCACAAGCACCGCAACGTCGCGGAACGGTGCTTCAACCGCCTCAAGCAGTGGCGCGGTATCGCCACCCGCTACGACAAGACCGCCCGGTCCTACGAAGCAGCCGTCACCTTGGCATCGCTCCTGATGTGGGCGTGACATTTGACGACAGGACCTAGCGCGCCAGGCGCGAGCCCAGGCGGGCGTCCTTCTCCGGGGCGCCGAGCGCGGCCGGGTCGAAGGAGCTGATCCCGGCCGTCGTCAGGCCGGTGGCCGCGCCCTTGAACACCCAGGCGGCACCGGAGTCCCGGTACGTGCCGTCCTCCCCGGGGGCGGTGACGGTCAGGTCGGCCTTCTTGTCGCCGTTGACGTCGGCGAGCGAGACCTCGGCGCCGAACTTGTCGCCCTTCTCGGAGGCGCCGGGGACGCCGGGCGTGGTCTGGGTGAAGGACTGGGCGCCCTTGCCGCCGAGGCCGCTCCTGGCGCCCTTGAGCAGGACGACGTTGCCGCTGTCCCGGACGTTCTTGCCGCTCGCGGTGACGTCCTCGCCGGGGACGCCGACGGCGATGTCGGCGTAGCCGTCGCCGTTGACGTCGCCCGCGCTGATCGAGGCGCCGAACTGGTCGCCGTCCTCACCCACGCCCGGGACGCCCGGGCTGTCCTGGGTGATCTTCACGGTGCGGGTGGCGGCGGGCCCGTTCTTGCTGCCGTAATCGACGCGGACGGTGCCCTTGTCACGCTCGTTGTCGTCGTCGAAGGGGCCGTTGTCGCGGGTGACGAAGTCGCCGTAGCCGTCGCCGTCCACGTCCGCGACGGCGCCGCCCACGGAGGCCTTGAGGTCCTTGGACGTGTGGCCGAGGCCGGACGCGCCGCCCTTCCAGAAGCGGCTGTCGAACGCCCGGTCCTCAAAGCTGTGGCTGGTGACGAGGTCGTCGACGCCGTCGCCGTCCATGTCGCCCGCGACGAACCCGTCCAGCTCGGGAAACCGTTCGAACCCGATATCGTCCTTCCTGGCCGCCTCGCCGCCGCGCGTGAACGGCCCGTACGAGACGGTCATGCCGGGGAGGCCGTGCTCGGGCGTGGCCTTGTAATCATGCGTCACCAGGTCGCGGTGCCCGTCGCCGTCGAAGTCGCCGACGGCCAGGGAGCCGACCGCGCCCGGCAGTCGGGCGGCCGCGTCCGTGAGCCCGGCGGCGGAGCCCCACAGCACCACGGTGCCGCCTTTACCGGCGCCGATGACCAGGTCGGTGTAGCCGTCCCCGTCGAGGTCGGCGGCGGTCAGCTCGCGGCCGAAGGCCCCGTGCTTGCTGACGTCCCCGGGCACCCCCGCGCTGGACCGGTCGACGACCTTCCGGCGTGCCTGGTCGGCGCCGTCCTTCGACCCGTACACCACGGCCACGTACCCGGCTTCCTGCTTCCCGCCGACCGTCGCGTGCGCCGCTCCGAGCGTCAGGTCGGCGTACCCGTCCTTGTTGAAGTCGACGACCGGGGCCTTGGCCGCCTTCGCCCGGGGCGCTGCGGACGCGGTGGCGGTGCCTACCGCCAGCGGCGCGGCGATGGCGGCGGCCGCGATGGCGACGACGAGGGAGCGACGCACTGTTCCTCCTGAGACTGGTGGCCCTTCGGATCAGGTTGATCAGGGCCCGCAGAGAGGAGACAGCCGAGGTGACGCGAGGGTTGCACACCTGTGAACCACCAGAAACGGAATCCTTGCCTTAACCTCTGCGGTCATCCAGCCGCTTACGCCCCCGCAACGACTCGGGCAGCAGCGGCCGGAAGAACTCCCACTCAGCATCGGACAGTTCATGACGACGTATCACAACACCATGATCCACCAGCGGTGATCATTTGAAGACAGTGCCTAGTACGCGGCGGGGCCGCCGTTGGCCGCGACGGTGTCGGAGACCGCGCGGATGAACGCCTCGGAGCGGGCGTTGGTGCCCGCCGTGCGCCAGATCAGCGCGACCTCGGCGCAGGGCGCGTCCCGCAGCGGTACGAAGACGACGTCGGGACGGGCGTAGTACCGCTCGACGGAGGCGACCATCGGGGAGATCCCCTGGCCGGTGGCGACCAGGGTCATCAGTTCCTGGAAGCCGGCGACGGCCTGGCCGCGGTGGATCTCGCGGCCGCTGGACGTGCGGCGCGGCACATGGAAGTCCCACCAGTAGGCGGGCGCGCCGTTGGTGACGCCGAAGAAGGTCTCGCCCGCCAGCTCCTCCAGGGAGACCGAGGCGCGTCCGGCGAGCGGGTGGCCGAGCGGCAGGGCGAGGACGCGCGGTTCGTTGATGACGACGGGGCCGACCGTGAGGTCCGGCTCGGTCACGGGCAGGCAGGTGAAGAGGACGTCGATCTCGCCGCGGCGCAGGGGGCCCAGCGGGTCGTGGAACTGCGTCTCGCGCATGGTGACCTCGCTGCCGGGGCAGCGTTCGCGGAACGTCGCGAGGAGCGGGGCGGTCAGGGAGCCCGCGCCCGAGCCGAGGAAGCCGACGTTCAGCTCGCCCTCGACGCCCCGCGCGGTGTCCTTGGCGCGCGCCACGGCCGCCTCCAGCTGCGCGTGCAACGGCGCCACGTCCTCGTACAGCTGCTGTCCCAGCGGTGACATGCGTACGACGCGGCTGGTGCGTTCGAAGAGAGGGGCGCCGATCTTGCGCTCCAGTTTCTTCACGGTCTGGCTGACGCGGGCCTGGGAGAGGAGGAGGCGTTCGGCGGTGCGGCCGAAATGCAGTTCCTCGGCCAGTGTCAGGAAGGTCTCCAGCTCCTGCCGTTCCATCGCATACCCCCTGTGACCTGCGTCGATAAGCGTGAGCGCAGGGATCGTTTCATGGATCGCCGTTGATCGGGCCGGGTGGCCGGTGGATCTTTGAGGAGCCGATCCGGCCCGTGCACCTCTGCAACTCCCTGGAGACCATGATGATTTCGCGTGCCCGTATGACCGCCGTCGCCACCGCCACCGCCCTCGCGCTGACCGCAGGGGCCGTCGTGACCGGCGCCCACGCCGTCGGTGCCCCCCGCCACGTCGCCCGCCGCCTCGTCCGCCACTTCGCCCGCCAAGAAGCCGGAGGCGGGGTGGTCGGCCGCCTGGACCGCCGCCCCGCAACGGCCGAGCACGGGATTCAAGCCCAACTGGTCGGAGGCCGGTTTCGACGGGCAGACGCTGCGCCAGGTCGTCCGCGTCACCGAGGGCGGCGACCGCGCCCGCATCCGGCTCTCCAACCGGTACGGCGCCTCGCCGCTGCGGATCGAGAGCGCCACCGTCGCGCGGACGGCGGACGGCGCGGAGAAGGGGGCCGCCGTGGAGGCGGACTCGGTGCGGCAGCTCACCTTCGGCGGGAAGCGCTCCGTCACGATCCCCGCGGGCGCCGACCTGTCCAGCGACGGCGCCGGGCTGAGACTCGCCCCCATGGAGTCCGTGACCGTCACGCTGCGCCTGTCGGGGACCACGGGCCCGGCCACCTTCCACGCCCAGTCCTTCGCCACCAGCTACCGCGCGGACGGCGACCACACCACGGACACCGGCGGCAAGGCCTTCGGCGAGTCGACGGAGTCCTGGTACTACCTGGCGGGCGTGGACGTGAGCGGCGGCGAGCGACCGGCCCGACGGGACGGTGTCGTGCTCTTCGGCGACTCCATCACGGACGGCTTCGCCTCCACCACCGACGAGAACCGCCGCTGGTCCGACGCCCTCGCCGAACGCCTCGCGAAGGCGGGCGACCAGCGGCCCGTCCTCAACGCCGGCATCGGCGGCAACCTCGTCCTCAACGACTCCGCCTGGTACGGCGAGCGGAGCACCAACCGCTTCGCGCGGGACGCCCTCGACCTGCCCGGCGTCGGCACGGTCGTCGTCCTCGAAGGCCTCAATGACATCGGCTTCTACGAGGGCGACCACCCCACCTACAAGCCCGCCCCCAAGGTCACTGCCCGGCAGCTCATCAACGGCCACCGCGCGCTGATCCGCGAGGCCCGCGCCAAGGGCGTGCGGATCGTCGGCGCGACGCTGCTGCCGCTCGGCGGCTCCGACCACTACGGCAAGCACTCGGCGAAGGTGAGCGACGCGTTCAACACGTGGGTGCGCACGTCCGGTGAGTACGACGCGTACGTCGACTTCGACAAGGCCCTCGCCGACCCGGACGACCCGGAGCGGATCGCCCCCGCGTACGACAGCGGCGACCAGCTGCACCCGAACGACGCGGGGTACCGGGCCATGGCGCGCGCGGTCGACCTGAAGGCGCTCTGACCGTGCTGGCTGTGTGGTCCGGGGCTGACCGGCCGCGTGGTCCGGGGCCCGGCTCACTCCGTCGTGTAGTAGCGGTAGAACGTCATCGCGAAGACGCTCGCGGCGGCCAGCAGCCCGAGGACCGTCGACCGGACCACGCTCGCCCCGCCCGCGCTGACCAGGAAGCCGAAGCTGACCCCCGCGAACACCGCCCAGGACATGGAGCGCAGTTCGCGGGGCAGCGACGGTGCCACCCGGTGCAGGGCGTACATGAGGGCGGCGAAGACGAGACCGGCGACGACGCCGAACAGGGCGCTCCCGGCGGTGAGCGGACCGCCGTCGCGCCGGATCAGGCCGGCCCACAGGCCGTAGACGACGCCCATGGCCAGGGCGAGGCCCGCCCAGCGGGCGGCGCCGGACGCGGCCCGTGAGCGGCGGGTGCGGCGGGTGTGGAAGGCGGGGGCGGCGTGTGCCATGACGGTTCCCTTCTCTCTGACGGCACCTGCACCGGTCGTACGTCAGCGGTCGCGGTACGCGCACGGGTCGTGGTGGCAGTCCTTGTCCCGCCACTGCGGGCACGGGTCGACGGCCGAGCAGCTCGGCACGTGACGGCCGTGGGTGTCGACGTAGGCCGCGCTCACCCAGCCGCGGACGCCGGTGAGCCAGTACCAGTCGGCGTTTCCGTGCACCGCGGTCGTGCCCTTGACGGCGCACTCGACGCGGTCCTGGCTGCCGTGCGGGAGCTTCGCGACGATCCTGCCGTCGGTGCCCGGCCGGTCCCTGACCTTGAGGTCGGGGCCGGAGACGACGGTGCCCCAGATGACTCCGCGGTCGTGGCCGGCGGGGGTGGCGGCGGTGGCCGTGGCTGTGGTCGCGGCGGTGGTGGCGGTCAGCAGCGCCGTCGCGCAGGCGGCCCCGAGGGTCAGAGCGATTCTCATGATCGGCCTCCTCGTTCCCTCATCCAGGAAACACCCGTTCGGCCCAGCGCTCCACCGGAAGCCGCGCCACACTGGAGACCGATGAGTTTCCGGGGCGGACCCGGTCTGCCCTCCTGACGACACTCCTTCGCGGAGATTCTTGTGAGAAGGCGGGCGGACATGAGCAGCATGGCCATCGAGACCGCGGGTCTGGTGAAGACCTTCGGCGACAACCGCGCGGTCGACGGCATCGACCTCTCCGTCCCGGCCGGCACGGTGTACGGCGTCCTCGGACCGAACGGCGCGGGCAAGACCACCGCCGTCAAGATGCTCGCCACCCTGCTGCGGCCCGACGGCGGCGAGGCGCACGTCTTCGGTCACGACGTGGTGCGCGAGGCCGACGCCGTACGGAGCCGGGTCAGCCTCACCGGTCAGTACGCGTCGGTCGACGAGGACCTGACCGGCATGGAGAACCTGATACTGCTGGCCCGCCTCACCGGGCACGCCAAGAAGGCGGCGCGGGAGCGGGCCGGGCAGCTCCTGGAGGCGTTCGGCCTCACCGAGGCGGCGGGCCGCCAGGTGAAGAACTACTCCGGCGGCATGCGGCGCCGCATCGACATCGCCGCGTCCATCCTGAACACCCCCGACCTGCTCTTCCTGGACGAGCCGACGACGGGCCTCGACCCGCGCAGCCGCAACCAGGTCTGGGACATCGTGCGCGCGGTCGTCGGCCACGGCACGACGGTCCTGCTCACCACCCAGTACCTCGACGAGGCCGACCAGTTGGCGGCCCGCATCGCCGTCATCGACCGGGGCAAGGTCATCGCCGAGGGCACCAAGGGCGAGCTGAAGGCGTCCGTCGGCGCGGGCTCCGTCCACGTACGGCTGCGGGACGCCGAGCGGCGGGAGGAGGCGGCGCGGCTCCTCGGGGCGGTCCTCGACGCGCAGGTCCAGCTGGAACCCGATCCCGTGGCGCTGACCGCCCGCGTCGGCACGGACGGCGGGCGCGACGGGCGGGGCGCCGCCGAGCAGGCCTCGCGCGCCCTCGCCGAGCTGGCCCGCGCCGGCATCACCGTCGACAACTTCGCGCTGGGGCAGCCCAGCCTGGACGAGGTCTTCCTCGCCCTGACCGGCTCGGACACCGGCCACCACCACGCCCCCGCGACCGACCTCGAGAAGGAGGCCAGGGCATGAGCACCGCCGCCCCCGCCGAGACGCAGGACCTCGCCCCCGTCCGTACGGACTCCCTCGCCGAGCTGCTGATCTCCACCGGCCGGCCGCCGCGGCCGAGCGCGCTCTCCGCCAGCCTGACGTTCGGCTGGCGCGCCATGCTCAAGATCAAGCACGTACCGGAGCAGCTCTTCGACGTCACGGCGTTCCCGATCATGATGGTGCTGATGTACACGTACCTCTTCGGGGGCGCGCTCGCCGGGTCGCCGAGCGAGTACATCCAGTACCTGCTGCCGGGCATCCTCGTGATGTCCGTCGTCATGATCACCATGTACACGGGCGTCTCGGTCAACACCGACATCGAGAAGGGCGTCTTCGACCGCTTCCGCACGCTGCCGATCTGGCGGCCCTCGGTGATGGTCGGCTACCTCCTCGGCGACGCCCTGCGGTACGCCATCGCCTCCGTGGTCATCCTGACCGTCGGCCTCATCATGGGCTTCCGGCCGGACGGCGGGTTCGTGGGCGTCGTGGCCGGGATCGCGGTGCTGCTCGTCTTCTCGTTCGCGTTCTCGTGGATCTGGACGATGTTCGGACTGCTGCTGCGCACCGAGAAGTCGGTGATGGGCGTCAGCATGATGGTGATCTTCCCGCTGACCTTCCTCAGCGACATCTTCGTGAAGCCCGAGACGATGCCGGGCTGGCTCCAGGCCTTCGTCAACAACAACCCCATCACCCATGTCTCCTCGGCGGTCCGCGCCCTGATGGACGGCACGTCGCCGACGACGGAGCTGGCGTGGACGTTCGGCTGGGCGCTGCTGCTGGTGGCGGTGTTCGGGCCGGTGACGATGCGGCTGTACAACCGCAAGTAGCGCGGATCGGCCCGTACGCCGATTGCCCCATATGCAGTCGCCCCGGTCGCATCCCGCGCGGCCGGGGCTTTGCCTGTAGGCGTGCCGAAAACCGTCCTGTCCGCCGTCCTGCTCGTCCTGGCCTGCCTCCTGGTCCCGCTCGGCGCGCTCTCCACCTGGGCGAAGCACGAGATCGGGGACCGGGACGGCTACGTCGCCACGATGGCGCCGCTCGCCTCCGACGACGCGGTGCGCACGGCGGTGGCGGAGGAGGTGAGCGGCGCGGTGATGAAGGAGATCGACGCGGGCCCGCTCCAGGGCACGGTCGAGGCGTTCGTGCACGACGCCGTGCGGTCGTTCACGGAGACGGCGGCCTACAGGACGGCCTGGGACGCGGCGAACCGCGCGGCGCACGACGCCGTGCAGTCGGCGCTGAACGATGACACGAACGGCGAGGTCGTCATCGACCTCGCCCCCATCACCGAGCAGATCAAGCGGCAACTCTCCGACGACGGCGTGCCGTTGGTTTCGAAGATCCCGGTACGGCACACCGAGATCACGATCCTGCAGTCCCAGGACCTCGGGCAGCTGCGGCAGTGCTTCCACGCGCTGCAGGTGGCCGGGGTGTGGCCCGCGGTGGCGGCGGCCCTCCTCGCCGTCGCGGGCGTACTCCTCGCCACGCGCCGCCGCCGGGCGGTCGTCGCCACGGCGCTCGGCGCGGCCCTCACCGCCGCGGCCCTGGTGGCCGCCGTCGCGATCGGCCGCGCCCTCACCCTCGACGACCTGCCCTCCGACGTCTCCCGCGACGCGGCGGGCGCGGTGCACCGACGCGCTGACGGCCTCCCTGCGGACCGCCGCGTGGGTACTGGTGGGGGTGGGGCTGCTGGTGGCCCTGGGGACGTGGCTGCTGCCTCGGCTGCGTGGACGGTTTCGGAGGCCGGGGGCGGCGGGGCGGGGTGTGAGGGGCTGAGGCGGGGCCTCGGCCATCGGTGGCGCCAGGGCCGCCGGGCACCTGCCCGCACGGAAACTCACAGGCCGGGACCCGGCCGGCAGGAATAGGGTCCGGCCATGTGCGCGCCCATGTCCACGTCCACGCCACCCGCTGCGGGTCCCCGCCGAGGAGCGCGGCGAGTTCAACCGGCGCGTCGTGAACCGCATCGAGGTCGGGTCGTCCGTGAGTTCCATGCCCAGTCCTGAACCGGCGGCCGGGCTCCTGATC
The DNA here is from genome assembly GCA_004010275.1 of Streptomyces huasconensis. GTDB lineage: Bacteria > Actinomycetota > Actinomycetes > Streptomycetales > Streptomycetaceae > Streptomyces > Streptomyces huasconensis. Next base: position 16,024 of record RBWT01000083.1, read on the forward strand.
CCGTACCCGAGGAGCAGCACCGCCGCGCAGCTCGCCGAGGCGGCCGCGCGGCGCGGGCTGCCGGTGCTGGAGCGGGTGCCGCAGCGGGGGCTCGACGCGCGCAGGGACCTGCACTGGTACGGCGGCCCCCTCGCCGCCGACCGGGTCGCCGCCCCCGTCGGCATCGCACTCCTGGAACCGGCCGACACCTGGCTCGCCGCCCTGCCGTACGAACTCACCCACCGCCGCATCGAGTCGACGACGCTCGGCGAGGCCCGCGCGCTGCGGCGGCCCGCCTTCGTCAAGCCGCCGTCGGACAAGTCGCTCCCGGCTGCCGTCTACGCCGACGGCTCGCGGCTGCCGCCACCGGACGCCGCGGCCCGGATCACGGACGACGCCGCCGTACTGGTGAGCGAGGTGGTCGAGTTCGCCGCCGAGTACCGGTGCTTCGTACGGGACGGGCGTGTGGTCACCGGCGGCCGGTACGCGGTGCGCGGGCTGCTCGATCCCGGGCCGCTCCCCTCCGGTGCCCGCGCCTTCGCCGAGCGGGTGGTCGCGCGGTGCGCCGGGGCGGGGCCGGGGCTGCCCGGCGCCGGTCGTCCTGGTCGTCGGGCCGCTGACCGGGGGCCGGTGGGCCGTGGTCGAGGCCAACATGGCCTGGTACGCCCACTGCTACACCGCCGACCCGGAGCGCGTCCTCGACGTCGTCCTCGCCGCCGCCGCCCGCACCACGCCGTCGCCCCCGCCGACCGGCCCTTCCTCCGGTCCCCCCGGCCCGGGCAACCGCCGTCCGCCCCGCCCCGTCTCTGAGGGAGGATGCGCAGCACGTCGCGCCAGCCATCGAGACGAGAGGTCCATGCCTTGGACACCCGAGTGACCCACAGCCTCGCCGCCGAAGAAGACGTGGCGGAACGTGCCCCCCGGCGCCGGGGACGCGCCGCCGCCTGGGGGGCCGGGCTGCTGCTCGCCGGGGTCAGCGGGGTCATCGGCTTCCGCGTCGCCGACTCCGACGGCTTCACCCCCGTACCGCAGTTGCTCGCCTTCCTGCCCTGGCTGCTCGTGCCCGCCGTCGCCGGACTGGCGCTGGCCGTGCTCGGCCGGTGGCGCGCCGGGATGGTGTGGGGCGTCGTCGTGCTCGGCCTCGTCGCCTGGTACACGGAGCCCTACGGCACCACCGACGCGCCGCGCGGCCCCGCCGTCGCCGAGCTGCGTGTCATGACGTCGAACGTGGAGTACGGGCGCGGCACGAAGGGGCTGATCAAGGCCGTGCGCGAGGAGCGGCCCGATCTGCTGTTCGTCCCGGAGTGCGACCACGCCTGCGCCGCCCTGCTGCGCGAGGAAGTGCCCCGCGCCGACTACCCCCACCGCCAGGCCGTCGCCGCGTACGGCCCCGAGGGCTCCGTCATCCTCTCCAAGGTGCCGCTGAAGGACCCGCACCGCGTACGGGCCACCCTCGGGATGCCGGGTGCCGTCGCCGAGGTGAAGGGCCATCCGGTACGGATTCTGCTCGCGCACCCGATGCCGCCGGTGCCCGGTGATGTCGGCCTGTGGCGCAAGGAGATGGGCAAGCTCCGGGAGTACGCCGCCGCCGGGAACGGCAGGTCCACCATCATCGCCGGGGACTTCAACGCCACGCAGGACCACGCCGCGTTCCGTTCCGTCCTCGACCAGGGGCTGCGCGACGCCGCCCGCCTCGACGGCTCCTCGCGCTCCCCCAGCTGGCCCACGGCCGTGCCCGCGCCGCTCGGCACGCAGATCGACCACGTCCTCGCCACCCCGGACTTCGCGGCCCGCGACGCCCGCTTCCTGGAGATCGGCAACACCGACCACCGGGCGCTCGTCGTCACGCTCACGCTGCACCGGGCGGACACGGAGCGTTGAACCACCGGCCAGGGCAAGTGACGTAAAGCGGCGATAATGGGCACATGCCCCGTGAGACCCCTGCCGCCCCTCCGGAATCACGCGGCCCTCTGCGCCCGCTCACCCCGCCCGACTGGCTCGTCCGGTCCCTCAAACCGCAGTCCGCGCCCATCCCCTGGGCGGCCGTCGCCCGCGCCTCGGTCGCCATGGCCCTGCCGCTCGCCGTCGGCATCCTCGCCGGACAGCCGACGTACGGCGCGCTCGCCTCCATGGGCGCCCTGTCCGGCGTCATCGGCGACACCGCCGACGCCTACCGCATGCGCGTCCTCAACATCGCCGTGCCGCAGCTCTTCGGCGCCCTCGGCGTCACCCTCGGCTCGCTCGTCTTCGGGCACGGCTGGGTGGCGGTCGGCGCCGTCACGTTCGTGGCGCTCGTCTCCGGGATGATGTCGACGATCGGCGCCGTCGCCTCCGTCGGCGGGCTGCTCCTGCTGCTCAACTGCGTGGTCGGCGCGGGCCTTCCCATGCCGGGCCAGTGGTGGCTCGCCCCGGCCCTGATGACCGGCGGCGGCCTCCTCGTCCTCGCGTTCGGCCTGCTCGCCTGGCCGCTGCGCTCCGGCGTCCCCGAACGCGCCGCCGTCGCCGACGCCTACCGCGCGGTGGCCGCGCTCCTCGACGCCACGGGCACGGACGCGTACGACGACGCGCGCGCCGCCGTCACCGCCTCCCTCAACCAGAGCTACGACCTCGTCCTCGCCCGCCGTGCCCGCGACCACGGCCGCAACCCGGAACTGGTGCGCCTGGTCGCCCGGTTGAACGGCCTCACGCCGATCGTCGAAGCCGCCCCCGCCACCCACCTGAGCGCCCGCCACGCCTGCGTACGCCTGCCGTCCGAGATCTCCGCCGTCGTCCGCGACATGGCGCGGGCCGTCGAGGACGGCGGCGGCGCCCCGACCGCCTGGGCCCCGGACCCCGAACGCCTTCCCGAGCCCCGCGACCACGCCGCCCGCGCCCTCGACCACGCCGTGCTGCACGCGGTGGAGACGCTGGGCGACGCCGACCCGCTCGGCGTCATCGGGGCCGACGACCGCCTCGGACACCCCGCCGCGCTGCGCGTGCGGGTCCGCCGCGCCGCCCGCAACGTCATCCTGTCCGGCGCCTCCTGGCGCTACGGCCTGCGGCTCGCGCTCTGCATCGGCATCGCGCAGGCCCTGGTCTCGCTGGTCGACGTCCCCAGGTCGTACTGGGTCGCGCTCACCGTCACGTTCGTCCTCAAGCCCGACTTCGGCTCGGTCTTCTCCCGCGCCGTCCTGCGCGCGCTCGGCACGGCAGCCGGTCTGGTGGTCGCCGCCGCCGTCCTCGTCCAGGTGCCGCACGGCTGGTGGGACGTGCCCGTGATGATGCTGCTCGCCCCGCTCATCCCGGCCCTCACCACACGCGGCTACGGCTACCAGACCGCCGCGATCACCCCGGTGATCCTGCTGCTCTCCGACATCCTCAACCACCAGGGCCTCGGCCTGGTCGTGCCCCGCCTGGTCGACAGCCTGATCGGCTGCGCCATCGCGCTCGTCGCGGGCTATCTGCTCTGGCCCGAGAGCTGGGGCACCCGGATCGGCGACCGGCTCGCGGACGCGGTCGCCGACACCGCCGGGTACGTGGAGTCCGCGTTCGGCGCCTCGGTCGAACCGGCCGCCCGCGCCCGGATGCGCCGCCGCCTCTACCGCGACCTGTCCGTCATCCGCTCCGAGTTCCAGCGGGCCCTGACCGAGCCGCCGCCCACCGGCACGCGCGCCGCCGCCTGGTGGCCGCTGGTCGTCGCCGTCGAACGCATCCTGGACGCGACGACCGCGGCCAGGGTCCGCATCCGCCACGGGGCGCCGCCGCCGGCGCGACGAGGTGGCCGAAGTGGTGCGCGAGCTGCGGGGGCTGGCGGTCGGCCTGCGGGCGTCTGCGGTGCTCGAAGAGGTGCGTACGGAGTTCACCGTCGGGCCGAAGGAGAGCGTGCTGGAGCCGTTGCGCCAGGAAGTGGGGGCGGCGCGGGCCATCGCCACCCCCACGGCATAGCGTTCCGGCTCCGGGCCCGCTAGCGGACCTTGTGCAGGGCCTTCGCCAGGCCGTTGGCCCAGAGCTGCTCGACCTTCGAGCGCTCCGCCGCGTCCGGCTGCGCGTTGGTGCAGGACGGGCCGGGGCCGCCGCCCGACATCAGCTGGCTGCACGGCCCGTCGTAGGTGTCCGGCAGCCCCAGCACGTGCCCGGTCTCGTGCGTGGTGACGCGGGTGGAGTCGTACTCCTTGTTCTGCGCGTAGTCCAGGAAGATGTAGCCCTTGCCGTGCCCGTCGGTGCTCGCGTACGAGCCGCGCCGGTCATTGCCCTCGCGGTACGAGAAGCTGGCGCCCGAAGTGCCTTGCTGCAGCTTGACGTTGGAGACCGCCGCGTTCCATATGGACGTGGAGGCCGCTATCTGCCGGGCGAAGGTGGGCGCTCCGGAGGCGTCGTAGACGACGGTCACCGACTTCGCCCCGGGGTTGGCGGCACGCTTCTCGGCCACCGCCTTCACGACGGCCTCGAAGAACGCCTTGTTGGCCTTCGCCTCCTGTGCCGAACCGTCGTACTGGGCGTACGAGGCGGAGGGGGCCGTGGGGGCGACCGGGGCCGCGGTGGCCGATGTGGCGCCGAGTCCGGTGACGGCGAGGCCGAGGACGGCCGCGACGGACAGGTATCGCTTGCGCATGCCGCTGCTGACGGTGCTCATGTGTGGGGGGCTCCCTACTCGTTCGACCGACCGTGGGGGGTCGATGAAAGGTGAACTTTTCGGTGGCTGTGAGTCTCGGGGAGCATGAGGCGCGTGGGGATGATGGCAACTCGCGATAGCCCGGGACTATCACCGGGGGCCGGACCGCCCAGAACGGCTGGTTCTCATGGGGTTTGGGTGTCTGGTGCGGCAGCCGTACCGCCTCTACGCTCAACGGCCATGGAGCTTGAGGTCCGGCACCTCCGCGCGCTGTGCGCCATCGCCGACACCGGCAGCCTGCACAAGGCGGCGCGTCAGCTCGGCATGAGCCAGCCGTCGCTGACGACCCAGCTGCGCCGCATCGAGCGGCGCTCGGCGGCCAGCTCTTCGCCCGCGAGCTGCACCGGCTGCCGGCCGACCCCGCTCGGCCGGGTCGTCCTGAGCCGGGCCCGGCCCCTCGTCACGGAGATGCGGTCCCTGGTCGCCGAGACCAGGGCGGCCGCCGCCCACGCAGCCGAGGGCCCCCGGCTGCGCATCGGCTCCACGGCGAGCCGCGCCATACCGGGGTGGCTGCGCCGGCTGCGGGTCCGGCTGCCGGCACGGAGATCTCGCTCCAGATGGACGTCTCCGCCAACGCGCTGCTGCGCATGGTGGCCGCGGCCCAGCTCGACGTCGCGTTCGTGCACGAGGTCGAGGGCAGCCCGCTGCATCTGCCGGAGTCCCTGCGAAGACGCGTCCTCCTCGACCGGGAGCCGCAGTTCGTCTCCCTCGCCGCCGACCACCCGGCCGCGGACCGGCCCGTCGTACGGCTCTGCGATCTCGCGGACGACCGCTGGATGGTCGACCCCACCGTCGACGGCGAGTGGGACGGCCTGCGCCGCGTCCTGACCTCGGCCGGGCTCAACCCCCCTGTCCTGCACGGCGATTACCTCACCGCGACGTCCCTCGTCGCCACCGGCGAGGTCGTCACGCTCTGCCAGCCGACCTCGCGGGCCCGCGCCGACATGGCCGTACGCCCTCTCCACGGCGACCCCCTCGGCGTACGCCTGATGGTGGCGGCCCGCACGGAGGAGGAGCTGAACGCGGTCTACGGCGAGCTGGAGGCCGCCTACTGGGAAGCGGCCCGGCAGTCCCCCGCCTACACGGAGTGGCTGCTGCGCTCCGGCGACGCCCGCGGGGCCGCGGGCGGGTCGTTGGTCCCGGCCACCGGGTGACGTCCGGCCCGACCGCGCTGACCTGCGGTTTCAGTGGATTTACGGTACTGGGTCACGGCAGGTGGCCACTTGTTGCCTTGCCTACGGATGACGCACATACGGCGCCCGTAGCTTCGTAGCCGTCGCCCCCGCAGAGGGGTGCGGACACGGACAGCCGGACCGCCCAGCAAGGAGCCACGACATGCGCGTCACCCGCCGTACCTTCCGTACCGCCGCCGTCGCCACCGGAACCGTCGCCGCCACCGGTGCCCTCGCTGCTTTCGCCGTCGTCCCGGCCGCGGCGCCTCCGGCGCGGAGAGGCCGAAGCCGGCGGGGGTCACCGCCGGTGCGCCCGATGAGGTACCCCTGATGGCGGCCGGTGGCGGCATGGCCGCCCTGGGCGCGGCCGGGCTCGGCCGCGCGGTCCACCGCCGCAGGCACGACGACTGAACCCGGCCCCCGCCACCTTCCTCTCCTCGTCAGACGCCGATGTCGCGGCCGTCCTCGCGCCACACCGACACGACCGAGGGCCGCACCAGCTTGCCGGGGCCGTCGGGCCAGGTGCTCGCGGGCTTCTCGGCGGACGCGCCGTCCACCTCGCCGGGGTGCTGCACCGCGACGAGCACCCGGCGGTCCTGGATGAGCGGGCCGCAGGTCTCGGCGCCGGTCGGCATGGTCAGGAACTGCTTCAGCTCACCGCGCCGCTCGCCGCGCGTGGCGACGCCGAACAGGCCGTCGTGCGAGCCGAGCTGGTTGCCGTCGGTGGACAGCCACAGGTTGCCGTGCGGGTCGAAGGCGACGTTGTCCGGGCAGGAGATCGGGGATACCCGGTCCTTGGGGAAGCCCGCGAAGTACGTCGAGGGGTCGTCGGGGTCACCGGCGACGAGGAACAGCGACCAGGCGAAGGTGGTGGCCTCGGCCCGGCCCCGGCGCTCGGTCAGCTCAAGCACCTGACCGTGCTTGTTGAGGTTGCGCGGGTTGGCCTCGTCGGCGCCCGCCTTGCCCGCCTTGCCGCGGTCGGAGTTGTTGGTGAGCGCGACGTACACCTTGCCGGTGTGCGGTGACGGCTCGATGTCCTCGGGCCGGTCCATCTTCGTGGCGCCGACCTTGTCACCGGCGAGGCGCGTGAAGACGTACACCTCCTCGGCGGTCATGCCCTCGACGTGGCTGACGGCCTTGCCGCCGGGCCCGGCCGTGGCCAGCGGAATCCAGGTGCCGCTGCCGTCGAACTCGCCGTCGCCCGGCAGGGTGCCCTTGCCGTCGATGTCGGCGGCCGGGGAGTCACCGGTCAGCTTGGCGACGTAAAGCGTGCCCTCGTCGAGCAGCGTGAGGTTGTGCTCGTGCGCGGCGCGGGACGTGCCCTTGGCCATCCGCTTGCTGCTGACGAACTTGTAGAAGTAGTCGAACTTCTCGTCGTCGCCCATGTAGACCACCGGGCGCCCGTCCTGGGTGAGGCGCGGCTGGGCGGCCTCGTGCTTGAAGCGGCCGAGCGCGGTGCGCTTGCGGGGCGTCGAGTCCGGGTCGTACGGGTCGAGTTCGACGACCCAGCCGAAGCGGTTGGGCTCGTTGGGCTCCTTGGCGAGGTCGAAGCGGTCGTCGAACCGCTCCCACTTCCGCTCGGAGGCGGCGCCGGACACGCCGTAGCGCTTGAGGCGGGCGGCGGCCGTCGGGTCGGTCACCTTCACCGCGTTGGCGAAGTACTGGTTGAAGTTCTCCTCGCCGTGCAGCGTGGTGCCCCAGGGCGTGGTGCCGCCGGAGCAGTTGTTGAGCGTGCCGAGGACCGTGGTGCCGCGCGGGTCGGCCTTCGTACGGACCAGGTCGCTGCCCGCGACGGGACCGGAGAGGCGGAAGCGGCTGGTGGCGGTGAGGCGGCGGTTCAGGTGGTGCCGGGGGACGGCGCGCAGCGCGCCGCTGCGCCGCTCGCCCTCCACGACGACGACGGAGAGGCCGTGCGCCGCCCAGGCGATCTCGACCTGCTCACGGGTCGGGTTCTCGGGGTCGTACCCCTTGAACATCAGGATCTCGTCCGTGTACTCGTGGTTGGCGACGAGGACCTGACGGTCGTGCCCGCCGTGCCCGCCGTGCTTCCCGTGGAGTGGCAGCAGGGAGAGGAAGTCGTTGTTGTAACCGAACTGCCCGGCCTGTGCCTTGGCGGTCTGCCGGTCCGGGTCGAAGGCGGGCGCGCCGCGCAGGATGGGCTCGCCCCAGCGGATGACGACGTTCTGCTCGTAGCCCGTGGGTACGGTGACGACGTCCTCGGTGTTCGGCGCGACGGGCGTGAACCGCAGGCCACGGGCCCCCTTGCCCTTTTTGGCCGTACGTCCCTCAGGGGCGGCCGCGGCGGCCTCACCGACTCCGGGGCCCGCTATGAGGCTGCCGCCCGCGGTGGCGGCGACCGTCACGACGGCGGCGGCGCGCATCATCGAACGGCGGCTGAGCGCACCGGCGATGACATCACCGACGTACTCGTTCTCGCTGGTGTTGGGCACCTCGCCGAAGCAGGCGTCACCGCAGCGGAAGCGGCAGGTCAGGGCGGAACGGCCGCCGCTCCCCTGATGCGAGGTGATGATCGGCAGCAGCTTGGGCACGGATCTGATCCTCCGTCGTCATGGCGTGGCTTGATTCCGACGTGAGGCTAGGTGTGGGTTCCGGCACGGCGGCGGCCTGCGGGTGAACGGGAGGTGAATCCGCGATACATGGGAGGAAGTTGAGCGCGCGGTGACGCGGCGGGCGACCGGGCGGCGACCCTGCCGAAGATCACGGACGGCGGCGGCTAACCTTACGTGTCCGCCCTGGCCAGGGATTCCAGGGGTTTTCGGGAATCAACTCACGCGAAGGGTTGCGCACATGGGCATTCTGAGTCGCCTGCGGAACGCGTTCGGACGGTCACGCAAGGAGAGCGTTCCCGAGGCACGGGAGCCCGAGCGTGCCCCCGCGTCCGGGGAACCGGCCCCCGCGGAGGTCGTGACGGTGCGTCCCCGTCCCCGGAACCCACCGCAGACCGGGCTCCGGAACCGGCCCCGGAGCCGGCCCCCAAGGCCACGCTCCCGTCCCCCAGCCCCGAGCCGACGCCCTCCACGGTCGACGACCTGGTGGCCGCGGCCTTCGACGACGTCACGGTGCCGCCCCAGGGGACGGGCCGCGCGACGCCCGGGGGGGTACGGCGGGGGGAGGCGCCGGAGGGGGGCGAAGCCTGGGGCTGAGCCTGAGCGGGCGGAGGCGGAGTCCGAGCGGGCGGCGGCTGAGTCCGAGCCGGTGGCGGCTGAGCCTGAGTCGGTGGCGGCTGAGCGGGAGCCTGCGGCGGCTGAGCGGGAGACGGAAGCGGAGCCGGAGCCGACGGCTGAGCCGGACACCGCCGCCCCCACCCCTGTGGGCAATCGTCCCGCAGGGCGGGACGGGTGGGCACAGCCCGAAGCCGCCGAGGCCGATGAAGCAACGGCAAGCACACCGCCCACCGCGGAGCCCGAAGCCGCCGAGGCCGATGAAACCCCGGAAGCCACACCTCCCCCGGCGGAGCCCTCCGCGGAGCCCAAGGCCAAGCCCGAACCCGAAACCCGAGCCGAACCCAAGGCCAAGCCCGAACCGCAAAGCCCAGCGGAGCCCCCCGCGGAGCCCAAGCCCAAGCCCGCCCTCTCCGCCGCCAAGGTCAAGGCCAAGGCCCCCGCCCTGGCCACCGCGTACAAGGCCGCCGGCGCCGCCCTGAAGAAGAACGACCTCACAGGAACCCGCGCCCCCGTCTACCTCGTACTGGACCGCTCCGGCTCCATGCGCCCGTACTACAAGGACGGCTCCGCCCAAAGCCTCGCCGACCAGACCCTCGCCCTGGCCGCCCACCTGACGCCCGACCCCGAGGCCACGGTCCACGTCGTCATCTTCTCCACCGACATCGACGGCACCGGCACCCTCACCCTCCCCGAGCACGAGGGCCGCATCGACGAGCTGCACGCCGCCGCGGGCCACATGGGCCGCACGAGCTACCACCGCGCGATCGAAGAGGTCGTATCGCACTACGAGAAGTCGGAGCACAAGGAGAACGGCACCCCCGCCCTGGTGATCTTCCAGACGGACGGCGCGCCCGACGCGAAGGGCCCCGCGACCCAGGCCCTGGCGGACGCCGCCGCGCACCCGTTGTTCTTCCAGTTCATCGCCTTCGGTGACCACGACGCGAAGGGCTTCGACTACCTCCGCAAGCTCAAGGCGGAGAACGCGGCGTTCTTCCACGCGGGCCCCACGCCCCGCGAGCTGACGGACAAGGAGCTGTACGAGGGCCTGCTGGCGTCCTGGCGCCCGTAGCCCCCACGGCTACCGGACGGCGTCCGAACGGCGACCGAACGGTGGACCCGGCAACCGGAGCTGCCGGGTCCACCCCCTGATATCGAGGTGAGTGGATCTTCACGAGGCCGTTAGGATTTCGCCCATGGCGGCCACTGGACTCGAGAAGCAGGGAGCGGACGAGAACGCGAAGGCGTTCTACGTCTCGACCCCCATCTACTACGTAAACGACGCTCCTCACCTGGGCCACGCCTACACGACCGTTGCAGGGGACGTGCTCACGCGCTGGCACCGTCAGCGCGGCGAGAAGGTGTGGTACCTCACCGGCACGGACGAGCACGGTCAGAAGATCATGCGCACGGCCGAGGCGAACGACGTCACCCCCCAGGAGTGGTGCGACAAGCTCGTCACCGAGGCCTGGAAGCCCCTCTGGGAGCACCTGAACATCGCGAACGACGACTTCATCCGTACGACGGAGAAGCGTCACACGGACCGCGTCCAGGAGTTCGTCCAGGATCTCTACGACAAGGGCGAGATCTACAAGGGCGGGTATGAAGGCCCGTACTGCGTGGGCTGCGAGGAGTACAAGCTCCCGGGCGATCTCATCGAGGCCGAGGACGGCACGAAGCTGTGCCCGGTCCACAAGAAGCCGGTGGAGATCCTCAAGGAGGAGAACTACTTCTTCAAGCTGAGCGAGTACGGCCCGAAGCTGCTGGAGTTCTACGAGGCGAACCCGGGCTTCATCCAGCCGGAGTCGGCGCGCAACGAGGTCGTGAACTTCGTCAAGCAGGGTCTTGAGGACCTGTCGATCTCGCGCTCGACGTTCGACTGGGGCGTCCCGGTGCCGTGGGACGAGAAGCACGTCATCTACGTGTGGATCGACGCGCTCCTGAACTACGCGACGGCCGTCGGGTACAACGAGAACCCGGAGAAGTTCGACGAGACCTTCCCCGCGAACGTCCACCTCATCGGCAAGGACATCCTCCGCTTCCACGCGGTGATCTGGCCGGCGATGCTGATGGCGCAGGGCCTGCCGGTGCCGGGCAAGGTCGCGGCGAACGGCTGGCTGATGGTCGGCGGCGAGAAGATGTCGAAGTCGAACCTGACCGGCATCAAGCCGCAGGACCTGACCTCGCACTTCGGCGTCGACGCGTACCGCTGGTACTTCCTGCGGGCGATCACGTTCGGCCAGGACGGCTCGTTCTCCTGGGAGGACTTCTCCGCCCGCTACACCTCCGAACTCGCCAACGACTACGGCAACCTCGCCTCGCGCGTCGCGGCCATGGTCGGCAAGTACTTCGGCGGGGAGCTGCCGGCCGCGACGCCGACGGCGACGCGGAGCAGGCGATCCACGAGGGCCTGGCGAAGGCCGTCGCGGCGGCCGACCGGAAGATCGGCGAGGAGCTGGACTTCCAGGGCGGCATCCTGGCGATCTTCGACTTCGTGAAGCAGGTCAACGGCTACATCACGGAGCAGGAGCCGTGGAAGGTGGCCAAGGACGACAGCCCCGAGGGCAAGGCCCGCCTGGCGACGATCCTCTACACGGCGGCGGAAGCCCTCCGCGCGGTGGCGGTCCTCCTCAACCCGGTCATGCCGGAGACGTCCCAGAAGCTCTGGGATTCCCTCGGCGCGGAGGCCTCCCTGGGCGCGCTGGCCGAACAGCGCATCGAGGACGCGGCCACGTGGGGCCGCCTCGCCCCCGGCGCGACGGTGACGAAGGGCGCGGTGCTCTTCCCCCGCCTGGAGGAGAAGCCGACCGCGTAACGGAACGGCACGCGACGGACCACGGATGAGTCCCGCCACGCCCCGGGATCACGACGGGGCGCGGCGGGACTCGTCGTACGTCAGGCGCCCTCGCCGTCACCGTCACCGTCGAACAGGCCGGCCGCGTCGGTCACCTCGTAACAACGGTCGAGCCACAGCGCGAGGCGGCCGAGGTCCCCACAGGACCGCACCCGCTCCCGATCGGCTTCCGAGAGCTCGATGCCGCGCCAGTCGAGCGTGCGCAGGATGACTCTGGCCCGCTCCTCGGCCCGCGCCTCTTCACGGCCTTCTTCCCGCACCTTTTCGGCGACCTCATGCCGGAAGAAGTAGTTGATCGTCGTCATCAGGTCCCTCCAGATTTTCTTCGCCTGGGGGTCGACCAGGCCTGATTCGGTCAATTGGGCGAACATCGCCGCGCTGTCGACGTCGACAGTTTCCAGAGCGGCAGCCAGTGACTCCAGTATGGCGAGGGCGCCGGTTCCTCGACCATGTGTAATCGCCGAGAAGACCGCGAGGGGGACATCGTCCGCCGCCACTCCCGGATCTACGATCACCGGCACGTTGTCCGGCCCCAGAACCAGCGGGCGCAGGATCAGCGTGGGCCAGCCCGGCAGACCGAACTGGACGGGCTTGGCGGCCCAGCGGGCCGTCGACGCGCTCTGCGTCAAAACGATCAGCACCGGCTCGCAGCGGTACTTCTCGTAGAGATACGAGAGGTAGTACGCCCAACTGCCGCGCTTGGCCTCGTCCTTCTTGCCCTGCGACTCGATGACGAACAGATAGTTGCCGTCATCGGTGTCCACCCGTAACAGGGTGTCGCAACGCCGCTCGATGGGTTCGATCTCGGTGAGGTCCGCGTTGAGGATCGCGATGTCCCGGGGCTCCGGGAAGGGGATGTGCAGCAGTCGCGAGAAGGGGTGACGCCCGCCCCACTCCAGGGGCCCGGGCACCGCTCCCGGCCCCGTCCCGGGAACAGGCACCTGAACGTTTCCTCGACGCTCGAAAGAGTGACCGCAGGCCCATTCACCCGGCCCCCGCCCCGCGAACCCGCTTGGCTTCGCCTCATGGTCACCTCACGCCATGAGGCCTCCCACCGGATCTTCCAGGAGCGCCCGGAGATCCTCGGTCCCGTCTTCGGGCTGCTCGGCGTCCCGCCGCCCGCCAAGGCGATCGTGGAGGTCCTCACACCCGACACCACAGAGATCCGTCCCATCGAGCGCCGCATCGACAGCGTCCTCCGCGTCGAGCCGTCCGACGGCTGCGACAGCTTCCTCCTGGCCATCGAGGCCCAGGGGAAGCGCGACGCGGGCAAGGAGGCGAGCTGGGCGTACTACGTCGCGTATCTCCAGGCGAAGTACGAGCTGCCGGTACTGCTGCTCGTCATCTGCCAGGACAGGGCGACCGCGAGATGGGCGGCGGGGCCGTTCACCTGCGGCGCCCTGGGATGGACGGCGCTCAGCACGCATCCGCTCGTCCTCGGGCCCGAGAACGTACCCGTCATCACCGACCCGTCCGTGGCGGCACGGGACTTGGCGATGGCGGCGTTCTCGGCCCTGACACATGGCCGGAGCAAGGACACCGGCGCCATACTGGACGCGCTGGCTCGTGCCCTGCGAGCGACCGACAAGAAGTCCGCCGACTACTACAGCGACCTTTTGGACGTCGGTCTGGGGAACACCCCGGCCGGAGCGGAATGGAGAGAACTCATGACGTTCGTCAGCTACTTCCCGGGCCGGGGCACGCTTCGCGAGCAGGCCTACTTCGAGGGCAAGGCCGACGGAAAGGCCGAAGGCATGGCCGAGGGCAAGGCCGAAGGCAGGGCAGAGGGCAAGGCCGAAGGTGCGGCCGAGGCTCTGGCCATGGCCGCCGGTACTGTCGTCCGTCTCCTCGACCGGCGTCTCGTCCCCCTCCCCGACGACGCCCGCGAGCGCATCACCGCCTGCACCGACCTCGACGTCCTCGCCCGCTGGCTGGACCGGGCCTTCACCGTCCAGAGCGTCGACGAACTCTTCGCCGAGGACACACCCCCGACGCCATAGCCACCCGCCCGTCCACACTGCCGCATGCCCGCACGCCGTACGCAGCTCGCGTAGCGTGCGCAAGTGCGAGCCAGGCCTCGTGACGCGACACGTGGTTGACGTCACGGTGAGCTATGTCATGCAGGGGGACGGCTTGATTTGACGCCGTCTTCACACTCCCCTACGTAAGCTTCACTGCATGGCCACGACTCCCTCCCCCGCCCGGCGACGCACTGCCGACGAGGTCAACGAGGAGATCCGTGCGCTGTGGCTGGGTGCCGGTGGGCGGCTGCGGCCCGACGAGCGTCGGGTGTACGAGCAGCTCGTCACCGAGTGGGCCGAGGCCGAGGCGGACGCCTCGCCCACCCACGCCGCCTGAGGGACCGCCCCTCACGGCACCCGTCACCTGCCCAGCGCCGCCGCGTCTCCCTCACGACCTCACGACCACCGGTTCCCGCGACGACACGCACCCTCGCGTGGGCCCTCCATGGTCCGCGTACAGACAGCCAAATCTCGCCACCTCGACCCCAGGCCCCTAGCCCCGAGCTTGAAGCCTCAGGCCTCAGGGAATCGGGCGCCCGTGCCGTCAACCCCGGCACCGCACAGGGACTTGAGGTCACCTGACGGCACGAAAAGAAGGGCCCCGGAACCGTCAGGTTCCGGGGCCCTTCTTCGACGTTCGACGCCGCTACTGCGCCGCAGGCTTACGCAGCGCGATGTTCAGCTCCCGCAGCCGCGACTCGTCCAGCTCGGTCGGCGCGCCCATCATCAGGTCCTGGGCGTTGCCGTTGAGCGGGAAGGCGATCGTCTCGCGGATGTTCGGCTCGTCGGCCAGGAGCATCACGATGCGGTCGACGCCCGGCGCGATGCCGCCGTGCGGCGGGGCGCCGAGTCGGAAGGCGCGCAGCATGCCCGCGAACTCGTGCTCCACGGTCTCCGCGTCGTAGCCCGCGATCTCGAAGGCCTTCAGCATGACCTCGGGCTCGTGGTTGCGGATGGCGCCGGAGGACAGCTCGATGCCGTTGCAGACGATGTCGTACTGCCAGGCGAGGATGTCCAGCGGGTCCTTCTCCTCCAGGTCCTTCATGCCGCCCTGGGGCATCGAGAAGGGGTTGTGGGAGAAGTCGATCTTGCCGGTCTCCTCGTCCTTCTCGTACATCGGGAAGTCGACGATCCAGCAGAACCGGAAGACGCCCTCCTCGAAGTGGCCCGCGCGCTTGGCGGCCTCGACGCGCACCGCCGACATGATCTTCGAGACCTCGTCGAACTCGCCCGCGCCGAAGAAGACCGCGTGGCCGGCCTCCAGGCCGAGCCGCTTGGTCAGCTCCGCGACGTTCGCCTCGGTGAGGAACTTGGCGATCGGGCCGGTCAGCGAACCGTCCTCGGCGACGCGCACCCAGGCCAGGCCCTTGGCGCCGTGCTCCACGGCGTAGTCACCGAGGCCGTCGAAGAACTTGCGGGACTGCGACGCCGTGTCCGGCACCGGCAGCGCGCGCACGTGCTTGCCCGCGAAGGCCTTGAAGTCGGAGCCCGCGAAGATGTCGGTGATGTCGTGCAGTTCGAGCTTGGCGCGCAGGTCGGGCTTGTCGTTGCCGTACTTCAGCATCGACTCGCGGAACGGGATGCGCGGGAAGGGGGAGGTGACCTCGCGGCCGCCGCCGAACTCCGTGAACAGCTCCGTCATCAGCTTCTCGATGGGCTGGAAGACGTCTTCCTGCTCCACGAAGCTCATCTCGACGTCGAGCTGGTAGAACTCGCCGGGCGAGCGGTCCGCGCGGGCGTCCTCGTCGCGGAAGCACGGCGCGATCTGGAAGTAGCGGTCGAAGCCGGAGATCATCAGCAGCTGCTTGAACTGCTGCGGGGCCTGCGGCAGGGCGTAGAACTTGCCGGGGTTCAGGCGGGAGGGGACGACGAAGTCACGGGCGCCCTCGGGGGAGGTCGCGGTGAGGATCGGCGTCGCCATCTCGTTGAAGCCGAGGGCCACCATCTTCGAGCGGATCGCGGCGATGACCGCGCTGCGCAGCATGATGTTGCGGTGCATGCGCTCGCGGCGCAGGTCGAGGAAGCGGTACTCCAGGCGGCGCTCCTCGTTCACCCCGTCCTCGGCGTTGATCGTGAAGGGCAGCGGGCCCGCGGCGCCGAGCACCTCGACCTCGGCGGCCTCGATCTCGATCTCGCCGGTGGGCAGCTCCGGGTTGACGTTGTCGGCGCCGCGCGAGACGACCTTGCCGTCGACGCGGACGACGGTCTCCTTGGACAGCTTGTCCAGGACCTCGGCGGCGGCGGTGCCGGGACGGGCCACCAGCTGCGTGATGCCGTAGTGATCGCGGAGATCGATGAAGAGAATGCCGCCCAGGTCTCGGCGATTGTGCAGCCAGCCGCTCAGCCGGACGTCGGTGCCGACGTCAGAGGCGCGGAGCTCGCCGCAGGTGTGGGACCTGTACCGATGCATCGTCGTTCATCCAGTCTTCGCGAATAGGGGAGAGAGCAGACCCTCCCAAGGCTACCGTCCGGGCGAAGATCGGTTTCCGGATATCCGCCGGGGGCACCCGCGCGGACGCCCGAGGCCCCCGCGCTCGGTGGCGGCGGGGGCGTACATCTTCCTAAAGTGGGTCAATGCGCACCGACGATCCCCCCTCGCAGGTGGGGAACGACCCTCTCTCGC
Source organism: Streptomyces huasconensis (assembly GCA_004010275.1). GTDB lineage: Bacteria > Actinomycetota > Actinomycetes > Streptomycetales > Streptomycetaceae > Streptomyces > Streptomyces huasconensis. Next base: position 32,506 of record RBWT01000083.1, read on the forward strand.
AGGTGGCGGGCGATCCCCTGCCTCCCGTGCGGGAGGTTCTGGCCGCCATCGCGACCGGGCTGTGGCGGTGGGACAACGCCTCCGGGGCCGTCACGCTGGACGCGGAGGCGGCCCGGCTCCTCGGCCTGCCCGCGCGCGCCCAGACGCTGACGGAGGCGGCCGTGCGCTCGCGCTTCCACCCGGTCGACTGGAACGAGATCTACGGAACCGTCCAGCTGGCCGTCGCCGAAGGCACCCTCGCCGAGGCCCGGCTGCGGATCATGGACGACACGGGGCGGCGCGTCCTGCGCACCGTACGCAGCCGCTCCAAGCCCGTGCTGCACGACGCGACCGAGGCGTACGAGCTGATCGGCACCCTGCAGGAGGTGACCGAGCCCGCGCCCGGTACCGCCGCCCGCACGCCCGTGACGGGTGACTGGCGCCGCTCCCGCGAGGCGTTCCTGCTGGACGCGGGCCGCGCCCTCGCCGAGGCGCGCTCCACGGAGGAGGTGCTGCGGGTCGCCGCGGGGCTCTCCATGCCGGGATTCTCGCCGGACGGGCTCGCGGTCTTCGGGGTGGCGGGCGACCGGCTCTCGATCATCGGCCACCACGGTCACCAGCCCGGGGACGACGGGCCCTTCTCGGCGATGCCGCTGGACACCGACTATCCGGCGGCCGAGGTGGTGCGCACCGGCCGGGCCGTCTATCTCTCCTCGCCCGAGGACTACCGCCGCCGCTACCCGGCTGCCTGGCCGCTGGCCCGCCGCTTCGAGCGGCAGTCGTGGGCGTTCCTGCCGCTGACGGTGGCGGGCCGCACGATGGGCGCGTGGATGGCCGCCTTCGCCTACCCGGTGTCCTTCACCCCTGATGAGCGTTCCGTCCTGACGACGGTCGCCCGGATGCTGGCGCAGGCCCTGTCGCGGGCCGGGGTCGCGGAGTCCGAGCGGGAGCTGACCGAGGGCCTCCAGCGGTCGATGCTGCCGATGCTCGGCCCGCAGATCCCCGGGATGAGCGTGGCCGCCCGCTATGTGCCGACCGGCGGCGGCCTCCAGGTCGGCGGCGACTGGTACGACATGATCCCGCTGCCGAGCGGCCGCATCGCCTTCGTCATCGGCGACGTCCAGGGACACGACGTGCGCGCGGCGGGACTGATGGGGCAGCTGCGGATCGCCCTGCGCGCGTACGCCTCCGAGGGGCACCGCCCGGACGCGGTGCTCTCCCGGGCCACGCGCTTCCTGTCGGGCATCACGGAGTCCATCACGTACGGCTCCAGCGGCAGCGGCGCCGACGAGACCACGGTGTACGACCCGCGCTTCGCGACCTGCCTGTACGTCGAGGCGGACCCGGCGACCGGCGTCCTGGAGATCGGCCGCGCCGGCCACCCGGAACCGGCGATACGCCTGAGTGACGGAACGGTTCTGCAACGTCCTACGGCGGGCGGCCTGCCGCTCGGCGTCGACCCGGACGCCGACTACCCCACGACCCGCCTCGTCCTGGAGCCCGGCGAGACCATGCTGATCTGCACCGACGGCCTCATCGAGACCGGCGGCCACGACCTGGACAGCGGCTGGACGCGGATCAGGACGATCCTGGAGGAGTACGAGGGCGAGGGCGACGGCGGCGAACACGGCGAGGGCCTCGAACAGCTCGCGGACTCCCTCGTGCAGGCCGTGCACGGGCCCTCCTCGCACTACACCACCGGCCCGCTCGCCGACCGGCGCGAGGACGACATAGCGGTCCTGCTGCTGAGCCGGACCAGCCGCCCGGAGCAGCGCACGGACGCCCGCCGCACGGTCCTGACGGTCGCGCAGGCCGAGCCGGAGCGCATCGGCGGGGCCCGGCGCCACCTGCGGGACCTGCTGCACGACTGGGCGGACGAGGACCAGGTCGACTCGGCGGTCCTGATGGTCTCGGAGATGCTCACGAACGTCCTCGTGCACACCGATGGCGACGCGTTGCTCGTCGCCGAGGTCAGCGGGGAGCCGGGGGCGCGGCGGTTGCGGGCGGAGGTCGCGGACAGCAGCGATGATCTGCCGCATAAGCGGCATCCTGGGGAGCTGGCGTCTTCCGGGCGGGGGCTGGTGCTGATGGAGTTGTTGGCGGATGCGTGGGGGGTGGACCCGCGGGGGGATGGAAAGAGCATTTGGTTCGAGTTGTACGAGGGGGGCGGTGCCTCCGGCGGTGGGGCGGAGTAAAGGCGGGGTTTGGG
>RBWT01000084.1 GCA_004010275.1 Streptomyces huasconensis
CCGCGGCCCCGCCCCACAACCGAACCCAAGGCGCCCCCCACCCCGGACCGACCCGGAAGCCGACGACGGCGCCCCCCCCCCGGCACCCACCCCCCTACCGTGAACCCCATGGCGAGGGAGAGCGCGTGGCGTGAGTTGCGAGGGCGGGGATACCTCCGGAGCAGTGCTCCCTGGCGCAGCGCCGGCTACCTGCTCGGCGGAGCCCTCCTCGGCGCCGCCGTGTTCCTCGTCGGCGCCGCCCTCACCGCCGTAGCCACCGCCCTGACGCTCGTCCTCGTCGGCATCCCCCTCCTCGCCGCCCTCGCCCTCTCCGGCGTCCCCATCGCCGCCCTGGAACGACGCCGTATCCGCCTCGTCGACCCCGACCCGGCACCCACCCCGCACCGCACCCCGAACACCCCCGGCATCCCCGCATGGCTCCGACTCCGCCTGACGGAGCAGGCCACGTGGCGCGAGCTGGCCCACGCCGCCCTGTTCGCCCTCGTCCTGTGGCCCCTGGACCTCCTCGTCCTGGCCGCCACCGTCGCCTTCCCCGTCCTCCTCGTCGCCGCCCCGGCACACCTCGCCACCGCCGGCGGCCCCGGTCACGACATCCGCCCCGCCAAGCTGTGGCTCGTCGACGCCTACCCGGCGGCCTGCGGCACCGCGCTCCTCGGCCTGCTCCTGCTGGCCGTGCTGGCGTACCCGCTCGGCGCGTACGCCGCCGCCCGCGCCGCGTTCGCCCGCCTCCTGCTCGCCCCGCGCGAGTCCGAACTCGCCGCGAGCCTCGCCGAGGTGACCCGCTCCCGGGCCCGGCTCGTCGACGCCTTCGAGGCCGAACGGCGGCGGATCGAACGTGACCTGCACGACGGGGCGCAGCAGCGGCTGGTGGCGCTCACGATGCGCCTGGGCCTGGCCCGGCTCGACGCCGAGCCCGGCAGCGCCCTCGCCGGGCAGCTCGCCGCCGCGCTCGACGAGGCGGGCCGGGTCCTGACCGAACTGCGGGAGCTGATCCGCGGCATCCACCCGCAGGTCCTCGCCGACTACGGCCTCGCCGCGGCGATGGAGGACGCGGCGGACCGCTCGGCCGTGCCCGTGACGGTGACCATAGAGGGGGACGGGGCGCCGCTGCCCAGGCTGCCCGAACCCGTCGAATCCGCCGGGTACTTCGCGGTCCGCGAGGCCCTGGCGAACGTCGGCAGGCACAGCGGCGCGACCAGGGCCCGCGTCACCGCCGCGCACACCGGCGGAGTCCTCCGTGTCGACGTGTGCGACGACGGCCGCGGCGGCGCGGGCGGCCCGCGGTACGGGCCTGACCGGGCTCGCCGACCGCCTCGCGGTCCTCGATGGCACACTGACGGTCACCAGCCCGCCGGGCGGCCCGACAGTCCTGTCCGTGGAGATCCCGTGCCAAGCCCAGCCCCGACGCCAACCTCAACCCCCGCCCGCCGCCTGAGAGTCGTACTCGCCGAGGACAGCGTGCTGCTGCGCGAGGGGCTGATCGGCGTGCTCGGCCGCTTCGGGCACGAGACGGTCGCCGCGGTCGGCGACGCGGACGCGCTGCGGGACGCGTGGCGGCGTACAAGCCGGACGTCGTCGTCACCGATGTGCGCATGCCGCCCGGCTTCCAGGACGAGGGACTGCGGGCGGCGGTGGAGCTGCGGGCGCGGCGGCCGACGCTGCCGGTGCTCGTGCTGAGCCAGTACGTGCAACGGTCGTACGCCGCCGAGCTGCTGGACAGCGGGGACGGCACCGGCGTCGGCTATCTGCTCAAGGACCGCGTGGGCCAGGTCGAGCAGTTCGTGGAGGGGCTGACGCGGGTCGCGGAGGGCGGAACCGTCGTCGACCCGGAAGTCGTACGGCAGTTGCTGCGACGGCGGCGCGACCCGCTGGAGCAGCTGACGCCGCGCGAGCGGGAGGTGCTGGCGCTGGTCGCCGAGGGGAAGTCGAACGGCGCGATCGCGGGCCAACTGGTCGTCTCCGAGGCGGCCGTGGGCAAGCACATCGGCAACATCCTGGCGAAGCTGGACCTGCCCCCGCCACGGCGTCCACCGCAGGGTGCTGGCGGTCCTCGCGTACCTCAGAGGATGACCCCGGCCCGCTCGCCTGAGCGATTACGATCCACTCTCATGAGCGCGCCCGACCACGCACCCGGCAGCAGCTCGCCAGTGCCTCCGCTACGGATGCGTCACGAAGTCGATCAGTTCTTCCACTCTGCCCAGCAGCTCCGGCTGGAGATCCTTGTAGCTGTGGACCGAGCCGAGGATGCGCTGCCACGCCGCCCCCGTGTTCTCCGGCCAGCCCAGCGCCCGGCACACGCCCGTCTTCCAGTCCTGCCCCCGCGGCACCCGGGGCCACGCCTCGATGCCCACTGAGGACGGCTTCACCGCCTCCCACACGTCGATGTAAGGGTGGCCGACGACCAGGGCGTGGTCGCCGGTGACCTCCGCCGCGATGCGGGACTCCTTGGAACCGGGGACGAGGTGGTCCACGAGGACGCCGAGCCGCGCGTCGGGGCCGGGGGCGAACTCCGCGACGATCGCCGGGAGATCGTCGATCCCCTCCAGGTACTCGACGACGACGCCCTCGATGCGCAGGTCGTCGCCCCAGACCCGCTCGACCAGTTCGGCGTCGTGGCGGCCCTCGACGTAGATGCGTCCCGCGCGGGCGACCCGGGCCCGCGCCCCGGGAACGGCCACCGAACCGGAGGCGGTGCGCGAGGGACGTACCGGCGCCGCGCCCGCGGCCGGGCGGACCAGCGTCACCGTCCTGCCCTCCAGGAGGAACCCCCGCGGCTCCATCGGGAAGACGCGGTGCTTGCCGAAGCGGTCCTCCAGGGTCACCGTCGGACCCTGCGCGGTCTTCTCGCAGCGGATCACCGCCCCGCAGAAACCGGTGCTCAGCTCCTCCACCACGAGGCCGGCGTCCGCCGCCACCTCCGGGACGGGCTTCGGCTTCTTCCATGGGGGCGTGAGATCGGCGGAGTACTGGCGCATTCCGCCGACGATAGGAAGAGTGGGCAGGAGCGCCGCTACGACACGCCGGAACGTGCCGCCAGTGTGGCGCGCTGCGCACGGACAAAAGCCGCATCCACCACCGCACCGTGCCCCGGCACGTACCGCGCGTCCTCGCCGCCCAGCTCCAGGAGCCGGTCCAGCGCCGCCGGCCACCGCGAGGGCACCGCGTCCGGACCGGCCTGCGGTTCGCCGAACTCCTCGACGAGGTCGCCGCAGAAGACGATCTCCCGCCCGCCGCCCGCACCGCCCCCGTCGTCCCCGCCGGGCACCAGGACCGCCAGGTCGTGGCCCGAGTGGCCGGGGCCGACGTTCGCGAGGAGGACGGACGCCGCCGCGAGGTCGAGCGTCCACTCCCCGCACACCAGGTGGTGGGGGTGGACCAGGAGATCGACCGCCTCCGCCGCCGCCCGCCGGTCCAGGCCGTGCCGCACCGCGTCCGCGCACAGCTCCTCGCCGCCCTTGCCGAGAACCGTGTCGATGCCCACGGCCCCGTACACCTCCACGCCCGCGAAGGCCGCGGCGCCGAGGACATGGTCGAAGTGCGGATGCGTCAACGCGAGATGCGTCACGCGGCGACCGCCGCCGAGCAGCTCCCTGGCCCGCGTCCGCAGCGCCGCGCCCTCGGCCAGGCTCGCCCCGGCGTCGATCATCAGGGCCGCCTCGTCACCGACGACGAGCCCCGCCGTGCAGTCCCACACCGGCAGACGGCACCGTCCCACGCGCGGTGCGAGCCGCTCCCAGCCCGCCGCTTCCCATGCCGGCTCCACGTCCATACGGTGACGCTAACCGCTGCGGCGGCTCGTGGCATGACCAACCGGGCTTAGGGCACGCGCAACGGGGTGCGGGTCCGGCCTTGCCGGGTCCGTACCCGACGCCCGTACACTGACCCTTTGACAGGCTGGCACTCACCCGCGTTGAGTGCCAGGCAGCGGTCCACGCAGGGGATCACCGCGACGGACGACGTTTGGGAGGTGTGCGCGATGCTCAGTGAACGCAGGCTCGAAGTGCTGCGCGCCATCGTCCACGACTATGTCGGGACGGAGGAGCCGGTCGGCTCCAAGGCGCTCACCGAGCGGCACCGTCTCGGCGTCTCTCCCGCCACGGTGCGCAACGACATGGCGGCGCTGGAGGAGGAAGGGTTCATCGCCCAGCCCCACACCAGCGCGGGGCGCATCCCGACGGACAAGGGCTACCGCCTGTTCGTCGACAAGCTCGCCGGGGTCAAGCCGATGACCGCCCCCGAGCGGCGCGCCATCCAGAACTTCCTCGACGGCGCCGTCGACCTCGACGACGTCGTGGGGCGCACGGTGCGGCTGCTCGCGCAGCTGACCCGGCAGGTCGCCGTCGTGCAGTACCCCTCGCTGACGCGGTCGACCGTGCGGCACGTGGAGCTGCTCTCGCTCGCTCCCGCGCGCCTCATGCTCGTCCTGATCACCGACACCGGCCGGGTCGAGCAGCGCATGATCGACTGCCCGGCGCCCTTCGGGGAGTCGTCGCTCGCGGACCTGCGGGCGCGGCTCAACAGCAGGGTCGCGGGCCGTCGCTTCGCGGACGTCCCGCAGCTGGTGCAGGACCTGCCCGAGGCCTTCGAGGCCGAGGACCGCGGCACCGTCTCGACGGTGCTCTCCACCCTCCTCGAGACACTCGTCGAGGAGACCGAGGAGCGGCTGATGATCGGCGGCACCGCCAATCTCACCCGCTTCGGGCATGACTTTCCCCTCACGATCCGCCCCGTTCTCGAGGCCCTTGAGGAGCAGGTCGTGCTCCTCAAGTTGCTTGGCGAGGCGACGGATTCGGGCATGACCGTACGGATCGGTCACGAGAACGCCCATGAGGGCCTCAGCTCCACCTCCGTGGTCTCGGTCGGCTACGGTTCGGGCAGCGAGGCAGTCGCCAAACTAGGCGTGGTCGGACCGACCCGCATGGACTATCCGGGAACGATGGGAGCAGTACGCGCAGTGGCACGTTACGTCGGACAGATCCTGGCGGAGTCGTAAGTGGCCACGGACTACTACGCCGTACTCGGCGTGCGCCGCGACGCTTCCCAGGACGAGATCAAGAAGGCCTTCCGGAGGCTGGCGCGTGAGCTTCACCCGGATGTGAATCCGGACCCGAAGACTCAGGAGCGCTTCAAGGAGATCAACGCCGCCTACGAGGTGTTGTCGGACCCGCAGAAGAAGCAGGTCTACGACCTCGGCGGCGACCCGCTGTCCCAGGCGGGCGGCGGCGGTGGCGCGGGCGGTTTCGGGGCCGGTGGCTTCGGCAACTTCTCGGACATCATGGACGCGTTCTTCGGGACGGCGTCGCAGCGGGGGCCGCGGTCGCGTACGCGCCGTGGCCAGGACGCCATGATCCGCCTGGAGATCGACCTCGACGAGGCGGCCTTCGGGACGACCAAGGACATCCAGGTCGACACGGCCGTCGTCTGTACGACCTGTAGCGGTGAGGGTGCCGCGCCGGGGACCTCCGCGCAGACATGTGACATGTGCCGCGGCCGCGGCGAGGTGTCGCAGGTCACGCGGTCCTTCCTCGGGCAGGTCATGACCTCGCGGCCGTGCCCGCAGTGCCAGGGCTTCGGCACGGTCGTGCCGACGCCGTGCCCCGAGTGCGCCGGTGACGGCCGCATCCGGTCGCGGCGGACGCTGACCGTGAAGATCCCCGCCGGTGTCGACAACGGCACGCGGATTCAGCTCGCGGGTGAGGGTGAGGTCGGGCCCGGTGGCGGCCCCGCCGGTGACCTGTACGTGGAGATCCACGAGTTGCCGCACGCGGTGTTCCAGCGGCGCGGGGACGATCTGCACTGCACGGTCACCATTCCGATGACCGCGGCGGCGCTCGGCACGAAGGTGCCGTTGGAGACGCTGGACGGTCTTGAGGAGATCGACATCCGGCCGGGCACGCAGTCCGGTCAGTCGGTGCCGCTGCATGGGCGTGGTGTCACGCATCTGCGGGGTGGCGGGCGTGGTGACCTCATCGTGCACGTGGAGGTTCTGACGCCGACCAAGCTCGATGCCGAGCAGGAGCGGTTGTTGAGGGAGCTGGCGCAGCTGCGGGGTGAGGAGCGGCCTACGGGGCAGTTTCAGCCGGGGCAGCAGGGGTTGTTCTCGCGGTTGAAGGATGCGTTTAACGGGCGGTAGCGCCTTGAGCGGTTGTTGTGCCCCCGGGGCGGGTCTTCCTGTGCCGGGGGTGCTTTGTTTTTTGACTGCGGGTTGGTTGTGGTTGCTCGCGCAGTTCCCCGCGCCCCTTCGGGGCTGGGTTGCGGCGTCTGTCTGTGCGGGTTGTGTGGGGTTGGGTGCGCAGTTCCTCGCGCCCCTTAGGGGTGGTTCCGGCCTCTGTTCGTGCGGGTTGCGTGTGGTTGCTCGCGCAGTTCCTCGCGCTTACGGGCGGGTTGGGGGGTGGGTTGGGCAGTTCCCCGTGCCCCTTGCGGGGCGGGCCTTGTGGGGATCTCGAGGTGGGGATCTCTGGGGCGATTCGGTCGGGTGTCCGGGGCGTGGGACGATGCGGGTATGTCCTCCGTGCTCAGCGATCTCTGCCGCCATCCGATCGTGCAGGCCCCCATGGCGGGCGGCGCGTCCTGTCCGCAGTTGGCCGCGGCCGTCTGTGAGGCCGGCGCCCTGGGGTATCTCGCCGCCGGGTACAAGACCGCCGACGGGATGTACCAGGAGATCAAGCAGCTGCGGGGCCTGACCTCGCGGCCCTTCGGCGTCAACCTCTTCATGCCGCAGCCCGACACCGCCGACGCCGCCGCGGTCGACGTCTACCGCAGCCAGCTCGCCGGTGAGGCCACCTGGTACGAGACGCAGCTCGGCGACCCGGACAGCGGGCGCGACGACGGGTACGACGCCAAGCTCGCGATCCTGCTCGACGACCCGGTGCCGGTCGTCTCCTTCACCTTCGGGTGCCCCACGCGTGACGTGCTCGACTCCTTCGCGCGCGTCGGCACCCTCACCGTCGTCACCGTCACCACGCCCGAAGAGGCGCAGGCCGCCCAGTGGGCCGGCGCGACGCCGTGTGCGTGCAGGGCATCGAGGCGGGGGGACACCAGGGCACCCACCGCGACAACCCCGAGGCCGACGGCGCCGGGATCGGGCTGCTCTCCCTCGTCGCGCAGGTCCGCGAGACCGTGCAGATCCCCCTGGTCGCCACGGGCGGCCTGATGCGCGGCGCGCAGATCGCCGCGGTCCTCGCGGCGGCGCGCCGACGCCGCGCAGCTCGGCACCGCGTTCCTGGTCACGCCCGAGTCGGGCGCCCACGCCCTGCACAAGCAGGCCATGACCAATCCGCTGTTCCTGCGGACCGAGCTGACCCGGGCCTTCTCCGGGCGGCCCGCGCGCGGCCTCGTCAACCGCTTCATGCGCGAGCACGGCCCGTACGCCCCCGCCGCCTACCCCGAGGTGCACCACCTGACCAGCGGCCTGCGCAAGGCCGCCGCGAAGGCCGGTGTCGCGCAGGGCATGGCGCTGTGGGCCGGGCAGGGTCACCGGCTCGCCCGGGAGCTGCCCGCGGGACAGCTCGTGGAGGTCCTCGCGGCCGAACTCGCCGAGGCCCAGGGCTCGTTGGCCGCCGGGGGTAAGGGCGGCGCCGCGTGACCGCCCCCGTCTTCGTCGTCGGGCACTTCGAGGCGGACCGCGGCGGACCGTACGTACTCGACGGCCCCGAGGGACGCCACGCCGTCTCCGTGAAGCGGCTGCGCGCCGGGGAGGACGTCGTCCTGACCGACGGCGCCGGACGGTGGGCGCACTGCGTGGTCCTCGACACCGAGGGCAAGGACCGGCTCGTCGTACGGATGGACCCGGTGACCGAGGAGCCCGAGGAGTCGCCCCGCATCACCGTCGTACAGGCGCTGCCGAAGGGGGACCGCGGGGAACTCGCCGTCGAGACCATGACGGAGACCGGTGTCGACGCCATCGTGCCGTGGGCCGCCGCCCGCTGCATCACGCAGTGGAAGGGCGAGCGCGGCCTGAAGGCGCTCGCCAAGTGGCGGGCGACCGCGCGCGAGGCGGGCAAGCAGTCGCGCCGGGTGCGCTTCCCCGAGGTCGCCGACGCGGCGTCCACCAAGCAGGTCGCCGCCCTCCTCGCGGGCGCCGACTTCGCGGCCGTCCTGCACGAAGAGGGCAGTGCGCCGCTGGCCACCGCCGAACTCCCGGCGAGCGGGCACATCGTGCTCGTCGTGGGACCCGAAGGGGGCGTCTCCCCGGACGAGTTGGCGGCCTTCGCCGAGGCCGGCGCGAAGCCGTACCGGCTGGGACGCAGTGTGCTGCGCACCTCGACCGCCGGCACCGCCGCCACCGCGCTGCTCCTCGGACGCACGGGCCGCTGGTCCTGACCTGACCGGACCTCCGCCCTCTGCCGCCCCCGGCGGACAGATGGCCGCAAGCGGTCTACCGCACCGGCACAGAGGGTGGCACTCTGCCCTGTATGGGGGCATGGAGACGACTACGGCAAGGGAACGCGGGGCGACGGCGTACGCCTGTTCTGTACGCCGTCGGGCTCGCCGGCGCCGCCGCGCTCGGCGTCACCGCGTGTGACCCGGTGAACGGCGGCCTGAACACCGCGGCGGTCGCGCTCACCACCGACCGGATGGGCACCAAGGAGCTGGAGCGCCAGAAGCTCGACGTGGCGTGGCTCAGCTGCACCGCCCGCTATCAGGACCGGGTGACCCCGAAGAGCGGCGGTCCCTCGGAGAAGGCCGTCGTGGAGGTGGACTGCCAGGGCGAGACCGGCGGCAACGACGACAACAAAGACATCACCATCAAGGGCAGGGTGTCCTCCCTCGTCGACGACCGCTGCGTACGCGGCAACCTCACCGCCAGGGTCGACGGCAAGGAGTGGTTTCAGGTCGACGTGCTCGGCAACTGCGATGCGGGTGACGGTGACGGCGGAACCCCGTCCCCGCCCGGCTCCTCCCACCAACCGCCCTCCCAGCCCCCGCCCTCCGACGACCGGCCCGAGCCCCGCCCCACCGTGAGCCGGTGACGGTGACCGTCACCCCCGACCCGCCGCCCCCGACCTGCGACTGCTGCCGGGGAAGTGACAGGCCCGCCGGGCGGCCCGCCCCGGCCGAAGTGATCCAAACCGCTTCCGGGCCGCCCGGCGCCTGCCTAGGCTGGACGGTGTGACACAGACTGCGTACCTCCGGTATCCGCACATCCACGGCGAGTTGGCCACGTTCACGGCTGAGGACGACGTCTGGGTCGCCCCGCTCGACGGGGGCCGCGCCTGGCGGGTCAGCGCCGACAACGTACCCGTGAACCACCCCCGCATCTCCCCGGACGGCACCACCGTCGCCTGGACGTCCACCCGCGACGGGGCGCCCGAGGTGCACGTCGCGCCCGTCGACGGCGGCCCCTCCAAGAGGCTGACGCACTGGGGCACTTGGAAGACGGGCGTGCGCGGCTGGACCCCCGACGGGCAGGTCCTCGCGGTCTCCGCCGCGGGCCAGGCCTCGTGGAACCGCAGCTGGGCGCGGGCCGTGCCGCTGGACGGCGGACCCGCCGCCACCCTGCCCTACGGCCTCGTCGGCAACGTCACGCACGGCCCCGACGGCCAGGTCCTGCTGGTCACCGCCCCCCTCGGACGCGAGGCCGCCTGGTGGAAGCGGTACCGCGGCGGCACCGCGGGCAAGCTGTGGCTCCGCGAGGCGGCGGACACGGAGTTCGTACGCCTCCACGAAGAGCTGGACGGGAACATCGAGTACCCGCTGTGGGTGGGGGAGCGGCTCGCGTTCCTCTCCGACCACGAAGGCGTCGGCGCCCTCTATTCGTCCCTGCCCGACGGCTCCGACCTGCGCCGCCACACGCCGCTCGACGGCTTCTACGCCCGGCACGCCGCCACCGACGGCACCCGCGTGATCTATACGAGCGCCGGCCGGCTCTGGCTCCTGGACGACCTGACCGGCGCCGAACCGCGCCGCCTCGACATCCGCCTCGGCGGCCAGCGCACCGACCTCCAGCCGCACCCCGTGTCCGCCGCCCGCTGGTTCGGGGCCGCCGCGCCCGATCACACCGGCCGCGGCAGCGCCGTCTCCGTCCGCGGTTCCGTGCACTGGGTCACGCACCGCGAGGGCCCGGCCCGCGCGCTCGCCGCCACCCCGGGCGTGCGCGCCCGGCTGCCCCGCACCTTCCGTGTGGCGGGGGAGGCGCACGACGTGTGGGTGACGACGCGGAGGGCGACGAGGCGCTGGAGTTCGCCCCGGCCACCGGCCCCGCGCCCGGCGCTACCCCGCGCAGGCTCGCCGCCGGACAGCTCGGCCGGGTCCTCGGGCTCGCCATGTCGCCGGACGGCAGCCGCGCCGCCGTCGCCTCGCACGACGGGCGCGTCCTGCTCGTCGAGCGGGAGAGCGGCGAGGTCCGCGAGGTCGACCGCAGCGAGGACGGCGACATCACCGGGCTCGTCTTCTCGCCGGACTCCGCCTGGCTCGCCTGGTCACACCCCGGCCCGAGCCCGCTGCGCCAGCTCAAACTCGCCAACACCGCCGACCTGTCGGTGTCCGAGGCGACCCCGCTGCGCTTCCGCGACTATTCGCCCGCGTTCACGCTCGACGGCAAGCACCTCGCCTTCCTCTCCGCCCGCGCCTTCGACCCGGTCTACGACGAGCACGTCTTCGACCTCGCCTTCGTCGGCGGCTCCCGCCCGTACCTCCTCACGCTCGCCGCGACCACGCCGTCCCCGTTCGGGCCGCAGCGGCACGGCCGGCCCTTCGAGGGGCAGGACAGCCCCGGCGCCGAGACGCCCGACAGCGAGGGCGCGCCGTCACCGCGTCGACTTCGACGGGCTCGCCGACCGCATCGTGGCGTTCCCCGTCGAGGCCGCCCGCTATACGACGCTGCGCGCCGCCAAGGACGGCCTGCTCTGGCTGCGCCACCCGGTGCGGGGCGTGCTCGGCGCCTCCCGGGCCACCCCCTCCGACCCGGAGCCGCACACCGAGCTGGAGCGGTACGACCTCGCCCAGCGCCGCGTGGAGGAACTGGCCGCCGACGCCGACCACTTCGCGGTCACCGGCGACGGCAAGCGGGTCCTGCTGTGGACCGACGGCAAGCTGAAGGTGGTGCCCAGCGACCGGCGCGCCTCGGGCGACGAGGACAGCGACTCGAACATCTCCGTCGACCTGACCCGCATCCGCCACACCGTCGACCCGGCCGCCGAGTGGCGCCAGATGTACGACGAGACGGGCCGCCTCATGCGGGACAACTTCTGGCGGCCGACATGGGCGGCGTCGACTGGGACGGCGTACTGGAGCGCTACCGCCCGGTGCTCGACCGCGTCGCCACCCACGACGACCTCGTCGACCTGCTCTGGGAGGTGCAGGGCGAGCTGGGCACCTCGCACGCGTACGTCGTCCCGGGCGGCCGGGGCGGCGGCTCCGCGCTCCGGCAAGGGCTTCTCGGCGCCGACCTGTCGCGGGGCGAGGACGGCCTGTGGCGCATCGACCGCGTCCTGCCCTCGGAGACCTCCGACCCCGCGGCGCGCTCCCCGCTGGCGGCCCCCGGCGTCGCGGTCCGCCCCGGCGACGCGGTGATCGAGTCAACGGCCGGCCCGTCGACCCCGTGACCGGGCCGGGACCGCTGCTCGTCGGCACCGCGGGCAAACCCGTCGAGCTGACCGTCTCGCCCTCGGGCGGCGGCGACCCCCGGCACGCCGTGGTCGTCCCCGTCGACGACGAGGAGCCGCTGCGCTACCACGCCTGGGTCGCCGACCGGCGGGCCTACGTCCACGAGCGCTCGGGCGGCCGCCTCGGCTACCTCCACGTCCCCGACATGCAGGCGCCGGGCTGGGCGCAGATCCACCGGGACCTGCGCGTCGAGGTCGCCCGCGAGGGCCTGGTGGTCGACGTCCGCGAGAACCGCGGCGGCCACACCTCCCAGCTCGTCGTGGAGAAGCTGGCGCGCCGCGTCGTCGGCTGGGACCTGCCGCGCGGCTCACGGCCCTTCAGCTACCCCCAGGACGCGCCCCGCGGGCCCGTCGTCGCCGTCGCCAACGAGTTCTCCGGGTCCGACGGCGACATCGTCAACGCGGCGATCCGGGCGCTCGGCATCGGCCCCGTGGTCGGCACCCGCACGTGGGGCGGCGTCATCGGCATCGACAGCCGCTACCACCTGGTCGACGGCACGCTGGTGACCCAGCCCAAGTACGCCTTCTGGACGGAAGGCGAGGAGTGGGGGGTGGAGAACCACGGCGTCGACCCCGACGTCGAGGTCGTGATGACCCCCGACGACTACGCGGCGGGCCGCGACCCGCAGCTGGACGAGGCGGTGCGCATCGCGCTCGCCGCGCTGGCGGAGAACCCCGCGAAGAGCGCGCCGCCCCTGCCCTGGGCCGCCGTACGGCCCGGTATCCCACCGCGCCGCGCGACGCGGAGGGATAGCATTCCGTGCGTACCGATCACTGCTCCTGAGGAGGCCGGGCCCATGGCGGGCGAAGCGCGAAGCGACTGCCTGTTCTGCAAGATCGTCGCGGGTGAGGTGCCGGCGACCGTGGTCCGGGAGACGGAGACGACCCTCGCCTTCCGCGACATCAACCCGCAGGCCCCCACGCACGTCCTGATCATCCCGAAGGTGCACCACCCCGACGCCGCGTCCCTGGCCGCCGCCGAGCCGCAGATCGCCGCGGACGTGCTGCGCGAGGCCCAGGAGGTCGCCACCGAGGAGAAGGCGGAGAGCTACCGCATCGTCTTCAACACCGGCGCGGGCGCGGGCCAGACCGTCTTCCACGCGCACGCGCACGTCCTGGGCGGCCGCGGCCTCCAGTGGCCTCCCGGATAGCGGGGCCGCTCCCTCTTGTCCGTACGTGAACTGGTGGTGCTCGGCACCGCCAGCCAGGTCCCGACCCGGCACCGCAACCACAACGGCTACGTGCTGCTCTGGGACGGCCAGGGCATCATGTTCGACCCCGGCGAGGGCACGCAGCGGCAGATGCTGCGCGCCGGGGTCGCCGCGCACGACCTGCACCGGATCTGCGTCACCCACTTCCACGGCGACCACAGCCTCGGCCTCGCCGGGGTGATCCAGCGCCTCAACCTCGACCGGGTCCCGCACCCCGTCACCGCCCACTACCCGGCCTCCGGGCAGCGCTTCTTCGACCGCCTGCGGTACGCGACGGCCTACCGCGAGACCGTCGCGCTCGCCGAGGCCCCGGTCGCCGCCGACGGCCCGCTGGCCGCCACCGCCTCGTACACCCTCGACGCGCGCAAGCTCTCCCACCCCGTCGAGTCGTACGGCTACCGCCTCACCGAACCCGACGGGCGCCGCATGCTGCCGGAGCTGCTGGCCGAGCGCGGCATCAGGGGGCCGGACGTCGGGCGGCTCCAGAAGGAGGGCGCCCTCGGCGGCGTCACGCTGGACGAGGTGAGCGAGGTGCGGCGCGGGCAGCGCTTTGCCTTCGTGATGGACACCCGGCTCTGCGACGGCGTGTACGCGCTCGCCGAGGGCTGCGACATGCTGGTCATCGAGTCGACGTTCCTCGACGAGGACGAGCAACTGGCCGTCGACCACGGTCATTTGACCGCCGGCCAGGCCGCCCGGGTGGCCGTCGACGCGGGCGGCGCGGCACCTCGTGCTGACGCACTTCAGCCAGCGCTACCCCGACCCGGGCGCCTACGAACAGCAGGCCCGCGCCGCCGGGTTCGACGGCGAACTGACCGTCGCCCGCGACCTGATGCGCGTGCCCCTCCCCAAGCGAACCTGAGCCCCCCCCCACCGCACACCCAGCACAGAACTGAGCGAGACCGCACCATGCCGATCCCCAAGGCCGAACTCCACCTCCACATCGAAGGCACCCTCGAACCCGAACTGGCCTTCGCGCTGGCCGCGCGCAATGACGTCGAGCTGCCCTACGCCGACACCGAAGAGCTGCGCAAGGCCTACCTCTTCGAGGACCTCCAGTCCTTCCTGGACCTCTACTACAGCCTGATGGCCGTGCTGCGCACCGAGGCGGACTTCGAGGAACTCGCCGACGCCTACCTCACCCGCGCCGCCGCCCAGGGCGTGCGGCACGCGGAGATCTTCTTCGACCCGCAGGCGCACATCGCGCGCGGCGTGCCCATCGCCACCGTCATCGAGGGCCTGTCCCGCGCGCTGGAGCGCAGCGAGGAGCGGCACGGTATCTCCACCCGGCTCATCATGTGCTTCCTGCGCGACCAGTCCGCCGAGTCCGCGATGGAGACGCTGGAGGCCGCCAGGCCCCACCTCCACCGGATCATCGGCGTCGGCCTCGACTCCGCCGAGGTCGGCCACCCCCCGGTCAAGTTCAAGGAGGTGTACGAGGCCGCCGCCGCCCTCGGGCTGCGGCTCGTCGCGCACGCCGGTGAGGAGGGCCCGCCCTCGTACATCACCGACTCCCTGGACCTGCTGCGCGTCGAGCGCGTCGACCACGGGCTGCGCTGCATGGAGGACCCGGAGCTGGTCGAGCGCCTGGTCCGCGAGCGCGTGCCGCTCACGCTCTGCCCGCTCTCCAACGTCCGGCTGCGCGCCATCGACGTCCTCGAAGAGCACCCGCTGGCGCGGATGCTCGACGCCGGGCTGATGTGCACGGTCAACTCCGACGACCCGGCCTACTTCGGGGGGTACGTGGACGACACCTTCCACGCCGTGCGCGAGGCGCTCGGCATCGGCCAGGAGCAGCTGCGCACGCTCGCGCGGAACTCCTTCGAGGCGGCCTTCCTCGACCGGGACGCGGCGGACGAGGAGCTGCGGGCGCGCTACCTCGCCGAGGTCGAGGCTTATTCGTTCGACTGAGCACCGGCGCCGGGCCTAGGGTCCCGGTATGCACTCCATCGCGCAGATCTACGGCTGACACGGCCTTCCGTGGCCCCCGCCCGCCCTTCGGGGCCGAGGCGGCGGCCCGTCGCGCCTGTCCCTGATCCGTGACTTCTGTACGCGAAGGACTCTCATGTCATCCCGTGGACCCTCCCGTCGGCGTGCCCATATCGCCATGATCGGCGTGCCGATGGTCAGCCATGTGCTGCCCGCCCTGGAGATCATCCGTGAGCTGGCCGCGCGCGGCCACCGCGTGACGTACGCCAACGACCCCGCCACCGCCGGGCTGATCGCACCCACCGGCGCCGCACTCGTCCCGTACGACTCGACGCTCCCGCACCGCGACAACATCTGGCCCGACGACCCGATCGAGGCGAGCGCGCTCTTCCTCGACGACGCGATGGCGGTGCTCCCGCAGCTGCGCGCGGTGTACGACGACGACCCCGCCGACCTGTACCTGTACGACATCGGCGCGTACGTCGGCCGGGCGCTCGCCGAGGCGCAGGGGCGGCCCGTCGTCCAGCTCTCGCCCACCTATGTCGCCTGGGGCAGCTACCAGGAGGACATCGGCGCGGCCCTCGCGCGACTGCCGGGCGCCGCCGCCCTGGAGGCCCGCTTCACGGAGTGGCTCGCCGGGTGCGGGGCCACCACCCTGGACGCCGGCCGGTTCTCGGGGGTTCCGCCGCGCGCCCTCGCCACGATCCCGCGCGCCATGCAGCCGTACGCGGACACCGTCGATCCCCGCGTCGACTTCGTCGGGCCGTGCTTCGGCGACCGCGCGCGGCAAGGGAGTTGGACGCGTCCCGAGGGCGCCGAGAAGGTGCTCCTGGTCTCGCTCGGCTCGGCGTACACCAGGCAGCCGGAGTTCTACCGCAACTGCGTGGCCGCGTTCGGGGAGCTGCCGGGCTGGCACGTCGTCCTCCAGATCGGCAAGCACGTCGACCCGGCCGAGCTGGGCGCGGAGCTGCCCGCGAACATCGAAGTCCGGCCCTGGGTGCCGCAGTTGGCGGTCCTGGAGCGGGCCGACGCGTTCGTCACCCATGCCGGCATGGGCAGTTCCAGTGAGGGGCTGTACACCGGGGTGCCGATGATCGCCGTACCGCAAGGGGCCGAGCAGCCGGTGAACGCCGACCGGCTGGTGGAGCTGGGCGTGGCGCGTCGCCTGGACACGGCGGACGCGTCGGGTGAGGCCCTGCGTTCGACGCTGCTGGCCCTGGTGTCCGACCCCGAAGTCGCCGCGTGCTGCGCGCGGTTGAAGGCGGAGGTCCGGGCGGAGGGCAGCACCTCACGGGCGGCGGATCTGATCGAGGCGGAGCTGTAGCGCCCCGCGCCGCTCGACCGGCGGGGCCGTCCCGCACCATTGACGGCCCCTGTCCGCATACCTAGTCTCCGTTCTCATGTATGGACAGAGCTTGGTCATCGCGGATGTCCGCCTCACCCCGGTCCTGGTCGCCGATCCACCGCTCCTCAACACCCAGGGCGTCCATCAGCCCTACACGCCGCGCCTCATCGTCGAGGTGGTCACGGCGGGCGGGGTGACCGGGATCGGGGAGACCTACGGTGATGGCACCTACCTGGAGCCGGCGCGGTCCCTGGCCGCCCGGCTGCCCGGGGGCAAGGTCTCCGACGTGAACCGGCTGTTCACACTCGCGGACGAGGTGGCCGTCGACGCCTCCCGGGTCGACGACTCCGTCGACGTCGGCGGTCTGCGGGGTGCGCGGAGCGCCGACAAGCTGCGGCTCTCCGTCGTCTCCGGGTTCGAGGTGGCCTGCCTGGACGCGCTCGGCAAGGCCCTCGGGCTGCCCGTGCACGCCCTGCTCGGCGGCAAGGTGCGGGACGCCGTGGAGTACAGCGCCTACCTCTTCTACAAGTGGGCCGAGCACCCCGCGGGCCGCGCGAGCGAGCCGGACGACGGCTGGGGCGCCGCCCTCGACCCGGCCGGGATCGTCGCCCAGGCCCGGCTGTTCACCGAGCGCCACGGCTTCCGGTCGTACAAGCTCAAGGGCGGCGTCTTCCCGCCGGAGGAGGAGATCGCCGCGGTCCGCGCCCTCGCCGAGGCGTTCCCGGGCAGGCCGCTGCGGCTGGACCCCAACGGCGCCTGGTCCGTGGAGACCTCACTGAAGGTCGCCGCCGAACTCGGGGACGTACTGGAGTACCTGGAGGACCCCGCGCTCGGCACCCCCGCCATGGCCGAGGTCGCGGCCCGCACCTCCGTGCCGCTCGCCACGAACATGTGCGTGACCACCTTCGAGGAGATCCCGGAAGCCTTCGCGAAGGGCGCCGTACAGGTCGTCCTCTCCGACCACCACTACTGGGGCGGGCTGCGGCGCACGCGGGACCTGGCCGCGGTGTGCCGGACGTTCGGGGTCGCCGTCTCCATGCACTCCAACACGCACCTGGGCATCAGCCTCGCCGCGATGACCCACGTGGCGGCGACCGTGCCCGGCCTCGACCACGCCTGCGACACGCACTACCCCTGGCAGTCCGAGGACGTCCTGACCTCGCGCCCGCGGTTCACGGACGGCTCGATCACCGTCACCGACACCCCCGGCCTCGGCGTGGAACTCGACCACGCCCGGCTCGCCGCGCTGCACGCGCGCTGGCTCGACGACGACTTCCGCGCCCTGCGGGAACGGGACGACGCGGCGGCGATGCGGGTGGCCGACCCCCGCTGGACGACTCCCGCGGTGCCGCGCTGGTAGCGCCCGCACCCCGCGGCACACCGGTATCCCCCGCCCCGGGGCGCGTCGTCCGTTACGTTGCCTGCATGGTCGTATCCGTACAGCCCACCGTCGATCCGCTGAAGGCGACCCGCAGAGCCGGTGATCCGGCCTGTGACGTCTACCTCACCGGCACGGTCTTCCTCGACATCATCTTCACCGGGCTCGACTCCGCGCCCGTGCGCGGGACCGAGTCCTGGGCGCGCGGCATGGGGTCGAGCCCCGGCGGCGTCGCCAACATGGCGACCGCGCTCGCCCGCCTCGGCCTGCACACGTCCCTGGCCGCCGCCTTCGGCGACGACCACTACGGGGAGTACTGCTGGGACGCCCTCGAAGGGGGCGAGGGCATCGACCTCGCCTCGTCGCGGACCGTGCCCGGCTGGCACACCCCCGTGACGGTCTCCATGGCGTACGAGGGCGAGCGGACCATGGTCAGCCACGGCCACGAGCCGCCCCCCCGACGCCGACGCCCCGGACGGCGGCGCCCCCCTGCTGCCCCGCCCCGCGCCCGCGCCGCCGTCGCGTCGCTGACACCCGGCGTCCGCGCCCCCTGGATCGCGCAGGCCGCCCGCAGCGGCACCCGGATCTTCGCCGACGTCGGCTGGGACGACACCGGGCGGTGGGATCTCGCCGGGCTCGCCGACCTGGAGCACTGCGAGGCGTTCCTGCCCAACGCCGAGGAGGCGATGCGGTACACGCGTACGTCGTGCCCGCGGGCCGCGGCCAGGGCCCTGACCGACCACGTGCCGCTGGCGGTGGTGACGCTGGGCGCCGAGGGGGCGTACGCGGTGGACGCGCGGACCGGCGAGACCGCCGACGTGCCCGCCATCGAGGTCGAGGCCCTCGACCCCACCGGGGCGGGCGTACGTCTTCGTGGCGGGCTTCGTCACCGGCACCCTCGCCGGGTGGCCGCTGGCCGACCGGCTGGCCTTCGCCGGACTCACCGCCGCGCTCTCCGTGCAGGAGTTCGGCGGCTCGCTCTCCGCGCCCGGCTGGGCGGAGGTCGGGGCCTGGTGGCGGCGCGTACGCGAGTTCGACGAACAGGACCCCGTGGCGCTGCGGAGGTACAGCTTCCTGGAGGACCTGCTCCCGGCCCAGAGCCGCCCGTGGCCGCTGCGCAGGGCGGTGCCGACGATCGGGTTCAGGTCGGCCTAGCCGGCCCCTGCCGAAAAGCCCTACGGCACTGACAGTGCCGCGTCGTACTCTTGGCAGTACAAGGCTGTCGAGCGGCCCACAAGCCCCGCACAAGGAGGATGAGCAGGCCTTCAGAGCCGGCCCATGACTCAGACACCCACGACTCACACGGCGCAGGACCAGGCGCGAGCCCACTTCACGGTCCCGGCGAAGCACCCGATGGTGACCGTCCTCGGTTCCGGCGACGCTCTCCTGCGCGTGATCGAGAAGGCCTTCCCGGCGGCCGACATCCATGTCCGGGGCAATGAGATCAGCGCCGTGGGCGCGGCCCCCGAAGTCGCCCTCATCCAGCGCCTGTTCGACGAGATGATGCTGGTGCTCCGCACCGGTCAGCCGATGACGGAGGACGCAGTGGAACGCTCGATCGCCATGCTGAGGGCGGACGAGAACGGCGGCGGTGCGCAGGAGACGCCCGCCGAGGTCCTCACGCAGAACATCCTCTCGTCGCGCGGGCGCACCATCCGCCCCAAGACGCTGAACCAGAAGCGGTACGTCGACGCGATCGACAAGCACACCATCGTCTTCGGCATCGGCCCCGCCGGTACGGGCAAGACGTACCTCGCCATGGCCAAGGCCGTCCAGGCGCTCCAGTCCAAGCAGGTCAACCGCATCATCCTGACCCGGCCCGCGGTCGAGGCGGGCGAGCGCCTCGGCTTCCTGCCCGGCACGCTGTACGAGAAGATCGACCCGTACCTCCGCCCGCTCTACGACGCGCTGCACGACATGCTCGACCCCGACTCGATCCCGCGGCTGATGGCGGCGGGCACGATCGAGGTCGCCCCGCTCGCGTACATGCGCGGCCGCACGCTCAACGACGCGTTCATCATCCTCGACGAGGCGCAGAACACCAGCGCCGAGCAGATGAAGATGTTCCTCACCCGTCTCGGCTTCGACTCCAAGATCGTCATCACCGGTGACATCACCCAGGTCGACCTGCCGGGCGGCACCAAGAGCGGTCTGCGGGAGGTCCAGCGGATTCTGGAGGGCGTGGAGGACATCCACTTCTCCCGGCTCACGTCCCACGATGTCGTACGGCACAAGCTGGTCGGCCGTATCGTCGACGCGTACGAGCAGCACGACAGCCGCGACGGGAAGTAGACCAGCACCACCATGTCGATCGACGTCAACAACGAATCCGGAACCGAGGTCGACGAGCAGGCGATCCTCGACATCGCCCGCTACGCCCTCGCGCGGATGCGCATCCACCCGCTCTCCGAGCTGTCGGTGATCGTCGTGGACGCCGACGCCATGGAGCAGCTGCACATCCAGTGGATGGACCTGCCCGGGCCCACGGACGTCATGTCCTTCCCCATGGACGAGCTGCGGCCGCCCATGAAGGACGACGAGGAGCCCCCGCAGGGCCTCCTCGGCGACATCGTGCTCTGCCCCGAGGTCGCCGCCCAGCAGGGCAAGGACGCGCCCACGCAGCACTCCATGGACGAGGAACTGCAGCTCCTGACCGTCCACGGAGTGCTGCACCTGCTCGGGTACGACCACGAGGAGCCCGACGAGAAGGCCGAGATGTTCGGCCTCCAGGCGGCGATCGTCGACGGCTGGCGCGCGGAGAAGGGCCTCACCGGTCCCTCCCCGGCGCCCACCGTCTCCTAGCGCCATGAGCTTCCAGCTGATCGCCGGGGCCGTCGCCCTGGTCGTCGTCGCGTGGCTCGCGGCGTGCGCCGAGGCGGGCATCGCCCGCGTCTCCAGCTTCCGCGCCGACGAGGCGGTCCGCTCCGGCCGGCGCGGCAGCGCCAAGCTCGCGCAGGTCGCCGCCGACCCGACCCGCTACCTCAACGTGGCGCTGCTGGTGCGCGTGGCGTGCGAGATGGCCGCGTCGGCCCTGGTGACGTACGCCTGCCTCAAGGAGCTCGACCGCACCTGGGAAACCCTCGCCATCGCCATCGGCGTGATGGTCCTCGTCAGCTACGTCGCCGTCGGCGTCTCCCCGCGCACCATCGGCCGCCAGCACCCGCTGAACACGGCGACCGCGTCGGCGTACGTCCTGCTGCCCCTGGCCCGGATCATGGGCCCCATCCCGCCGCTCCTGATCCTGATCGGCAACGCCCTCACGCCCGGCAAGGGCTTCCGGCGCGGCCCGTTCGCCTCCGAGGCCGAGCTGCGCGCGATGGTCGATCTCGCCGAGAAGGAGTCCCTGATCGAGGACGAGGAGCGCCGCATGGTGCACTCCGTCTTCGAGCTGGGCGACACGCTGGTGCGCGAGGTCATGGTGCCGCGCACCGACCTCGTCGCCATCGAACGTTTCAAGACGATCCGTCAGGCCCTCACCCTCGCGCTGCGCTCCGGCTTCTCGCGCATACCCGTGACGGGGGAGAGCGAGGACGACATCGTCGGCATGGTGTACCTGAAGGACCTGGCCCGCAAGACGCACATCAACCGCGACAGCGAGTCCGAGCTGGTCTCCACGGCGATGCGCCCCGCCACCTTCGTGCCCGACACGAAGAACGCGGGTGACCTGCTGCGCGAGATGCAGCAGGAGCGCAACCACGTGGCCGTGGTCATCGACGAGTACGGCGGCACGGCCGGCATCGTCACGATCGAGGACATCCTGGAGGAGATCGTCGGCGAGATCACCGACGAGTACGACCGTGAGCTGCCGCCCGTTGAGGAGCTGGCGGACGGCTGCTACCGCGTGACGGCGCGGCTCGACATCGGTGACCTCGGGGAGCTGTTCGGGCTCGACGCGTTCGACGACGAGGACGTGGAGACGGTCGGCGGCCTGCTCGCCAAGCAGCTGGGACGCGTCCCGATCGCGGGCGCCTCGGCGTCTCCCGCTGCCGGACGCCCGCGAGCTGAGGCTCACCGCGGAGTCCGCCGCGGGCCGCCGGAACAAGATCGTGACGGTACTGGTGGAGCCGGTCGCCCCCTCCGGCGCGACCGCGCAGGAGGAGCCCGAGTGACCCCCGACGAGCTGCGGGCGTTCTGCCTCTCCTTCAACGACGCGGTGGAGGACTTCCCCTTCACGCCGGAGACCTCGGTCTTCAAGGTGGCCGGAAAGATGTTCGCGCTCTCGGCCCTCGGCGGGCGTCCGCTCACCGTCAACCTCAAGTGCGACCCGGACCTGGCGGTCCAGCTGCGGGCCGCGCACCCGGAGATCGTGCCGGGCTGGCACATGAACAAACGCCACTGGAACACGGTGACGGCCGACGGAGCCCTCCCCGACCGGCAGCTCAGGGAACTCATCGAGGACTCGTACGACCTGGTGGTCGCGGGCCTGCCCCGAGCACACCGCCTGCGCCTCGACCGCCCCTGAGCGCCCCCGCGACGCGGCGCGCGCCCGGCAGAGTGTCCCAACAGCCCCTCGCCATCGGCGTGGCGGAGCGGCAGAATGGAGTGACAGCGGACCCGAAACGCTCCCACTCCGGGCTGCCCGGCAAAGGAACTCGGAGTGGAAACGTCCGTGCGATGGCGTCCGCCACCCGGGGTGGAGGAGAAGCGTGGGCGGCTTATGGACCTGGCGCAAGAGCAGCGCGAGCGATGGCGCGGAGGGCACGTGTGTGGAGACCGCGTGGACCGGTGAGACGGTCCTCGTGCGCGACTCCAAACAGCGCCGTGGCGCTGTGCTCGCCTTCCGCCCCGAGGCCTGGACGGCCTTCCTGGTCCTGGCCGCGGACCCGGCGTCGGCCGCCGTGGCCCACCGTTCGCCGGACGGCGCGACGGCCCGCCGCTGAGTGGCAGGGCCGTCATCGGGTCCGTCAGGCGCGGGTGGCGGTGCGGCGCGGGCCCGAAGAGACCAGGGCCGCCGCCACCCCCCTGCCGCTGTGCGGCTGGGCCGGGGTGGCTCCCGGGGTGGGTGCGGTGCTCCTTATGCTCGTGCCATGACGCAGAGCACCGACCTCGGTCCCGAGGACCGCAAGATCGTCACCCTCGCCCGTTCGGCCCGGGCCGCAACGGCGTGCCCGAGGGCGCGGCCGTGCGGGACGAGACGGGCCGTACGTATGTGGCGGGGACCGTGGACCTGGAGTCGCTCCGGCTGTCCGCGCTGCGGACCGCCGTGGCGATGGCGGTCGCCTCGGGCGCCGAGTCGCTGGAGGCCGCCGCCGTGGTCTCCGGCGCCGAGGCCCTGACCACGGAGGACCTCGCCGCCGTGCGTGACCTCGGTGGGGCCGGTACGCCGGTGTTCCTCGCGGGGGTCGATGGGGGGGTCCGGGAGCGGGTCGAGGCGGGCTGACGTCCCGGGTGCGGGAGGTGGTCGCGGGCCCCGGAAGGGAACCGGCAGCGGGCCCACCGGGGCCGGCGGTGCGGCGGGGCTCCCGGGATCAGGGACAATGGGCGCCATGAGCGTTCGTACCCCGTCATCAGCCGAGCCGTCCGAGGCCGCCCACCGGGCCGGCTTCGCCTGCTTCGTCGGCCGCCCCAACGCGGGCAAGTCCACCCTCACGAACGCTCTGGTCGGCCAGAAGGTCGCGATCACGGCGAACCAGCCGCAGACCACGCGGCACACGGTGCGGGGCATCGTGCACCGCCCGGACGCCCAGCTGATCCTGGTGGACACCCCCGGCCTCCACAAGCCGCGCACGCTCCTCGGCGAGCGGCTCAACGACGTCGTGCGCACCACATGGGCCGAGGTCGACGTCATCGGCTTCTGCCTGCCCGCGAACGAGAAGCTCGGCCCCGGCGACCGCTTCATCGCCAAGGAGCTCGCCTCCATCAAGAAGACGCCGAAGATCGCGGTGGTGACCAAGACCGACCTCGTCGACAGCAAGACGCTCGCCGAGCAGCTCATCGCCATCGACCAGCTCGGCAAGGAGCTGGGCTTCGAGTGGGCCGAGATCGTGCCGGTGTCGGCCGTCGGCGACCAGCAGGTCGGCCTGCTCGCCGACCTCATCGTGCCGCTGCTGCCCGAGGGCCCCGCGCTCTACCCCGAGGGCGACCTCACCGACGAGCCCGAGCAGGTCATGGTCGCCGAGCTGATCCGCGAGGCCGCGCTCGAAGGCGTGCGGGACGAGCTGCCGCACTCCATCGCCGTGGTGGTCGAGGAGATGCTGCCGCGCGAGGACCGGCCCGCGGACAAGCCGCTGCTCGACATCCACGCGTTCGTCTACATCGAGCGGCCCAGCCAGAAGGGCATCATCATCGGCCCCAAGGGCAAGCGGCTCAAGGACGTCGGCATCAAGTCCCGCAAGCAGATCGAGGCGCTGCTCGGTACGCCGGTCTTCCTCGACCTGCACGTGAAGGTCGCGAAGGACTGGCAGCGGGACCCCCGCCAGCTGCGCAAGCTCGGCTTCTAGCCCGCCGGGCCCCGCGGCCCGGCGGACGACGAGGCGCAGCGGTGGACCCCCGTCCCGCCGCTGCGCCGCCAGCAGCATAACGCCGTTATTTCCATAACGGAGTTATGCTTCGTCGGTGTCCACCGGAAAACGCGACGCGCCCGACGTCCGCCGTCTCCTCCTCGACGAGCCGCGCGCGTCCTCGCGGAGCAGGGGCCCGCCGCCCTCAGCGCACGACGCCTGGTCAGCCGGGTCGGGGCCTCGACGATGGCCGTGTACACCCACTTCGGCTCCATGCCCGGGCTGGTGCGCGAGGTCATGCGCGAGGGCTTCGAGCGGTTCCGGGCCCGGGCGGAGGCGGAGGGCCTGGAGCGGGGCACGGACCCGGTGGCCGAACTCGCCGGACTCTGCCGGACCTACCAGGAGTTCGCGCGCGCCGAGTCCGACGTGTACGCGGTCATGTTCGGCGGCTCCGCGCTCGCCGGGTTCGAACTCTCCGACGACGACCGCCGCATGGGTACGTTCATGCTGCGCTTCCCGCGGACGCGATCCGCCGCTGCGCCGCCGCCGGCCGCTTCCGGGCGGACGCCGACCCGGACCTGCTCGTGCGCCAGCTCTTCGCCTCCATGCACGGCCTCGCCCAACTGGTCCGCGCGGGTTACGTCCTGGGGGACCAACACCCCGGACGACGTGCTCGCGGGAACCCTGCGGGACTTCGCCGTGGCCGCGGGCGACACCCCGGACGCCGCCGCGGCCTCCGTCGCCGCCGGGCTCACTCCACGCCCCTGATCCGCGTCACCAGGACCGCCCCCGCCAGGCCGATCACCGCCGCCGTCAGATACAGCACGCGGTAGCCGCCGAGGTGGGTGACGACGGGCGCCGCGAGGACCGGGGCGGCCACCTGCGGCAGGGAGTTGGCGATGTTGATGACGCCGAGGTCCTTGCCGCGGTCCAGGGCCTTCGGCAGGACGTCCGTCATGAGGGCGAAGTCGACGGAGGTGAAGACGCCGAAGCCGACGCCGAGCAGCGCCGCCGCGACGAGCGCGCCCGGCCAGGTCTGCCACAGGGCCAGCAGCCCCGTCGCCGCCGCCATCAGCGTGCCCGCCCAGAGCACGAAGGGCTTGCGCCGCCCCACCCGGTCCGACCAGGCGCCGCCCACCACGACGGTGGCGAGCATCGTCACGCCGTTCACGGCCGTCAGGATCAGCACGCCGCCCTCGGGGTCGTCGTGGTGCAGCCGGTCCCGGAGGAAGTACAGGAGGTAGAGCAGCACCACGGAGTTGCTGACGTTGATCAGAAAGCGGGTCAGCCAGGCCCAGGCCAGGTCCGGGTGGCGCCGGGGGCTGAGCCAGAAGCCCCGCACGAAGCCCCGCCAGTGCCACGACGGGCGCTCGGCGGCCGCCAGCCGCAGGTCGCGATGGCGTACGACATAGGGCAGCACGCCCGCCACGATGAACACCGCACACGCCGCGTACCCCGCGACCGTGCCGCCCGCCACCGTCGCCAGCCCCGTCCCTGCCACCACGCCGAGCAGCTGCGCCGCCCCCAGCCAGCCGCCGACCGCGCCCCGCTGGCGGCGCGGCACCCGGTCGGGCACGGCGGCCGTGACGGCGGCGAACGCCGCGTTCAGGGTGAGCTGGACCAGGCACCAGCCGGCCGCCATCCACCACACGGAGTCCGCCGCCGTCAGCAGCGAGCGCGGCGGCGCCGCCCGCCGTGCCCGCCACGATCCACGGGGTGCGCCGGCCCCAGCGGGACGTCGTACGGTCCGACAGGGCGCCGCAGACGGGGTTGGCCGCCAGGGAGACGACCGCGCCGACGCCCGTCACCCAGGCGAGCACCGTCTCCTTCGACGTGCCCGCCGGGGCCAGCTCCTCGGCCTGCACCGCGAGCAGGATCTGGAGCGGGCCGTACCAGCCCACCCAGATGGCGCCGTTGGCGAGCGACAGGGAAGCCGTCCACCCCCGGCCGACCCGCTCGGTCGGCTCCCGCAGCGCGGTGGCGGTCATCCGCGCCGCGCCCGCAGGGCCTCGCGCAGCCAGTGGTAGGACGCCTTCGGGGTGCGCTCCAGCGTGTCGTAGTCGACGTGTACGAGGCCGAAGCGCTGTCGGTAGCCCTCCGCCCACTCGAAGTTGTCCATGAGCGACCAGACGAAGTAGCCGCGCACGTCCACGCCCGCCTCCAGCGCCCGGTGCAGCGCCCGCAGATGTCCGTCCAGGTAGGCGATCCGCTCCTGGTCGTCGAGGCCTCCGTACGAGCAGCCGTTCTCGGTGATGACGAGCGGCGGCAGGCGCTCGCCGTAGCGGTCGCGGAAGGCGGTCAGGAGTTCGGTGAGAGCGCCGGGGACCACCGGCCAGCCGAAGTCCGTCGTCGGATACCCCTCGATCTCCCGTGGCGCGAAAGGGAGTTCGGGCGGGAGCATGAGGCCGGAGAACTCGGTGGGGTGCGGGAGTGGGGCGCCCACCTTCGTCGGCTGGTAGAAGTTGATCCCGTACCAGTCGAGGGGCTCGGAGACGACGTTCAGGTCCGCTGCCAGGTCGGGGGAGGGCAGCAACTCCCCAAAGCCCTCGGGGTAGTGGCCGAGGAGCAGCGGGTCCGCGAAGAGGCGGTTGAGGAGTACGTCGTAGAAGTCGGCGGCGGCCGTGTCCTCCTCGGCGTCGGAGGCGGGCCAGGTGGGGCCGTGCGAGTTGGCGATGCCGATGTCCCGCCCGCCGGCCGCCCGCAGTGCCCGTACCGCGAGGCCGTGTGCGAGGAGCTGGTGGTGGGCGACCGGCAGCGCGTCGAAGAGGAGCCGCTCGCCGAGCGCGTGCCGGCCGAGCGCGTGGCCGAGCAGGGTGTGTTCGGCGGGTTCGTTGAGGGTGATCCACTTCTCGACGCGGTCGCCGAGGCGGGCCGCGACCACGGCTGCGTACTGGGCGAAGCGCTCGGCGGTGTCGCGGTTCCGCCAGCCGCCCGCCTCCTGCACGGCCAGCGGGGTGTCCCAGTGGAAGAGGGTCGGGACCGGCCGCACGCCCGCCGCGCACAGCTCGTCGACGAGGCGGTCGTAGAAGTCCAGGCCCGCCGGGTGCACCCGGCCCGAGCCGGTGGGCAGCACGCGGGGCCAGGAGACCGAGAAGCGGTAGGCGTCCACGCCGAGGTCGCGGACGAGCGCCACGTCCTCGCGGTAGCGGTGGTAGTGGTCGCAGGCGACGGCCGCCGTCGTGCCGTCCTTCACGTTCCCCGGCACGGCCGTGAACGCGTCCCACACCGAGGCGCCGCGCTCGTCGGCGGCGCCCTCGATCTGGTGGGCCGAGGTGGACACGCCCCACAGGAAGTCGCGGGGAAAGGGGGGTAGGGGGCTCGCCGCAGTCGCTGCCATGGGCGGGATCTTCCGTACCGCCGAGTACGGAAGTCAATGGGCGTGCCGCGAGAACATGAACAACGCTCAGGTTTTACTGGTCCCTGCTTACGCGCCCTCCTTCAGGCTTACGCGCCTCCCGTCAGGCTTACGCGCCCTCCTTCAGTACGCGCGAGATCAGCTTCCGCTGCGGTTCCGTCAGCCGCGGATCGGAGCAGTACACCGTGCGCCCGTCCACCGTCAGCTGGTACTGGAAGCCGTCCGGCACCCCGATGACGGGCGTGTCGCGACCGTCGGCCAAGGCCTGTTCCGCCAGCACGTGCCACTCGGGGGCATCGGCCAGCGCGGAGGTGTCCACCTCGGCGTGCCGGTCGATGCCCGCGAATCCGCCCGTGCGCTTCACCTGGATACGCATGGCTCCTGTCTACTCCACCGTGGGGGCGGCCGGTAGCGGCCGTCAGCCGTTCGAGACCGGCACCTTGACCGTGGACCACGCGTCGGTGACGGCCTTCAGCTCCTTGCCCTCGCCGTACTTCTGGCGGGCGGCGGCCACCGTCAGCTTTGCGAAGTCCTCGAAGGAGGCGTCCTCCGCCAGCTCGCCGCCGGTCAGCACGGCGTACCAGATCTGGCCGGCCCGCTCCCACGCGTGGCCGCCGAGCGCCTCCGCGACCAGGTAGAAGGCGCGGTTGGGGATGCCGGAGTTGATGTGCACGCCGCCGTTGTCGCGGTCCGTCCTGACGTAGTGGTCCATGTCGGCGGGCTGCGGGTCCTTGCCGAGCACGTCGTCGTCGTACGCCGTACCGGGCTCCTTCAGCGAACGCAGGGCCTTGCCGGAGACACCGGGGGCGAGCAGGCCCTCGCCGATCAGCCAGTCGGCCTCCTGGGCGGTCTGGCCGAGCGAGTGCTGCTTGATGATCGAGCCGAAGACGTCCGCCAGCGACTCGTTCAGGGCGCCGGACTGGCCGTAGTAGGTGAGGTTCGCCGTGTACTGCACGACACCGTGGGTCAGTTCGTGGCCGATGATGTCCACCGCGATGGTGAAGTCGAGGAAGATCTCGCCGTCGCCGTCGCCGAAGACCATCTGCTCGCCGTTCCAGAAGGCGTTGCCGTACTCCTCGCCGTAGTGGACCGTCGCGGTCATCGGCAGGCCGTTGCCGTCGATGGAGCTGCGCTCGTAGACCTTCTGGAACAGCTCGAAGGTGGCGCCGAGCCCCGCGTACGCGCGGTTGACGGTGGCGTCCTTGCCGGGCTCGTCGCCCTCGCCGCGCACCTTGCGGCCCGGCAGTTCGGTGCGGCGCCCGGCGTCGTGGACCGTGCGGTGCGGCTTGTCGGCCGCGGCCCCCTCGGGCAGGGCCACCGCGGACGCGCCGATGGCGCGCATCAGGCGGCGGCGGGTGCGCTCGACGGCGTCCCGCTCCAGGGTGCGGCGGGCGGACGCGCGCGCGCCGGGTCCTGGTGCCGGGCGAGGTTGTCCAGGACGTGGGGCGGCACGATGGTGCAGAAGACAGGCTCGCGGCCTGCCGGGTTGGCGGTCATGGCGGCAATGTGGCACTGGGTGATGCGTCTGTCACTACCCGCAACCATGATTCCTGAAATAGAGGGATTGCTCACCACTGAGGGTTTATCCGACGGTGGTCCCGCATACTGATACGGGCCCGCGCGAATGGCGCGGCTCGGCTAGGCTGCGGCACATCATGCGATTCGGGCTGCTTCTCCTTAGCTGCCGCGGCGAGGGCCTGTAGTCGAGGCCGACCCCCTCCCCGCGGAGTTCGGCGTTGCGCTTAGACCGTCGGCCGTCCTTCAGGACACTTCCGAGGAGCCCCGCACATGCCGAACTTCCAGCGCCCCACGTCGATGCCGATCCACAAGTACGGCCAGTACGAGCAGGTCGCCATCCCCGACCGCACCTGGCCGGACCAGCGCATCACGGTCGCTCCCCGCTGGCTCTCCACCGACCTGCGCGACGGCAACCAGGCGCTGATCGACCCCATGTCACCGGCCCGCAAGCGCGCCATGTTCGACCTGCTCGTACGCATGGGCTACAAGGAGATCGAGGTCGGCTTCCCCTCCTCGGGCCAGACCGACTTCGACTTCGTGCGCTCCATCATCGAGGACGAGGACGCCATCCCCGAGGACGTGACGATCTCCGTCCTGACGCAGGCCCGCGAAGAGCTGATCGAGCGCACCGTGGAGTCCCTGAAGGGCGCCCGCCGCGCGACCGTCCACCTGTACAACGCGACCGCGCCCGTCTGGCGCGACGTCGTCTTCCGCGGCTCGCGCGACGCCGTCAAGCAGATCGCCCTGGACGGCACCCGGCTGGTCATGGAGTACGCCGACAAGCTGCTGGACGACCGTACGACGTTCGGATACCAGTACAGCCCCGAGATCTTCACCGACACCGAGCTGGACTTCGCCCTGGAGGTCTGCGAGGGCGTCATGGACGTCTGGCAGCCCGACGCCGACCGCGAGATCATCCTGAACCTGCCCGCCACGGTCGAGCGCTCCACGCCCTCCACCCACGCGGACCGCTTCGAGTGGATGTCCCGCAACCTCTCCCGGCGCGAGTTCGTCTGCCTGTCGATCCACCCGCACAACGACCGCGGCACCGCCGTCGCCGCCGCCGAACTGGCCGTCATGGCCGGTGGCGACCGCGTCGAGGGCTGCCTGTTCGGCCAGGGCGAGCGCACCGGCAACGTCGACCTGGTGACGCTGGGCATGAACCTCTTCTCGCAGGGCGTCGACCCGCAGATCGACTTCTCGGACATCGACGAGGTCCGGCGCGTGTACGAGTACTGCACGCAGATGGAGGTCCACCCCCGCCACCCCTACGCGGGCGACCTGGTCTACACCGCCTTCTCCGGCTCCCACCAGGACGCCATCAAGAAGGGCTTCGACGCGCTGGAGGCCCGGGCCGCGGGCCAGGGCAAGACCGTCGACGACATCGAGTGGGCCGTGCCGTACCTGCCCATCGACCCCAAGGACGTCGGCCGTTCCTACGAGGCCGTCATCCGCGTCAACTCGCAGTCCGGCAAGGGCGGCATCGCGTACGTCCTGAAGAACGACCACAAGCTGGACCTGCCGCGCCGCATGCAGATCGAGTTCTCCAGAATCATCCAGGCGAAGACCGACGCCGAGGGCGGCGAGGTCACCCCGGAGGCGATCTGGAGCGTCTTCCAGGACGAGTACCTGCCGAACGCC
This sequence comes from Streptomyces huasconensis, assembly GCA_004010275.1. GTDB lineage: Bacteria > Actinomycetota > Actinomycetes > Streptomycetales > Streptomycetaceae > Streptomyces > Streptomyces huasconensis. The sequence continues at coordinate 30,424 of RBWT01000084.1, forward strand.
GCCAACCCCTGGGGTCGGATTCAGGTCAAGAACGGGCAGACGACGACCGACACCGACGGCGTCGACACCCTCACCGTCGAGGCCACGCTGGACGGCGCCGACACCGTCCTGACCGGTTCCGGCAACGGCCCGATCTCCGCGTTCTTCGACGCGCTGCAGGGCATCGGCATCGACGTACGCCTGCTGGACTACCAGGAGCACACGATGAGCGAAGGCGCGTCCGCGCAGGCCGCCTCGTACATCGAGTGCGCGATCGGCGACAAGGTGCTGTGGGGCATCGGCATCGACGCGAACACCACGCGCGCCTCGCTGAAGGCCGTCGTGTCGGCCGTCAACCGCGCCGCGCGCTGACTTCCCCCCGGCTGTTCCACCGGCCCCGCCCGCCCCTGTGGCGGGCGGGGCGCGTCGTCTCCCGGCCACCTCCGGCTCGTTCTCCTGTGCGAGAGGCTGACGCCGCATCACCGATGTGGCTAACATCACGCCAACGCGGCAATGCAGCCGGGGAGTTACGGAGGTGCGTGGTGCTGCCAGAGCGGGGACCGAACGACCGGAAAGCCCGCATCTCCGCCAGGCCCGTCTCGCGCGGGCGGGCCCTGTGCCGGCGGGTGATCGGGATGCACACCGCCTGGGACGCCGTCGGCGACGGCGAGTTCTTCTGCCCGGCCTGCGGCGGCGACCGCAACTACCAGCGGCTCACCGGGCGGCGCCGCTCGTCCTGCTCGGCTGCCGGTCGTGCCGCGCGGCGCCGCGGGGCCCGTCATCCAGTGCGCCGCCTGCCAGGAACTCTCCGACCCCGACGTCCTGGACCACCCCACCACCACGCGGCTCTCGGCGATGCTGCGCGACGCCGTCCACACCGTGGTCCTCGCCGTGCTCTCCACGGGTGGCACCACCGTGCGGCCCGCGCTCGACACGGCCATCGGCACGTTGCGCGCCGCGGGTTACGACGACTGCACCGAGGAGCAGCTCGTCGCCCTCGTCGCCGCGCTCGCCGCCGACACCGGCCGCGCCACCGAGCCCGACTGCGCGCCCGGCCTCGCCATCGAACTCCACGAGGCACTCGGTCCCTTGGCCCCGCACCTCGCCCCCGCCGGACGCGAGGCACTGCTCCTCCAGGGCGCCCGGATCGCCCTGGCCGACGGGCCCTACACCCCGGCGGAACGCGACGTCCTGGCCACGGCCGGGTGCGCGCTCACGATCTGCTCCGAGGACGTGACCCGACTGCTGGCGACGGCGCGGACGCCGTCTTGACGGTGTGCGGCCCGCCCTGTCACGGCCCGCACCGCCTCTCTACGATGGACGCGTGCCGCACTTCGAGATCGTGACAGCCGTCGCCGCGCCCCCGGAGCGGGTGTTCGAGGCCTGCCTCGACGTGGAGGCGCACACGCGGTCGATGGCCGACTCGGCGGAGCGGGCGGTCGGCGGCACCACCCGAGGCGGCCTCTCGCTCGGCGACACGGTGACCTTCGAAGCGCGCCACTTCGGCCTGACCTGGCGGCTCACCGCCCGCGTCACGGCGTACGACCCGCCCCGGTGCTTCGTGGACGAGCAGGAGCGCGGGCCCTTCAAGCGATGGCATCACAGCCACCACTTCGAGCCGGACGGCACCGGCGGCACCGTGATGAGGGACGTCATCGAATTCGCCTCGCCGTTTGGACCTCTCGGACGCCTCGCCGACCGCACCGTCCTGCGCTGGTACATGCCCCGCCTCATCAGAACCCGCAACGCCTATCTCGCCGGTGCCTTGCGCTGAGGCATCGGGATCGCCGCGCCCGCAGCAGGAGATACGGCGACGCGCGGGACCTCAGAGCAGCCCCGCCGCCGCCAAGTGCTTGTCCACCGCCTCCGTTTCCTGGCGGGAGAGGGGAATCTGGGGTTCTGCCGTTGCGGGGCAGGCGATCACGCCGCGCAGGTGCAGGGCCGCCTTGAACGCCCCGAGCGCCGACGAGCTGCCGCCCATCCGTGCCGGGTCGCCCGCCCGTACCATTCCGAACAGGCCGCACAGCCGCTCCTGTTCGGCCCGGGCCCGCTCCCAGTCGCCCGCGCGGGCGGCGGCGTGGAGGCGTACGTATCCCTCGGGGTCGACGTTTCCGAGACCCGGCACCACCCCGTCCGCGCCCATCGCGAGCGCCGAGTCGACCGTCAGCTCCGAACCGGTCAGCACGCTGAACTGCCGGGGCAGCGACCGCTTCCCCGTGACCACGCTCCGGAAGGCGCCCTCCGCGCCGCTGGAGTCCTTGAGGCCCGCCAGGACGCCCTCCCCGGCCAGTTCCAGGACCAGTTCCGCGCTCAGCTTCACGTGCACGGACACCGGCAGGTCGTACGCGAGGACCGGCACCGGTGAGCGGCTCGCGACGAGCCGGAAGTGGCGGGCGATCTCGGCGGGGTGGGTGCGGGTGTAGAAGGGCGCGGTGACCACGGCCGCGTCGGCGCCCCGCTCGGCGAGCGCCCGCACATGGTCCAGAACGCGGGGCGTGGTCATGTCGATCGCCCGGCGAGGACGGGCAGCTGGCGCCGACGTGGCGGACGACGGTGTCGAGGACCAGCGCGCGCTGCCGGTCCGTCAGGTACGCGACCTCCGAGGTGGAGCCGAGCACGAAGAGGCCGTTGACGCCGCCCCTGACCAGATGGTCGACGAGCCGTACGAGGGACGCGGTGTCCACCTCGCGGTCCGGTGTCAGCGGGGTGCAGACGGGCGGGACGACACCGGTCAGCAAGGTGGGAAGGGTCATGGGCGCTCCCTGGGTGTTCGGGCCGTGGCGGCGGCCTGTGTGGCGAGATCGTGGCTCGACTGTCCTTCGGCCACCGGGTGGTGACAGCGGAATCGATGCCCCGCGCCCGCCGTCTCGACACCCGGCATCACCTCGGCGCACATCTCGTCCGCCTTCCAGCAGCGCGTACGGAACGGGCAGCCGCTCGGCGGCCGGGTCGCCGAGGGAACCGGGCCGGACAGCGGGATCGGGTCGATGGGGTCGAGCAGGCCCGGCGTGGCGGAGAACAGGGCGCGCGTGTACGGGTGCCGGGCGCGGTCCGGGATGGCGGCGGCCGGGGCCTCCTCCACGATCCGGCCGAGATACATGGTGATCACGCGGTCGCTCATCCTGCGCACGGTCTGGATGTCGTGCGATACGAAGACGAGGGCGAGGCCCAAGCGTTCCTTCAGGTCGAGGAGGAGGTTGAGGATCTGGGCGCGCACCGACACGTCGAGGGCGCTCGTCGGCTCGTCGGCGATCACCAGGTCCGGTTCGAGGGCGAGCGCGCGCGCGATCGCGACGCGCTGGCGCTGGCCGCCGGAGAGCTGGCCGGGGAGGCCGTCCGCGAGGGCCTTCGGCAGGCCGACCAGGGACATCAACTCCCGTACACGGGCGTCGCGGTCGCGTGGCGTGCCTCGTCTGTGCACGTCGAGGGGGTCCCGGAGGATCTGGCGGATCGGCAGTCTGCGGTTCAGGGCGGTCGACGGGTCCTGGAAGATCATGCCGGTGCGGGTGCCGATCTCCGTCCGGCGGGCGGCGGGGCTCATCGTCCAGAGGTCGTTGCCCTCGAACGACACGGTTCCGGTGGTCGGGCGCTGTACGCCGACCAGGACCTTGGCCAGGGTGGACTTGCCGCAGCCCGACTCGCCGACGATGCCGAGGGTTTCGGCGGGGGCGAGGGTCAGGTCGGCGGCGGTGAGGGCGTGGACGCGGTCGCGGGAGAGGGGGGTGCCGGAGCGGGTCTTGTGCGTGACGTGCACGTCGGTCAATTCCATGATGGGGGTGGTCATCGGCTCGGCTCCCCGGGTGCGGGTTGGTCGTGGCTGGTCGCGCAGTTCCCCGCGCCCCTCGGGGGGGGTGGTTGGTCGTGTGGGGGTGGTGCGGGTTTGTGGGGGTTGGGCGCGCAG
>RBWT01000085.1 GCA_004010275.1 Streptomyces huasconensis
TGCCTTTCCGGTTCCCGCTCCGGCCTTTCGGCTTTCGCGTTTCCCTTTCCGGCGGCTCCGACTTTATCAGGTCTTTTTCGACTCTCTGACCACGGTCACCGCAGTACATGCGGAACCACACTCAGGGATAAGATCTGACGTGAAGGATGTCGCCGAGCCTGGACGCTTCCGCGTCCCGTTGGCCTCAGGCAGAGTCCGACTCTACATCGCCTCCTCGGCAGGCGCAAATCGTCCGTGCTGTGCTCCTACGTCCGTCAACCGGGATCTCTCGTACGGAACCGGGACTTCCTATGACTTACGCTTCTGAGCAGCGCGTCGTCCAGGACAGGTAGCGACGGCGGCCACCAATCTCCACCCCCTGGGAGGCTTGCAATGACCAGTGTTTCGTCCCCGCTTGCTGGACGCGCCATTGGGCTCTCCGCAGTACCGGACCCCGTCTTCTCAGGCGCCATGGTCGGCCCTGGTACGGCCATCGATCCCGTGCGCGAGGCCTCCGAGGCCGTCTCCCCCGTGGACGGCATCGTCGTCTCTCTCCACCCTCACGCGTATGTGGTGGTCGACGATCAGGGTCACGGCGTCCTGACACACCTCGGCATCGACACCGTCCAGCTCAACGGCGAGGGCTTCGAGCTCCTCGTCAACAAGGGCGACACCGTGCAGCGCGGCCAGGCCGTGGTGCGCTGGAACCCGGCCGCCGTCGAGGCCGCCGGCAAGTCTCCCGTATGCCCCGTCGTTGCCCTTGAGGCCACGGCCGAGTCCCTCTCCGAGCTGACCGAGGACGGCGACGTGAAGGCCGGCGACGCGCTCTTCAGCTGGAAGTGACGTCATCGCCGTCGCTGACGGCAAGCAGGACAACCACCGCGGCGGCTGAACCCGCCGCACTACCGGAGACGGGTGAGATGGAGACAACGCTGCGAGGCGTCGGTGTGAGCCACGGTGTGGCGATCGGCGAGGTTCGGCACATGGGCACGGCGGTTCTCGAGCCGCCGGCGAAGCAGATTCCCGCGGAGGAGGCGGAGCGCGAACAGGGGCGTGCCCGCCAGGCCGTGGAAGCTGTGGCGGCCGACCTGAATGCACGCGGCAACCTGGCCGGTGGCGAGGCTCAGGCGGTGCTCGAGGCGCAGGCCATGATCGCCCAGGACCCGGAGCTCATCTCCGACGTCGACCGGCGCATCACCGTCGGCAGCACAGCCGAGCGCGCCGTCTACGACGCTTTCTCGCACTACCGCGAGCTGCTCGCCGGTGCCGGTGAGTACATGGCCGGCCGCGTGGCGGACCTGGACGACGTGCGGAACCGCATCGTCGCCCGGCTGCTGGGCGTCCCGATGCCGGGTGTCCCGGACAGCGACGAGCCGTACGTACTGATCGCGCGGGACCTGGCGCCCGCGGACACCGCGCTCCTCGACCCGGCTCTGGTGCTGGGCTTCGTGACGGAGGAGGGCGGGCCCACCAGCCACAGCGCGATCCTGGCGCGGGCGCTCGGTGTCCCGGCCGTCGTCGCGCTGCCTGGTGCCTGCGAACTCGCCGAGGGCACGGTCGTGGCCGTCGACGGCAGCACCGGTGAGATCTTCGTGGACCCGAGCATGGAGAAGCGGGAGCAGCTGGAGGCCGCCGCTGCCGCGCGCAAGGCCGCGCTGGCGGCGTCGACCGGTCCCGGTGCGACGTCCGACGGGCACAAGGTTCCGCTCCTGGCCAATGTCGGGGGTCCCGCTGATGTGCCGGCCGCTGTTGAGGCCGGTGCCGAAGGTGTCGGTCTCTTCCGTACCGAGTTCCTCTTCCTGGATGACAGCACCAAGGCGCCGTCGGAGGAGAAGCAGGTCGAGGCGTACCGCAAGGTGCTGGAGGCTTTCCCTGAGGGTCGTGTGGTCGTACGGGTGCTGGATGCCGGTGCGGACAAGCCGCTGGACTTCCTGACGCCGGCCGATGAGCCGAACCCGGCGCTGGGCGTGCGGGGCCTGCGGTCGCTGCTGGATCACCCGGAGGTGCTCCGTACGCAGCTGACCGCGCTGGCCAAGGCCGCTGAGGGGCTGCCGGTCTACCTCGAGGTCATGGCTCCCATGGTCGCGGACCGTACCGACGCCAAGGCGTTCGCGGACGCGTGCCGTGAGGCCGGGCTCCGGGCCAAGTTCGGTGCGATGGTCGAGATCCCGTCGGCGGCACTGCGGGCGCGCTCGATCCTGCAGGAGGTCGAGTTCCTTTCGCTGGGGACCAATGACCTCGCGCAGTACGCGTTCGCCGCCGACCGTCAGGTGGGTGCGGTGTCCCGCCTCCAGGACCCGTGGCAGCCCGCGCTGCTCGACCTGGTGTCGCTGTCCGCCGAGGCGGCGCGGGCCGAGGGCAAGAGCTGTGGCGTATGCGGTGAGGCGGCGTCCGACCCGCTGCTCGCCTGTGTGCTGACCGGTCTGGGTGTCACCTCCCTGTCGATGGGTGCGGCGTCGATTCCTTACGTGCGGGCGACGCTCGGCAAGTACACGCTGGCGCAGTGCGAGCGCGCGGCGGCTGCGGCTCGTGCCGCGGACACCGCCGAGGAGGCCCGGCAGGCCGCCCAGGCGGTGCTGTCCGGCGAGTAGCCGTACGGTCTCGTTGTGCCGAGGGGCGTCCCACCGATGTGGTGGGGCGCCCCTCGGGCGTTCAGTGGAGGTGGCCCCTTCCCGGCTCGTCGTCTTCGAGGTCGGGTGCCGCGCAGTAGTCGACGCCGGATTCGGGGGCGACGAGCTCTCCGGAGATGGCGTCGGTGCAGTACGCGTCGAAGACCTCGGCGGCGGTGAGGGGATGGAGTCGGCCGCCGTTCATGCGCCAGCCCTGGACGCGGTCGCGGGTGCCTTCGGCGTCCGCGCAGCACCATGCCGGCGGCGCGGTGGGTGGCGATGCCGACCGCGAGGACCGTGGCGAACTCCAGGGCCTCGGTCTCGTCGAGTTCGGCGGAGCCGTCCTCGTCGATCTCGACGTGCAGGGCGGCCAGGAGGGTCTCGGCTTCGCAGGGCACGCTGCACACCAGGTGCCGCGTGCCTGGGCCCGATGTGTGAAGGGCCCGGGTGATCAGTTCCGAGGCCCGGGCGAAGGCGGCCCGTCCGATGTCCTCTCCGCAGGTCGCGCAGGGGCCGGTGCGGGCGAGGACCGCCGTCGCGTACTCCCAGGTGGCTGGCGGACCGCCTCGGCGAGGGGAGTTCGGGGAGGAGGTCGGCGAGGGGCTGGCCCTCATAGGGCACGGTGGGGCCGCCCGATGCCAGTGCGGCGGTGAAGCGGCCGCGGCTGCCGGGGGCGTCGGGGTCGAGGCCGGTGTCGGCGCAGTACTCCGCGTACTCCTCGGGGTCGAAGAGGGCGACGGTGGTGTGCCTGCCTTGGGACGCGAGGGTCTTGAGCAGGGCTTCGACCTGTTGGAGGTAGGTCGCGTGGTCGTCGAAGGTGAAGGTGCGGTAGCGACGCATCGCCGCGAAGTCCTCCTCATCGGCCAAGAGGCCGATGGTTCCGGCGACTTCGCGGCGTAGAGCACGTCGCATCGTGTCGTGTCGGGTGGTGTGCGCCATGATTCCCCCTGCGCTCGGCGATCAATGCTCACTCAGAGTAACCATGGGCACTGACAATCGTCGCTGAGCTGCGGGGATGGTGGTCAGGCGCGCTTGTCGGCAAGGCCCTCGTAGAAGCGGAGGAGGTCGAGGTCGTCGACCGAGCCGGGGTTGACCGCCTTGTCCAGCGGGGTGCCTTGCAGGAGGCGTTTGATCGGGACCTCGATGCGCTTGCCGGTGAGGGTGTGCGGGATGCCGGGGACTGCGATGACCTCGTCGGGGACGTGGCGCGGGGAGAGCTGCTCGCGGATGGTCCGCTTGATGCGGTCGCGCAGGGCGTCGTCGAGGGTCGCGCCGGGGGCGAGGTGGACGAAGAGCGGCATCCAGTAGCCGCCGTCGGGCTGTTCGACGCCGATGACGAGGGACTCGCGGATCTCGGGGAGGCGTTCGACGGCTTCGTAGATGTCGGCGGAGCCCATGCGGACGCCCTGGCGGTTGAGCGTTGAGTCGGAGCGGCCGTGGATGATCACTGAGTCGCGGGAGGTGACGGTGATCCAGTCTCCGTGGCGCCAGACGCCGGGGTAGGTGTCGAAGTAGCTGTCGTGGTAGCGGGTGCCGTCCGGGTCGTTCCAGAAGTGGATCGGCATGGACGGCATGGGTTGGTGACGACCAGTTCGCCGACCTCGTCGATGAGCGGTTTGCCCTGGGGGTCCCAGGACTGGAGGTCGGTGCCCAGGCAGGGGGCCTGGAGTTCGCCGATGTGGACGGGGAGGGTGGGGACGGCGCCCGCGAAGCAGGAGCAGACATCCGTGCCGCCGCTGACCGAGGCCGTCCACAGGCCGCCCGGGGTGTCCGAGGTGCCGGCGAACTCGTCGTGCAGCCAGCGGAAACCGTCCGGGGGCAGCGGGGAGCCGGTCGTCGCGACACACTTGACGCGGGAGAGGTCGAAGTCGCGGGCCGGGTGGACGTCGGCCTTGCGGCACGCCATGACGTACGCGGCGGAGGTGCCGTAGAGGGTGGCTCCGGTGCGTTCGGCGATGCGCCACTGGGCGCCGGTGTCGGGGTAGCCGGGGCTGCCGTCGTACAGGACGATCGTGGTGCCCGTCAGGAGGCCGGAGACGAGGAAGTTCCACATCATCCAGCCGGTCGACGTGTACCAGAAGAAGCGGTCGTCGGGGCCGAGGTCGCAGTGCAGGCCGAGTTGCTTAAGGTGTTCGACGAGGATGCCGCCCTGGGACTGGACGATGGCCTTGGGCAGCCCGGTGGTGCCGGAGGAGTACAGCACCCACAGGGGGTGGTCGAAGGGCACCGCTTCGAAGACGGGCGCCACGTCGGCCGCGGTGAGGGCCGACCACTCCAGGGCGCCTTCGGGGGCGTCGGTGCCGAGCAGCGGGATGTGGACGACCGCGCGGAGGCCGGGCAGTTCGGAGCGCAGCTCGGCCACGGTTTCGCGGCGGTCGTGTTCCTTGCCGCCGTAGCGGTAGCCGTCGACGGTGAACAGGACGACGGGTTCGACCTGCTGGAAGCGGTCCAAGACGCTGCGGGCGCCGAAGTCGGGGGCGCAGGAGGTCCAGACGGCTCCGACGGCGGCGGTGGCCAGGAGGGCGACGACGGCTTCGGGGATGTTCGGCAGGTAGCCGCTGACGCGGTCTCCGGGGCGTACGCCGAGTGCGCGCAGTTCCGCGGTCAGGGAGCCGACCTGGCGGCGCAGTTCGGCCCAGGTGACGGGCCGCGGGTCGTGGTTCTCGTCGACGTGGAGGAGGGCGGGGGTGTCCGCGCGCGCGGGGTCGTCGGCCGCGCGCAGGGTGTGTTCCGCGTAGTTCAGGGTCGCGCCGGGGAACCACTGGGCCCCCGGCATCGAGCGGTCGCCGAGCACGCGCGCGTAGGGCGTGGAGAACTTGACGTCGAACCAGTCGGTGACGGCCTTCCAGAACGTCTCCAGTTCGGTGACCGACCAGTGGTGCAGTGCTTCGTAGCCCCCCTCGGCCGGTGCGCCGTGGTGCTCGGCGGCCCAGGTCTGGAATCGGGTGACCTGCGCTTCGGCGATCCTCGCCGGGCTCGGCTGCCAGAGCGGCGCAGGGTTCGCTGAGGACGTCATGGGGCGGCTCCCGGACTGTACGCGTCGTATGCGTGTGGGGTGCGCACGTGCTGGGTGTGCGCGTGAACACGGCTGAAAAGGACGATGCCACGTGATCGACTTCCGCACCAGAGTGTGACCCACCCGGTCGGCCTGCCGGTCAGGTGCCATCCCCCAGGTGAACGGCAGTTGAACGAACCACACATGCGGCGTTTTCGGTGGCAGGGTGAGCAGCATGAACGGTCGTGACCTGGTGCGTTCGGTGAAGGCGGTCGGCATGGTCGGCACGGCGCAGGGGTTGCGCACGGTGCGCGCCTCATGGCGCAGGTGGCGGGCGGACGCGACAGGGCTGGCGCCGCGGCGCACCGAGCGCGCGCGGCGTGCCGGGTCCCGTGACGGAGGTGGAGCCCGGGCCCGGCGGGGGGTGTGGTGCGGTTCGCGCGGTCCGAGCTGCGGGTGCGGGTGACCACCGGTGGGGCGGTCTTCTGGGGGTGGGACGGCGCGGAGCCGGAGCGTCGTACGCGCAGGCGTGCGGGAGTCCCGAGCCGGACCCGCGGGCGGTCCTTGAGCCCGACAAGGAGGGCGGCTGGCGGGTGGTGTCGGAGCGCGCCACGGTGGTGGTGTCCCGCCAAGGGGCCGTGGAGTTGCGCACGCCCGGTGGCGCACTGCTGCGGCGTGATCTGCCGCCGCGCTGGTGGGAGTCGGCCGAGGGGGGTACGGCACGGTGGGTGCAGCGGTCGCAGGTGCCGGCGGACGCGCGGTTCTTCGGGCTCGGGGGCCGGTCCGGCGGGCCGCGGTTGCGGAACGGGACGTACCGGCTGTGGAACACCGATCCGGGTGGCTCCTTCGGGCCTGGGGATGATCCGTTGTACATCACCATGCCGGTGCAGATGGTGGTGGCGGACGCCGGTACGCATCTGGTCTTCCACGACAACACGTGGGAGGGCGAGGTCCTGGTCCGGGAGGGCGAGGAGGGGGCGGGGTCGGGTCACGACCGGGGCGGTTCGTGCGAGGTGCGGATGGACGGCGGGCCGCTGCGGTGCTGGGTGATGACCGGCACTCCGCGCGCGCGTGCTGCACAGTTGGGCCTCGCTCACGGGCCCCCCGGCGCTGCCTCCCACGTGGGCTCTGGGGCACCATCACGCGCGGTGGGGGTTCGGCAGCGAGGAGGAGGTCCGGCGGATCGTCGCCGGCTATCAGGAGCACGGGTTGCCGCTGGACGCCGTCCATGTGGACATCGACCACTACGAAGCGCATCAGGTGTTCACGGTCGACAAGGAGCGCTTCCCCAAGTTGCCGCAGTTGGCGGGCGAGTTGCGCAGGAGCGGGGTCCGGCTCGTCTCGATCGTCGATCCGGCGGTGAAGGCCGAGCCGGGAGTCGAGGCGTACGACCGCGGGGTGGCGGCCGATGCCTTCGTACGGGACGCGGCGGGGCGGCTGGTGCGCGGTGTCGTGTGGCCCGGGGAGGCGGTGTACCCCGACTTCACCGACCCGCGCGCGCGGAAGTGGTGGGGCCGTCTCGACGAGGAGCGGCTCGGTGAGGGGTTCGCGGGGTTCTGGCACGACATGAACGAGCCGGTGTCCTTCGCCGCGTTCGGCGAGGCGACGCTGCCCCGCTCCGCGCGGCACTGCCTGGAGGGGCGTGGCGGCGACCACCGGGAGGCCCACAACGTGTACGGGCTGGCGATGGCCCGCGCGGGGTACGAGGGGCTGCGGGAGCTGGTTCCCGAGGAGCGGCCCTTCTTGTTCTCGCGTTCCGGGTGGGCGGGGATGCAGCGCTACGGAGGGACGTGGTCCGGCGATGTGTCCACGGGCTGGCCGGGGCTGAAGGCGTCGCTGTCGTTGGTCCTGGGGCTCGGGTTGTGCGGTGTGCCGTACTCGGGTCCCGATGTGGGCGGGTTCGACGGCAGCCCCTCTCCGGAGCTTTATCTGCGGTGGTTCCAACTCGGGTCGTATCTGCCGCTGTTCCGTACGCACGCGGCGATCACAGCCGGGCGGCGTGAGCCGTGGGAGTTCGGCGAGGAGGTGCTCGGCCACGCGCGCGTGGCGCTCGTCGAGCGCAGGCGGCTGCTGCCGTACTTCGTGACGCTCGCCCATCTGGCCCGGCTCACGGGAGCGCCTTATGTGCGGCCCCTGTGGTGGGGCTGTCCCGAGGACAGGGCGCTGCGGGACTGCGAGGACGCGTTCTTGCTGGGGGACTCCTTGTTGGTGGCGCCGGTTCTGGAGAGTGGTGCCCGGGCGCGGACGGTGCGGCTGCCACCGGGGCGGTGGTACGACACGGTGACCGGGAAGGCGTACGAAGGTCCGGGGCAGGCGCTGGTGGACGCTCCGCTGTCGCGGGTTCCGGTGCTGGCGCGCGCGGGCACGGTGCTGCCCGTGCGCGGGCGTGACGGCGCTCTTGAGCTGGAGGTGTGGGCGCCTGCGAAGGGGCGCACCGGCGGGGGTCTGGTGATCGCCGATGTCGGTGACGGGTGGGAGAGGGCGGAGATCGAGCGGTACACGACGCGGTGGAGTGGGAGGCGTGTCGTGGTGGAGAGGGAGGACGGCGGCGGTGAGGGCGGGGGCGGCGTGCCGGTGCCGGTGCGGGTGCGGGGGCTTGTGGAGTGAGGCCGGGGGTGAGGCTTGGCGGGTGAGGGCCTGGCGGGCGAGGCCTTCGGTGGGCGAGGGCTGGTGGGCCAGGCTTCCGGTGGGCGAGGGCTGGTGGGCTAGGCCTTCGGTGGGTCCTGGCTCGGGGGGATAGTCTCTGTCGGCGGACTGGCCGCTGTCGGTGGGTTGAGCGCTCTCGGGGGTTGGCCGGTGTCGGGGGGCTGGCTGCGGGGGCTGGGGGCGGCGGGCTGAGGCTTCTGCAGTCGGCGGGCTCCTGCCAGTAGGCTGACCACCTGCCACTCGGCGGGCCCCACCCGACCGGCTGGCCCCTGCCAGTAGGCTGCCCGGCTGCTCCTCGGCAAGCCCCTGCCGGTCAACCGGCCCCTGTTCTCCGAACGGCTGGACCGCTGGCGTCTGGCGGTCGGCGTCCGACGTCCCGCGCCCGCCCCCGAGTGCCCGGGGCCCCGTACCGCTGCCCCGGCACCTCCCAGACCCCTTACCGCTGCCCCGGCGCCTCCAGCCTCCCTGCCACTTGCTAACCCGCGCCGTTCCCGCCCCGGCCCAATCCCGTCCACCGGTCGGGCAGGGCCGTGGACGGCGCCTCAGATGTAGCGGCCCTCGAACCACGCGCGTGCCGCCAGGGTGTGGAGTGGGAAGGCGAGTTCTTCGGGTTGGCGCAGTACGTGCCAGCCGTCGGTCTCGTCCGTCGGTGTGGAGGTCGGCAGGTCGGCGGCCGGGCGTTCGGGGAGGAGGCCGAAGAGCAGGAGGTATCCGTCGGGGGCGCTCATGGCGTCGATGAGGCGGACGTCGCGGCTCTGTACCGCGATGCCGGTCTCCTCCTTGAGCTCGCGTACGACCGCGTGCCGCCAGTCCTCCCTGTCGTCGATGAAGCCGCCGGGCAGGGCGATGCCTCCGAGTGCGGGAGCGATGGTGCGCGTGATGACGACCAGGCCGGTGCCCTGTGTGTCGTACACGGGCTGGAGGGCCACCGCTACGGGGAGCGGGTTGCGGTAGGCGACGGCTCCGCAGACGGCGCAGGTGCGGGGCCAGCCCGAGGGCTGGTCTTCGCAGGGCGCTCCGCAGCTCGAACAGTGGGAGCCCGGGGCGGAGTTGGCGGGGTGTGGGGATTCGGACACGCCGCGGACTGTATCCGATCACCCTGGCGTCGGTCTTCCCTGGTCGGCGGTGACCCTGATAGATGCAGGGGCATGACAGCATTTGCCCCTGTTCTGCGGAAACTCGTGGTCTCGACCGCCGCCCTGCTGGCTGTGGCGGCCGCCCCCTCGCCCGCGCACGCTAAGCCCGAGCCGAAGGCTCCCGCGGAGTTCGTGGCGCTGCGTGACATCGACCCGACCATCATCCAGGAGATGCGCTACTTCACTCCCCACAACTTCGTGGGTGAGCCCATCGACGGCTACAAGAAGCCGATGTGCATTCTCACCGAGCCGGCGGCGAAGGCGCTGCACAAGGCGCAGCGCTCGTTGCTGCACAAGGGCTACTCCTTGAAGGTGTACGACTGCTACCGGCCGCAGCGGGCCGTGGACCACTTCATGCGGTGGGCGGAGGAGCTGAGCGACGAGCGCATGAAGGGCGAGTTCTACCCCCGTGTCGACAAGTCGCGGTTGTTCGCGGACGGTTACATCGCGGAGAAGTCCGGGCACAGCCGCGGCTCGACGGTGGATCTGACCGTCGTGGAGCTTCCGGCGGCACCGACCCGCCCCTATGTGCCCGGGGAGCCGCTGACACCCTGCTACGGCCCTCAGAGCGAGCGTTTCCCGGACAGCTCCGTGGACATGGGGACGGGCTTCGACTGCTTCGACACGCTGTCGCACACGGACGATCCCCGCGTCACGAAGCAGCAGCGGGCCCACCGCGATCTCCTGAGGAGCACGCTGGCCAAGGAGGGCTTCGTCAACCTGCTGGAGGAGTGGTGGCACTTCACCCATAAGCCCGAGCTGTTCCCGGACACCTACTTCGACTTCCCCGTGTCACGGAGGTCGCTGGGCGGGCACTGACGGCGCTGCGGCCGACGAACCGGCGTACATGGAGAGGGCGACCGGGACCACCCCCGTGCGTCCCGGTCACCGCCCTCGGACTCCGTAGTCTCCGGCTTTCGCTCCCCCTGACGAAATCCGGTTGCCCGTGGCATGCTTCTGACACATCGTCAGGTGCGGCGGATGCGGCGCCGCCACAGCGCCATGGAGGAGCTTTGTCGCGTACGCGCACACCCGTAGTGGCCGACTGGTTCGCCGGTGAGGGGGAGAACTTCCGCCTCCTGGGGACGCGTTGCTCGGCCTGTGCTGCCGTCTTCTTCCCGCGCGAGGACGGCTTCTGCCGCAATCCCGGCTGCGCGGGCGGGGAACTGGCGGAGGTGCGCTGTCGCGGCGCGGGCGCGTGTGGTCGTACACCGACGGGCGTTACCGGCCTCCCGCGCCCTATGTCTCCGATCCGGAACTCCCGTGGCACCCCTACACGTTGATCGCTGTGGAACTGGCCGCCGAGCGCATGGTGGTGCTCGGGCAGGCGGTTCCCGGTGTCTCCGTCGGCGATCTGGAGGTCGGCATGGAGGTGGAGGTCGTCCCCGGGGTGCTCCATGAGGACGACGAGACGACGTGGACGACGTGGCACTGGCGGCCCGTGGAGGTGAGCGCATGACCGGCGAGGTGGCGGTGCTCGGCGCGGGCATGCACCCCTGGGGCAAGTGGGGGCGCGGCTTCGTCGAGTACGGAGTGGTGGCGGCCCGCGCGGCGCTGGCGGACGCCGGGGTCGACTGGCGGGACGTCGGCTCGATCATCGGCGCGGACTCGGTCCGGGGCGGTTATCCGGGGTATGTCGCCGGGGCCACCTTCGCCAAGGCGCTCGGCTGGCAGGGGGCGCGGGTCACGAGCGTGTACGCGGCGTGCGCGTCCGGCGCCCAGGCGATCGGCACCGCACGCACGCAGATCCTCGCGGGCCTGGCGGACGTGGTCCTGGTGGTCGGTGCCGACGCGGCCCCCAAGGGGTTCTTCCGGCCGGCCGGCGGCGACCGGCCCGACGATCCCGACTGGCTGCGGTTCCGGGTCCTCGGCGCGACCAACCCCGCGTATTTCGGGCTCTGGGCGCGCCGCAGGATGGCCGTGCACGGCGACACCCTGGAGGACTTCGCCCAGGTCAAGGTGAAGAACGCGGCCGCGGGCGCCCTCAACGCGAACGCCCGCTACCGCAAGGCCGTCACGCCCGAGGAGGTCGCCGCCTCGGCCGTTGTCGCCGACCCGCTGCGGCTGCTCGACATCTGCGCCACTTCGGACGGCGCCGCGGCTCTCGTGCTCTCCAGCATGGCGTTCGCGCGGCGGCACGGAGCGTCCGACCCGGTGCGCATCCGCGCGGTGTCCACGGTCACGCCGAGATATCCGACCACCGTGCTGGACCTGCCGGACATCGCCACGGACTCCGCGGCGGCCGTCACCCCCGCCGAGGAGACGTTCCGCGCCTCCATCGCGCGAGCGGCGTACGAAGAGGCGGGCATCGGCCCCGAGGACATATCCCTGGCGGAGGTGTACGACCTCTCCACCGCTCTCGAACTGCAGTGGTACGAGGATTTGGGGCTCTGCGCCGAGGGCGAAGGGGTCAAGCTGCTGCGTGACGGGGCGACCTCCGCGGGCGGGCGGGTGCCGGTGAACACCAGTGGCGGCCTCGCGTCCTTCGGAGAGGCGGTGCCCGCCCAGGCCATCGCTCAAGTATGCGAGCTGACATGGCAGTTGAGAGGGGCGGCCGGAGCGCGGCAGGTGGCGGGCGCTCGGGTGGGGGTCACCGCGAACCAGGGCCTGTTCGGCCACGGCTCCTCCGTGGTCGCGTGCGCTGACGCGCCCGGCGGGACTCTCCGGGCGGCGCTCCGGGGAAGGCGCGGCACCGGTTAACCGTTGCCGTCCGCGACCTTGACGCTCCATCACCACCGGTGAACACTTCCGGTGTCAGTCGGCGTCGCCGCACCCCGGCTCCCCGGCGCTCAGAGCCTCTGTGCGCGCGAAGGGTCTGCGCGTGAAGGGCCTGGTCACCAGGTCATCCCCCATGGGCGATACGACTGCGACGGCACGCTCGCCATGGACGCCGGGCGGGGCGCGGAACACTCCCCGCCTCCGGCTGCGTCAGCCGGGCGTATCCAGGCAGTAGTCGTGGGAAACGCACCCTGCACGGAGGACCGGGGCGCACCGCCCCGGGCGAGGGCCTAGGAGCCGCCATGTACGCGAACGGGGACATCTTCGTCGGTGAGGTCATCGGCACCGCGATCCTGATTCTGCTCGGCGCCGGCGTGTGCGCCGCCGTCACGCTCAGCCACTCGAAGGCGAAGGCCTCGGGGTGGGTCGTCATCGCCTTCGGCTGGGGCTTCGGGGTGCTCGCGGGCGCCTACACCGCGGGGCCGCTCTCCGGTGGGCACCTCAACCCCGCCGTCACGCTCGGCATCGCCATCGACACCGGAAAGTGGGACAAGGTCTGGGTCTACGTACTCGGGCAGCTGGTCGGCGCGATGCTGGGCGCCGTCCTCGCGTACCTGGTCTATCTCGCCCAGTTCAACGCCAATGTCACGCGGAGCGTGAAGGACGCGGTGACCGGGGGGCACGAGCCGACCCCGACGCTCGGGATCTTCTCCACCATCCCGGAGATCCGCAACCCGGTCGCCAACCTCGTCACCGAGATCATCGCGACCGTCGCGCTGGTGCTGCCGATCCTCGCCTTCGGCCTCACCAAAGGCCTCGGCGAGTCCGGCACCCAGACGCTGATCGTCGCCTTCCTCGTCGTCGGCATCGGTCTCTCGCTCGGCGGCCCCACGGGCTATGCCATCAATCCGGCGCGTGACCTCGGCCCGCGCGTCGTGCACACCTTCCTGCCGATCCCCAACAAGGGCACCTCCGACTGGAGCTACGCCTGGGTCCCGGTGGCCGGGCCGTTGATCGGCGGAGCCCTCGCGGGCCTCATCTACAACGCGGCCTTCTGACGCAGCGCGGCCTGCTGAACGCAGCCTGCTGAGCGCCACCTTCCAGCGCAGCCTGCCGTGTCCTCTCATCGAGTTCATCAAGGGGTAGCCATGCCGGACAGCTCCGAGAAATTCGTCGCCGCCATCGATCAGGGCACCACCTCGAGCCGCTGCATCGTCTTCGACCGGGACGGCGCGATCGTCGCCGTGGACCAGCGCGAGCACCGCCAGATCTTCCCCAAGCCCGGCTGGGTGGAGCACGACGCCACCGAGATCTGGTCCAAGGTGCAGGCGGTGGTCGCGGGGGCGATCGCCAAGGCCGGGCTCCGCGCCGACCAGGTGAGCGCCCTCGGCATCACCAACCAGCGCGAGACGACCGTCCTGTGGGACCGCGCGACGGGCAAACCCGTGCACAACGCGATCGTGTGGCAGGACACCCGCACATCGGGGCTCTGCAACGAACTGGGCGGCACGGACGGCCAGGACCGCTTCCGCGAGCAGACGGGCCTGCCGCTCGCAAGCTACTTCTCCGGGCCGAAGGCCGCCTGGCTGCTCGACAACGTGCCGGGGCTCAGGACGCGCGCCGAGCGGGGCGAGATCGCCTTCGGCACCATCGACTCCTGGCTGATCTGGAACCTCACGGGCGGCACCGACGGCGGCAAGCACGTCACCGACGTCACCAACGCGGGCCGCACCATGCTGATGAACCTCCGGACGCTCCAGTGGGACCAGTCGATCCTGTCGGCGATGAACGTCCCCGAGGCGATCCTTCCGGAGATCAGGTCGTCGTCCGAGGTGTACGGCACAGCCGTGGGGCAGCTCTCCGGAGTGCCCGTCGCCTCCGCGCTCGGTGACCAGCAGGCGGCCGTGTTCGGGCAGGCCTGCTACGACACGGGGACGGCCAAGAACACGTACGGTACGGGCAGCTTCCTGCTGCTCAACACCGGGAACCGGCCCGTCCCCTCGAAGAGCGGGCTGCTCACGACCATGGGGTACAAGATCGGCTCCGAGGCGCCCGTGTACTGCCTGGAGGGGTCCATCGCGATCACCGGCGCCCTGGTGCAGTGGTTCCGCGACCAGCTCGGCATCATCCGCAGCGCGGACGAGATCGAGAGCCTCGCGGCGAGTGTGGACGACAACGGCGGCGCGTACATCGTGCCGGCCTTCTCCGGTCTCTACGCGCCGTACTGGCGTTCGGACGCGCGCGGCGTCGTCACCGGGCTCACCCGGTACGTCACCAAGGCGCACCATCGCGCGCGCGGTCCTGGAGGCCACCAGCTGGCAGACCCGTGAGGTCGTGGACGCCATGTACCAGGACTCCGGGGTGCGGATCACCACCCTGAAGGTGGACGGCGGCATGACCAAGAACAACCTGCTGATGCAGCACCAGGCGGATGTCCTCGGGGTGCCGGTGATCCGCCCCATGGTCTCCGAGACGACGTGCCTGGGAGCGGCGTACGCGGCCGGGCTCGCGACCGGTGTCTGGAACGACCTCGACGAGCTGAAGGCGCACTGGCAACAGGACGTCGAGTGGTCGCCGCGGATGGACGCGGCCACGCGGGACAGGGAGTTCCACCACTGGCACAAGGCGGTGGAACGGAGCTTCGGCTGGCTGGAGGACGGCGAAGGCTGAGCCGAGCACAGCTGCGGCCCGTACCCCGGTCGGCGGGGGTACGGGCCGCGCTCCCGGCACGAGGCCGTCACGTGGTCGCGGGCTCCCTGGCGGCCGCGGCGGCGGCCATCGCGTGTTCGACGACGCGGATGAGGACCTCCTTGACGGTCTCGCGGTCACGCGCGTCGCACAGCACGACGGGCACCGTCTCGTCGAGATCCAGCGCCTGGCGGACGGTCTCGGCGGGATAACGAGTGGCGCCCTCGAAGCAGTTGACGCCGACGACGAAGGGGATGGAGCGCCGTTCGAAGTAGTCGACGGCGGCGAAGCAGTCCTCCAGGCGGCGGGTGTCGGCGAGGACCACGGCGCCGAGCGCCCCCGTCGCCAGCTCGTCCCAGAGGAACCAGAAACGGTCCTGCCCGGGCGTACCGAAGAGGTACAGGACGAGGTCCTCGCGCAGGGTGATGCGGCCGAAGTCCATGGCCACCGTGGTGGTGTGCTTGCCCGCGACGCCGCTCGTGTCGTCGATGGGCCGGCCGGCCTCGCTGAGGGTCTCCTCGGTGCGCAGCGGTTTGATCTCGCTGACGGCGCCGACGAGGGTGGTCTTGCCGACGCCGAAGCCTCCCGCCACCAGGATCTTCAGCGTGACCGGCTCGACGGGGGCCTTGCCGCGTTCAGAACGCCTGAAGATCATCGCTCACTTCTCCTGGATCGGTGCCCGCAGGGGCACCTGTATCGATACCTGTGTCGGTGGTGTCGCGCGGGGCCGGTCCGTATCCGCCGCCGCCGGGGGTTTCGATCACGAGTACGTCGCCGGGGCCCAGCTCGGCCGAGTCGCTGCCGCCGAGTTCCTGGACGGTGCCGTCCGCGCGCTCCACGCGGCCCGCGCCGAGCGCGCCCGGGGCGCCGCCCGCCATGCCGTACGGCGGGACCCTGCGGTGCTGGGCCAGGGTCGACACCGTCAGCGCTCGCGGAAGCGGATGCGGCGCACTCCCCCGTCACCGCCGCGCCACCTGCCCGCGCCGCCGCTGCCTCGTCGTACGGCGAACTCCTCCAAGAGGACGGGCAGCCGCCACTCCAGGACCTCGGGGTCGGTGAGGCGCGAGTTCGTCATGTGGGTCTGTACGACGGACGCGCCCGCGAAAGCCCGTCACCCGCCCCGGAGCCGGAGGCCACCGTCTCGTAGTACTGATGGCGGGCGTTGCCGAAGGTGACGTTGTTCATCGTGCCGGAGCCCTCGGCCTGCACGCCCAGGGCGGCGTAGAGCGCACCGGTGATCGCCTGCGAGGTCTCCACGTTCCCGGCGACGACCGCCGCGGGCGGCTCGGGCGCGAGCAGGGAACCGGGCGGGACGATGATGCGCAGAGGGCGCAGACAACCGTCGTTGAGCGGGATGTCGTCGTCGACGAGAGTGCGGAAGGTGTACAGGACCGCCGCGTTGACCACCGCGAAGGGGGCGTTGAAGTTCGTGGCGAGCTGTGGGGACGTACCGGTGAAGTCGACGGTCGCGGAGCGTGCGGCGCGGTCCACGGTGACGCGGACGTCGATGACCGCCCCCGAGTCGGTTTGATAAGTGAACTTGCCGTCTTCGAGGACGTCGATGACGCGACGCACCGATTCCTCCGCGTTGTCCTGGACGTGCTTCATGTATGCCTGGACGACGTCGAGGCCGAAGTTGTCGATCATCCGGGCGACTTCGTCGACGCCCTTCTGGTTGGCGGCGATCTGGGCGCGCAGGTCGGCGAGGTTGGTGTCCGGGCTGCGGGAGGGGTAGGGGGCGTCGGTGAGCAGGCGCCGGGTCTCGGCCTCGCGGAAACGGCCCTCTTCCACGAGGAGCCAGTTGTCGAAGAGGATGCCCTCTTCGTCGATGGTGCGGCTGTTCGCGGGCATGGAGCCGGGGGCGATGCCGCCGATCTCGGCGTGGTGGCCACGCGAGGCCACATAGAAGAGGATGCGCTCCCCTGGAGTGCCGTGCTCCCCCGGCCGGTCGAAGACCGGCGTGATGACCGTGACGTCGGGCAGGTGCGTGCCGCCGTGGTACGGGTCGTTGACGGCGTAGGTGTCACCGGGGCGCATGGCGTTGCCGCGGCGTGCGATGACCTCCTTCACGCTGGTGCCCATCGAGCCGCCGAAGGTGGTGAGGGCGTAGCGCGTGACGTCGTGGCCCTTCTGGACCGAGATGCGCTTGACCGCGCCCGCGATGTTGGCGACCGCGATCCGCAGATAGCCCTCGGCCACCTGTTCGGGAGTGCGGTTGTCCCCCGTCGCCTCGTGGATCTCGCGGGCCAGCGCGGTGAAGCAGTCGCGGACGAGCGTGTCGTCCAGGGGCTGGTCGCCGTCGGGGCCGAACACGCTTGGGAAGTGCGCGGGTTGGATGCGGCCGAGGGCGACGTTGGCGTCGGTGACGGTGAGCGGGCCGCCGGCCCGGTAGCTCGCGGGGCCGGGGGCGGCGCCCGCGGAGCCGGGCCCCACGCGGTAGCGGCTGCCGTCGAAGTGGAGCACGGAGCCGCCGCCCGCGGCGACGGTGTGGATGTCGAGCATCGGGGCGCGCAGCCGGACCCCGGCGATCTGCGTGGTGAAGACCCGCTCGTACTCGCCCGCGTGGTGCGAGACGTCCGTCGACGTGCCACCCATGTCGAAGCCGATGACGCGGTCGAAGCCGGCGAGGCGCGACATGCGGGCCATGCCGACGATGCCGCCCGCCGGGCCGGAGAGGATCGCGTCCTTGCCGCGGAACCGGCCCGCTTGGGTGAGCCCGCCGTTCGACTGCATGAACATCAGCCGCACGCCGTGGAGTTCGTCGGCGATGTGCCGCACATAGCGGCGCAGGACCGGGGAGAGATAGGCGTCGACGACCGCGGTGTCCCCGCGCGGGACCAGCTTCATGAGGGGGCTGACCTCACTGGAGAGCGAGATCTGCGGGAACCCGATGCGGGCGGCGAGTTCCCCGATGGCGTGTTCGTGGGCGGGGTGGAGGTGGCTGTGCATGCAGACGACGGCCAGGGAGCGGAGCCCGTCGTCGTACGCCTTCTGTAAGGGCCCGGTCAGGGCCTGCAGGTCGGGTGGGCGCAGGACCTCGCCGGCGGCGGTGACGCGTTCGTCGACCTCGATGGCCCGGTCGTAGAGGAGTTCGGGGAGCACGATCTCTCGGGCGAAGATCCGCGGCCGGTTCTGGTAGGCGATGCGCAGGGCGTCGCGGAAGCCGCGGGTGATGACGAGGGCGGTGGGCTCGCCCGTGCGCTCCAGGAGGGCGTTGGTGGCGACGGTGGTGCCCATCCGGACGGCGTCGATGACCGGGGCGTCGGCCGTCTCGTCGGACGCGGTGGCAGGCGCGGTGGTGGACGCCTCATCGGTGGTGGACGTCTTGTCGGGCACGGTGGCGGACGTGGTGTCGGCGGCGCCGTCGCTCGCGCGGGCGAGGAGGTCGCGGATGCCCGCGACGGCCGCGTCGCGGTAGCGGGTCGGGTTGTCGGAGAGGAGCTTGTGGGTGAGCAGGCGGCCGTCGGGGCGGCGCGCGACGATGTCGGTGAAAGTGCCGCCCCTGTCGACCCGGAACTGCCAGCCAGTCACGTTCTCACTCCCGCTTCCGCGCTGTTCAGAGCGCCCGGAGGCCGCTGATCACGTCGCGCAGAATACTCTCGTCCGGCAGCTCGGCAGGGGGGACGGGGCGGGTCACGTGCACCAGTTCGTCGGCCACGAGGTCCCCTATGAGAACGCGGATCACGCCGATGGGCAGATCGAGTTCGGCCGCCAGTTCGGCGACTGACTGCGGCGTGTCACGGCAGAGCTCGACGATGTCCACGTGCTCGGGCGACAGCGTCCGGTCCGCTTCCGGGTCGCCGTCGGCCCGCTCCTCGGCGATGACGAGCGCGATCAGGTCGAGGCGGTGCTGGGCGGGGCTCGTGGTGCGTCCGCGAGTCATGGCGTACGGGCGCACCACGGGACCGGCCTCGTCGTCGAACCAGCGAGGCACCCGCTGCGACTCCGGCGTCCCCCGCGCCGCGGCCGAGCCCGGTAAGCCCCGCAGTGCCGGCGCCCGCTGCGTCCGTTGCGCGCCGGGTGTCCACTGCGTTCCCTGTGTTCTCTGCGTGCTCTGCGTCGCTCGACCGTCGTCGCTCATGACCTCCCACTACCCTCCCGCGGGCAGGTCCGTGCGCGGCGCCGTCCCCAAATGCACACCCACCCTCTTGACCAGCAGCGTCATCTCGTACGCCACCAGGCCGACATCGGAGTCCGCTTCCGCGAGGACGGCGAGGCAGCTGCCGTCGCCCGCGGCGGTGACGAAGAGGAACGCGTCGTCGAGTTCGACCACGGTCTGGCGGACCCTGCCCGCCTCGAAGTGGCGCCCCACTCCCTTGGCGAGGCTGTGGAACCCGGAGGCGACGGCGGCGAGGTGCTCGCTGTCCTCCCTCGTCAGGTTCTTGGACATGCCCGTGGGCAGGCCGTCTCCGGAGAGCACGAGCGCCTTGCGGATGCCGGCGACGCGCTGGACCAGGTCGTCCAGGAGCCAGTTGAGCTCACCCGGCCCCCCGGTCGTGGCGGTGCGTGCTTCGGCCTTCGGTGCGGTCATCGACCGTTCCCCTCAGATGTCGTTCCTGGTGCTGTGCCGTCCGTGGCGTCGTCGCCGGCGGCGTTCTCGTCGCGGCCGCGCTGCCAGCCCCGCTGGAGCGAGGCCATGCGGCTGCGTACCTCGTCCGCGTCGCGCTCCTCCGGCCGGTGTCGGCACGCTCGGAGCGATGGTCGGGGCCGTCCTTCAACTGCGGGGCGAGACTGGCCTGCCGGACTCGGCGGGGCAGTCCGTCCAGGGCGGTGGTGGTGCTCCGGTCCCGGTCGCGTCCGCGAAGGGCGCCGGGGCGGGGCGGGGCCTGGTCTCGGCCTCTGCCGGGGTGGTGCGGTCCGGGGCTGTGCGCTCCGGAATGGTGCGGTCGGGGGCGGCGCCGCCCTGTGGGCGGTGCGGCGGGTGCGCCGGGGGAGGTCGGTTGCCCCGTCGGCGGTGACGTCCCGGTGCGGCGGGGACAGGTCGGGCCAGGCGGACTGCGGCCGGGGCCGCGAGGGCTCCGGAGTCATGTCCTCCGGCGCCGGGGCGAGCGGCCTGCCCTCCGACCTGCCGTGCGTGACGGGGCGGCCGTGCGAGCTGACCAGCTTCGGGGCCCTGCGGCGCGGCAGCGGCACGGGGTCGCCGGGTCGGGTGTCCTCGGCGGGGTCGTCGTCGAGCGGGTCGCGGGATGTCGTGGCGGGGCTGCGCGGCGTCGCGGCGGGTGGGCTGGGCGCGCCCGGCCTGCCGGTCGTCGCGGGTGTGCTGGTGCTGCTCGCCCGGGGCACCGGGAGCCCGTCGGCGCGGGCGGAAGAGGTCACCGCGCTCGCTGTCGTCGTCGCCGAGCGCGCCGGGGAAGCCGTCGAGGTCCGCCATGCCGACGGGTGCCTCCAGCTCCACGGGACCGTCGAGCAGAGAGGCGGGCAGGCCGGGCAGTTGCACGGGGACCTGGGCCAGGGCCGCCGCGCGGTCCGCCGCCTTGTCGGCGCCCGCCGCGGGCTCCTTGGCCTGCGGCCGGTCGAGCCGGAAGCCGACGCCGCCGGTGTCGGGGACGTCGTCGGTGAGCAGGGCCTCGGGAATGAAGACGACGGCCGTCGTACCGCCGTACGGGGAGGGTTGCAGGGAGACGCGGACCCGCTGGCGCTGAGCGAGCCTGCTGACGACGAAGAGGCCGAGCCGGTCGGTGTCCGACAGCTCGAACTCGGGGGTCTCCGCGAGGCGGAGGTTGGCGTCCAGCAGGGCGTCGGGGGCCATGCCGAGCCCCCGGTCGTGGATCTCCAGGGTGAAGCCGTTGGCGACGTGCTCGCCGAGGACCTGGACGGCGGTGTGCGGGGGCGAGAACACCGTGGCGTTCTCCAGGAGTTCGGCCATCAAGTGCGTGAGGTCGGCTACGGCCGGGCCGGTGACGGCGATGCGCGGCAGGCGGCGCACTTCGATGCGTTCGTAGTCCTCCACCTCGGCGACGGCTGCGCGTACGACGTCCATGAGCTGGACGGGTTTGCGCCACTGCCGGGACGGGGCGGCCCCGGAGAGGATCACGAGCCCCTCGGCGTGCCGGCGCATGCGGGTGGTCAGGTGGTCGAGGCGAAAGAGGTCGGCGAGTTCGTCGGTGTCCTCGGTCCTGCGCTCCATGGTGTCCAGGAGGGTGAGCTGCTTGTGCAGCAGGACCTGGCTGCGGCGGGCGAGGTTGACGAAGACCTCGGAGACGCCGCGCCGCAGGTCGGCCTGTTTGACGGTGGCCTCGATCGCGGCCCGCTGGAGGGTGTTGAGCGCCTGGCCGACCTGCCCGATCTCGTCCTTGTCGTACGTCAGCCGGGGCGCCTCGGTCTCCACGTCGACCTGTTCGCCGGCCGCCAGGCGGCGCAGCACGCCCGGCAGCCGGACTCCGGAGGCCTCGTGGGCCTCCAGCCGCAGGCGGCGCAGGTCGCGGATGAGGCCGCGCCCGATCCGTACGGACAGGAAGACCGAGACCAGCAGCGCGACGAGGCCGAGGACACCGGCCAGGACGACGCGCACGATCACACCGACGGCGGCGGGCTCGGCGCGGTCCCGGAAGCGGTCGCCCGCGCTCGACGTCGCGCTCGGCGAGGTCCTTCAGGGCCCGGCCCGCGGCGGCGTCCCAATGTGCGGAGGTCACTGCGCGCGGGGTGCCGGGCGCGGACTCGATGACGTCGTTCTCCGCCTTGCGCAGCTGCGTGGTCTCGGCGCCGTTCCAGTAGCGCTCGTAGCGGCCGCGGTCGTCCTCAGGAAGCGGCGCGAGATTCACTTCGTACAGAAGGGAGCGCTGCGCCCTGAGTTCGGCGATCTGCCGGATCTCGGACCGGGTCACGCGCCGCGCGACGAGCGCGGAGCCGAGCAGCGCGTCCTCGCGGGAGAGCAGTTCACGCGCGCGTGCCACACCGACGAGCGCGCGGCCCTGCTGGTCGAGGCTGACGTCGTCGAGGGAGCCGAAGCCGTTGAGGGTGGTGAGCAGGCCGAAGCAGGGGTCGATCAGCTTGGTGTACATCTTCAGGGCGCCGGCCCGGGTGATCGTGCCCTCTTCGACGGTGCGGCGCAGCGAGTCGATGCCGTCGAAGGCGTCGAGGAGCGAGGTGAGCCGTTTGCGTGCACTCTCGTCGAGGCTGTCGCGTACGTCCCCGTCCTCGGCGTTCGTACGGACCTTGGCGATCATGTCGTCGGTCGCTTCCTGGCTGCGGCGCAGGGCCGCGAGGGCGTGGGAGGCGCGCGGGTCGGCGAGGTGGACGAGGGTCTGGCGGCGCTCCTGCTGGACCACGCGGACCGTGTCCTCGATTGGATAGCCGAGTCTGTCGACGACATTGGCCGTGTCGAGGAGGGTGCTCGCCTCGCGGCCGGTGATGACGGTGGCGAGGCCCCAGATGGCGGTCAGGGAAACCAGCGGCACGAGCAGCAGCGCCACGATCTTCCGGCGGATGGACTTCCCGCGAAAGCGCATGGCCTCCCCCAGATCGGCCCCCTGCGGCCGTTGCACGGGCCAGGGGCACACATGTGCGTCAACAAACGGCGCGAGCCTACTACTGACCTACGTCCAACTCGACGGCACATCCGAGCACTTTTCGGCCGTGACGCGAAAGGGACGTCCGCAGTTGTCCCTCCATTACGGGAGATTGCGTCCCAGCCTGTGGCGCCCCCCGCCGGGGTCCATCGGCCGTCACACGTGTGCCAGTTGGCCGGAACTCTTCGCTTCGCGGAACCGGAACGGGAATCTTTCCGATCTCTCGTTCGTCGACCAGGGAGAGACGGTGAAGAGCCCTCGGGGCGAGGGCGGGGCCGCGGGGCAGGCGGCATATAGAGCGGTAAACCGGGCAGCAGCCACAGGTGAGTTGGGTCGGCGGGTGTCCCCGGAAGGTGTTCGTGAACGGCCGCGAGGCAGCGGGGGAGTGACGGGATGATGGGCACGGCAGAGCGCCACAGGGCGTCGGCGTCAGGCAGTGGTGGGACCGGGAGGACCGCGGCGCGCGGAGCCGCCCCGCGGGAGCAGGAGGGCCGGCGCCCGGCGCCCCGGCCGCCGCTGTGGGTCGAGGAGCCCGCCCGCAGGAGGAGGCTCCCCGATCCGGTCCGGACGGCGGCGGTGCGGGCCGTGATCCTGGTGGCGGTGACCCTCGTGCAGGCGATGGTCGCCTTCCTCGCCGCCCTCGCGGGGTCCTGGCTCTCCTTCCCCATGGTGATGAGCAGCGTGGCGAGCACGATCGTGGCCACCTGGGGCGTGCTCGACGTGTGGGTGACCCGGCAGGTGTGGAAGCAGCGGCACGGGGTGGTGTCGACGCCGAGCAGCACGGCGCGAGAGCTGCGGGCGCGGCGCAGGGCCCGGCGTCAGGCCAGGGCCGCGGCGCGCGGCAAGATAGGTATACGTACGCGGGTACGGAGGCGCGGTGGCGCGGGTCAGCTGTCGCACTCCTGAGGTGGCCGACCGCTCCGAAGGATGCCTCTCCGGAGGATCTCTCTCTGGAGGAGGCCTCACCGGAGGGTGCCTCTCTGGAGGAGGCCTCACCGGACGTCCTTGCAGGGCTTCCGCGCGGCGCGGTCCTCGCGCTCCCGCGGCTGGGCAGCGGAAGGCTGCGCGGGCTCCAGAGGTTCGGTGCTCGCTTGATCCTCGGGAGCCTCCTCGACCTCGGCGGCCTTGGCGGTCTCGGCGGTCTCGGCGGCCACAAGTTGCCTGCGGGCCTTCATGAACGGGCGGGGGCGGTCCACCGCGAGGGCGGCTGTCCTGCGGTCGGCGTGCTCGTAGACGGCGAGGAAACCGCCCTCCCCCACGGCCTCCGGGCAACCCTCCACGATGCGTACGGTGTCGCCGTCGCGGCGCCGTCCGGCGAACTGGATGCGGGAGCCGTACTGATCCGACCAAAAGTACGGCAGTGGCCGGACCGTCTCGACCGTGTGCCCGGCGAGCAAGTTCCGTACCGCCACCCGGGGTTGCTCGGTGGCGCTCGTCCAGTGCTCGGCGCGGATGCCGCCGGAGCGGGCCACGTCGCCCACGGCGACGACCTGCGGCAGGGCGGTGACGCAGCCGTCGTCGCACAGCACACCGTCGCCCAGGGCGAGAGGCGAACCCGCGAGCCAGCCGGTGTTGGGCGTGGCCCCGATCCCGACGACGACCACGTCCGCGGGCAGCAGGCGCCCGTCGGACAGTTCCACGGCGGTAACGGCGCCCCCGGAGAAGGCCGTCGGTGCGTCGCCTCGGAGCGCGGCGACACGGCCCGGGTCAGCAGCCGCGCCCCGCCACGCGCGTGCAGCGCCGCGCACACGGTGGCCATCTCGGTCCCCAGATGGGCGGCGAGCGGCAGCGGTGTGGCCTCGACGACCGTGACGTCATGCCCGAGGGCCACACACGAGGACGCGGTCTCGGCGCCGATGAAGCCACCGCCGATCACGACCACGCGCCGTGGACCACCGACCAGTTCGGCCCGCAGCGCGCGGGCGTCGTCCAGCGTGCGCAGGGTGTGGACGCCCGTGAGAGCGGGGCCCGGGAGGCCCCGCGCGGCTGCTCCGGTGGCGATGACCACGCCGTCGCTCGCCAAGGTGCGGCCGTCGTCGAGGACGACGCGCGGCCACGCGTGATCGTGCGCTCGCGCGCGCGTGCCGAGGACCCATTCCGCGCCCAGTTCGGCCGTCTCCTCCGGGTCGGCCAGGGCGAGTCGGTCCTCGACGCCGCCTCCGGTGAGGAACTCCTTGGACAGGGGCGGCCGGTCGTACGGTGGATGGGGCTCGGCGCCGACGACGAACAGGCGCCCGTCGAACCCCTGGGCACGCAGTTCCCGCGCCGCGTACAGTCCGGCGAGCGAGGCCCCGACCACGGTGACGGTCCTCATGCGGCCCGCGGTCACAGTCCTCATACGGCTCGCGGTCGCAGTCCCCCGCACACTCGCGGTCGCGGCCTTCACGCCGTGCGCGGTCGCAGCGGTCATGCGGCGGAACCGTCCCGCCCTTCCTCCGTGCCGGCAAGACGCACGTGGACGACGCCGTCCTCGACGTACACCTGGTGGGTACGGACGGGCCTGCGCGCGGGCAGGCAGGTGGGGCGCCCGGTCCGGAGATCGAAGGAGGCGGCGTGGAGCGGGCATTCGACCGAGCAGCCCTCCAGCCACCCCTCCGACAGGGAGGCGTCCTGATGGGTGCATGTGTCGTCGATGGCGAACAGCTCACCGTCGGCGTTGAACACCGCGACGGGCGGCGTGATGTCGAGGCGGACGGACTCGCCCGCGGGGAGGTCTTCGAGGCGGCATACGGGAATCATGGGCCCCCCTCTGATGTCGTTAGGCCCGGTCCTCGACCCCTTCTGGGGCCAGGACCCTTCGATAACATCATGTTTCGCATGGCGCACGAGGGAGCGCTCTGCGCAACAGAATCCGGTCGGGGTGCCCGTCGCGTCAAGGGCTTCCCGAAGACGCGGCTGCGACAGGCCGCCAGGTGGTGAGAGTCGAGTGATGACCGGCACGCGGAAACAGGCTGATCAGAACAGTGGGCCGAACGGCGAGCCACGCGAGAGGCAGTCCAGGACAGCCGCCGGGTCCGTCCAGTCCGTGGACCGCGCGGTGAGCGTCCTGGAGATCCTCGCGCGGCACGGCGAGGCCGGAGTGACCGAGATCGCCGATGAGTTGGGCGTGCACAAGTCGACGGCGTTCCGGCTCCTCGGGGTGCTGGAGAACCGTGGTCTGGTCGGCCAGGCCAAGGACCGCGGGAAGTATTTCCTGGGTGCGGGCGTACTCCGCCTCGCGGGGGCGGCGGCAGTGCGCATGGACATCTCCCAGGAGGGCGGCCCGGTCTGCCGCGAACTCGCGGACGAGGTGGGCGAGACCGTCAACATCGCGGTCCTGGACGAGGACGCGGCGGTCAACATCATGCAGGCGCGCGGCCCGGCCTCGGTGACCGCGCAGAACTGGCTCGGCCGGCGCACGCCGCTGCACGCCACCTCCAGCGGCAAGGTGCTCCTCGCGCACCTGCCGACGACACTCCGGGAAGGGCTGCTCGCGCGGCACGCTGCCCGCGCCTCACCGAGCACACGGTGACCGGCACGGTGGCGTTGCGCGGCGAGCTGGAGGCCGTCGTGGGGCAGGGCTTCGCCGTCGCCGTCGAGGAGTTGGAGGTGGGCCTCGCGGCCGTCGCCGCGCCGGTGCGGGCGCACGACGGGAAGGTGATCGGGGCGCTCAGCGCGTCGGGGCCGGTGTACCGGCTGACCGAGGACCGCCTGACCGAGCTCTCCAAGCGGACGGTCGCGGCGGCCGTGGAGCTGTCGAGGCGCATGGGGTACGGCTTCTGACCGTCAGCCACGCACGCCCCACCCGGGAGGCACACCGTGAGCGGGGCCAGGGAGCAGGGACCCAGGGAGCAGGGGCCAGGGAGCAGGGTCCCTCTTCCCGCCCACGTGCGTATCGGCCATGTTCCGGCATGCCTCGGCTGTTTTGCCCGGGGTGCACCACGCCCCCTTGACGGCCTCTTGATGGCGTTCCCACTATGTCTCTCATAGCGCAACCGATCGTGCACTACGCAACAGCTTCAGCTCCAGCTTCAGCACCGTCATGCCGTGCGTGAGAGCAGAGGAGGCTGGCCGTGGCCCATGAGGTCCGTGCCGTCGTCGCCGTCAAGAAGGGCGCACCCGTGGAGGTGCGGACGATCGTCGTGCCCGACCCCGGCCCCGGAGAGGTTCTCGTCTCCGTGCAGGCCTGCGGGGTCTGTCACACGGATCTGCACTACCGGGAGGGCGCGATCAACGACAACTTCCCGTTCCTGCTCGGCCACGAGGCGGCCGGGACCGTTGAGGCGGTCGGCGCGGACGTCACCGATCTCGTCCCCGGCGACTATGTGGTGATCGCCTGGCGCGCACCCTGTGGGGCCTGCCGTTCCTGTCTGCGCGGGCGTCCCTGGTACTGCTTCGACTCGCGCGACGCCGACCAGCCGATGGCCCTCCTCGACGGCACACCGCTGAGCCCGGCGCTCGGCATCGGCGCCTTCGCGGAGAAGACACTGGTCGCCGCCGGCCAGGCGGTGAAGGTCGATCCGGCGGCGCGCCCGGAGGCCGTGTGCCTGATCGGCTGCGGCGTGATGGCCGGGTACGGGGCGGCCGTGAACACCGGCGGGGTGGGCCGTGGCGACACCGTCGCCGTGATCGGCTGCGGCGGTGTCGGCGACGCCGCGATCGCCGGGGCGTCCCTGGCCGGGGCCCGCCGCGTCATCGCGGTCGACATCGACGACGCCAAGCTGGACGGCGCCACCCGGTTCGGCGCGACGCACACCGTCAACTCCCGCGGGACCGACCCCGTGGCGGCCGTGCGCGAGCTGACCGGCGGGCAGGGCGTCGACGTCGCGATCGACGCGGTCGGCACCCCGTCGACGTACAAACAGGCGTTCTACATGCGTGATCACGCGGGCGTCCTCGTCCAGGTGGGGGTGCCCGATCCGGAGATGACGGTCGATCTGCCGCTGAGCGACCTCTTCTCGCGCGGTGGCGCCCTCAAGTCGTCGTGGTACGGCGACTGTCTGCCCACCCGGGACTTCCCGCTCCTCGTCGACCAGTACCTCAGCCGCCGTCTCGACCTGGGCGGCTTCGTCTCGGAGAAGATCACCCTGGACCAGGTGGAGGAGGCCTTCGCGAGCATGCGGCGCGGCGAAGTGCTGCGCTCGGTGGTGGTCCTGTGAGCCGCCCCGACGCGTCCGCGGCGGTCCGGGCGACGGCCCGGCCGCGCGTGGTCGTCATCGGCGCCGGTATCGTCGGCTGCTCGCTCGCCGACGAGCTGACCGCCTGCGGCTGGACCGACGTCACCGTGCTCGACCAGGGGCCACTGCCCGCGCCGGGCGGCTCCACGTCGCACGCGCCGGGGCTGGTCTTCGCGACCGGGCCCTCCAAGACGCTGACCGCGTTCGCGAAGTACACCGTGGACAAGTTCGGCACTCTGGAGGTCGACGGGCTCTCCTGCTTCCACCCGGTCGGCGGCCTGGAACTGGCGACCACGCCCGAGCGCTGGGCCGACCTGCACCGCAAGGCCGGTTTCGCCGCCTCTTGGGGCGTACGGGCCGAACTCGTCGGCCCCGAGCGGTGCAAGGAGCTGTGGCCGCTGGTGGACGAGGCGCGGTTACTAGGCGGTCTGTACACGCCCGAGGACGGTCTGGCCCGGGCCGTGCCCGCCTGCCGGGCGCAGAGGGAACGGGCACGCGCGCGTGGCGCGCGTTTTCTGGACCGGCACACCGTGACCGGCATCGAGCGGGACGGCGACCGCGTGTCGGCCGTCGTCACCGACCGCGGCACCTTCCCCGCCGACCACGTGGTCTCGGCGGCCGGCTTCTGGGGCCCGGTGATCGGGCGGATGGCCGGCATCGACGTACCCCTGCTGCCGCTCGCACACCAGTACGCGAAGACGAGTCCGCTGCCCGAGCTGGCGGGCGTCAACGACCCGCGCACCGAGGCGTCGCGGCCCATCCTGCGCTTCCAGGACCGCGACCTGTACTTCCGTGAACACACCGACCGCATCGGCATCGGCTCATACGCCCACCGGCCACTGCCCGTCGATCCGTTCACCGTGCCCGCGTACGACGACGCCGAGGAGATGCCGTCGTCGTACCCCTTCACCGAGGAGGATTTCGCGCCCAGCTGGGAGGAGTGCCGGTGGCTGATGCCCTCCCTCGGGGCGGCGGAGATCGAGGAGGGCTTCAACGGCGTCTTCTCCTTCACCCCGGACGGCATGCCACTGCTCGGCCCGTCGCGGACGCTGCGCGGCTTCTGGCTGGCCGAAGCCGTGTGGGTCACGCACTCCGCGGGCGTCGCCAAGGCGGTCGCCGAGTGGATGGTCGACGGTCGGCCCTCGCTCGACCTGCACGAGTGCGAGCTGACGCGGTTCGAGGACGCCCAGCGCTCCCCCGCGTACGTCGCCGAGCGCGGCGCACAGCAGTTCATCGAGGTCTATGACGTCATCCACCCGCTCCAGCCCCCGGCCGAGCCGCGCCCCCTACGGGTCAGCCCCTTCCACGCCCGCCAGCAGGAGCTGGGTGCGGTCTTCCTGGAGGGCGGCGGCTGGGAGCGTCCGCACTGGTACGAGGCGAACGCGCCCCTGGCCAAGGGCATCGAGGTGCCCCCGCGCGACGCCTGGGCGGCCCGCCACTGGTCGCCGATCGCGGCGGCGGAGGCGCGCGCCACCCGCGAGGGCGTCGCCCTCTACGACATGACGCCGCTGCGCCGCCTGGAGGTCGCGGGCCCCGGCTCGCTCGCCTTCCTCCAGCGCATGACCAGCAACAACCTCGCCAAGAAGCCCGGTTCCGTCACGTACACCCTGCTGCTCGACGAGGCGGGCGGCATCCGCTCCGACCTGACCGTGGCGCGGCTGGCCCCCGACCGCTTCCAGGTGGGGGCCAACTCCCCCGCCGACCTGGACTGGCTGCTGTGGCACGCCCCAGCGGACGTACACCTCAGGGACATCACCTCGGGGACGTGCTGCGTCGGCGTCTGGGGCCCGCTGGCCCGCGCGCTCGTCCAGCCGCTCACCCGCGACGACTTCTCGCACGAGGCGTTCGGCTACTTCAAGGCCAAGGAGACGTACATCGGGCACGTCCCGGTGACCGCGATGCGCCTGAGTTACGTCGGCGAACTGGGCTGGGAGCTGTACACCACCGCCGATCTGGGGCTGCGCCTGTGGGACACGTTGTGGGAGGCGGGACGGGCGCACGGCGTGGTCGCGGCGGGGCGCTCGGCCTTCAACAGCCTGCGGCTGGAGAAGGGGTACCGCGCCTGGGGCCATGACATGACCACCGAACACAACCCCTACGAGGCGGGTGTCGGCTTCGCGGTCCGCATGAACAAGGGCGACTTCGTGGGGCGTTCGGCGCTCGAAGGGCTCGGGGCGCCGACCCGCAGGCTCACCGCCCTCCTCCTGGACGACCCGGCTGCCGTCGTCCTCGGCAAGGAGCCCGTGTACGTCGACGGCGACCCCCGCCGGGTACGTCACCAGCGCCTCGTACGGCTACACGCTGGGCCGCTGCGTCGCGTACGCCTGGCTGCCGCCGTTGGAGACGGGCACGGGCGTCCATGTGGAGTACTTCGGCGAGAAGGTGCCGGCGACGGTCGCCGAGGAGCCGCTTTTCGACCCGGAGATGACCCGCATCCGCCGCTGACCGCTCCCGGAGGCAGCCGCCCCGCCCGTTCGAGGAGTACGCCACCGTGACGACGACCCCGCAGTCCCCGGCCCCGAGTCTCATCGCGACGCTTCCCGGCCGCTATTACACCGACCCGGAGATCTTCCGGCAGGAGCAGGAACGCGTCTTCGAGGCCCTCTGGTGCTGCGCCGTGCGCGCCGCCGACCTCGACGCGCCGGGCGCCTTCCGGACCGTTCAGGTCGGCCGGGAGAGTGTGCTGGTCACCCGCTCCCGCGGCGGGGAGCTGCGCGCCTTCCTCAACGTCTGCCGGCACCGCGGCGCCCGCCTGTGCACGCAGGAGTCCGGGCAGGTCCGCCGCGCCCTCCAGTGCCCGTACCACGCGTGGACGTACGACCTCGACGGCAGGCTCGTCGCCGCGCCCAACCTGGTGAAGATGCCGGACGTGGACCGCTCCGCGTACGGGCTGGTGAAGGTAGCCCTGCGGGAGTGGCTCGGCTACGCCTGGGTCTGTCTGGCCGACGAACCGCCCTCCTTCGAGGAGACCGTGATCGGCGCGGCGGTCGAACGTCTGGGCGACGTGGCGTCGATCGAGCGGTACGGCACCGAGCGGCTCGCCCTCGGCAAGCGGATCACGTACGACGTACGCGCCAACTGGAAGCTGATCGTCGAGAACTTCATGGAGTGCTACCACTGCGCGACGATCCACCCCGAACTGACGGACGTGCTGCCGGAGTTCGCCGAGGGATACGCCGCGCAGTACTACGTCGGGCACGGCGCCGCGTTCGGTGAGGACGTCGGCGGCTTCACGGTCGACGGCAGCGCGGGTTTCGGCCGCCTCCCCGAGGTCGAGGACCACCAGGACCGGCGCTACTACGCGATCACCGTGAAACCGACCGTCTTCGTCAACCTCGTGCCCGACCATGTGATCCTGCACCGGATGTTCCCGATGGCCGAGGACCGCACGGTCGTCGAGTGCGACTGGCTGTACGCACCCGACGTCGTCGCGTCCGGCGCCGACCTGTCGAAGTCCGTGGAACTCTTCCACCGGGTCAACGTCCAGGACTTCGCGGCCTGCGAGCGCACCCAGCCCGCGATGGCGTCACGCGCCTACCGCGCGGGCGGGGTGCTGGTGCCGACCGAACACCACATCGGGCTCTTCCATGAGTGGCTCACCAAAACGCTCGCTACGTAGTGGCACGCTCCGGGGTGGCCGTGGGGCGCTTGTACATCCGGGTCGCCGTGATCTGCCCGTGCACCGTCTCGCCGTCGGGGTCCTCGGGGTCGCGCTGCGGCAGCCCCGGACGCAGGTGTTCCTCGACGCTGATGTACTTCAGGCCCGCCCGCAGGTCCGCGTCGTTGCGCAACCGGATGACCAGCGGGAACTCCGCGAGCGCCGTCGTGTCGAACAGCCCGGTCGTGTAGAGCAGCTGCACGCCGAGCGCGTCGGAGACGGCCCGCTGGAGCTCCAGGAGGTACGTCGCGTTGGCACGGCCGATGGGGTTGTCCAGGAACAGCGTGCCCGCGTGGCGGTGCTTGTCGCGGCCCCGGTCGTTGCTCCGGAGGGCGGCCATCGTGCAGTACAGGGCGATGGCGGCGGTGAGCAGCTGGCCTCCGGAGAACACGTCGCCCATCTGACCGACCGGCACGCGCTCGGCGCGCAGCACGGCGTCCGGCTTGAGGATCTCGACGGCGACGCGCGCGGCTCCAGGGCGGCCTGGACGCCGCGCAGCAGCAGGGACATCCCGTCGCGCCGCATGTCGGAGTTCTTCTTCACCGCCGCGCGCGTGGCCTCGTCGATGACCTCGCCGAGGCGCTCCACCAGGGTGGCCTGGTCGGGCTCCTCGAAGCGGACCCGCAGGAACTCCTGGCCCGACCACTCCCCCAGCCCCTCGGGCAGGCGGGACAGGCGCTGGGCGGACCTGAGCGTCGCGAGGGCCGACTCCACGAGGCCGCGCAGCCGGTCGACGATGCTGTCGCGGTTGCGCTCCAGCTGCTCCAGCTCGTCGGTCAGGACGCGCAGCCGGGGCGCGAAGGCGTCGGCCCACTTCTTGGCGTGCTCGGGCAGCGCGGAGGCGGGCAGTTCGCGGATCTGCTGGCGGGCGGGGGTGCGGACCTGTTCGTAGCGGGTCGAGTTCGCGTGGCGTACGAGTATGTCGCAGGCCTCGCGGACGGCCGCCTCGGCGGCGGACAGGTCGGCGGCGCAGCCGCGCAGGGACCGGCGGGTCTCGGCGGCGGCCTGGCGGGCCTCTTCGAGGGTGCCGGGGTAGGGCTCGGGCTCCTCTTCGGGGTCTTCCTGGTGTTCCCGCAGGAGGTCGCTCAGGAGGGCGGCCGTCTCGTCGAAGCCGCCCGCCGCGTCCTCCGTGGCGCGGTGGGTCCGGAGCAGCGCGGCGTGGGCCTCCTTGGCGCGGCTCAAGGCCTCGGTGCAGGCCGCCAGTTCGCCGGTGGCGGTGCGCAGCAGGGCCTGGGCCTGCTCGGCGTCGGCGGGGACCAGCTCTTCGGGCAGCTCGGTGTGGGCCTCACTGTCCTCGGGGGCGTGCCGCTCGGCCTCGCCGCGCAGCCGGCCCAGCTGCTCGCTGGCGGCGGCGGCGCGGGCCTCGACGAGCTGGACCTGGGCCTCCGCGCGCGCGGCGGCGGCCTGCCGGGAGGGCCCGTCGGAGCCGTCGGTGCCTTCGAGGAGGAGGGCGGCGCGGGTGCGGACCTTGTTGCTGAGCCGGTCCAGCTCGGTCGAAGGCCGCGCTCTCGTCGCTCTCGGCGCGGGCCTGCTCGGCCCGCAGGTCGGCGCCGACGCCCACCTTTTCGTAGAGCTGGGAGGCCGCGCGGTAGGCCTCGCGGAGGGCGGGCAGCGACGTCTTCGGGGCCTCGGTGTCCTCGGGGATGTCCTCGGGGGCGCCGGCGATCTCGGCGCGCTCGGCGCGCAGCGCGCGGGCGGTGCGCGGGCGTCGTCGGCGGCGCGCTGGGCGGCGCGGCGGTCCTCGTCGGCGGCGCGGGCGCGGTCCAGGCAGGTCTGGGCGCGAGCTTCGTACTCGACGGCGACGTCGGCCAGTTCGCGCAGCTTGGCCTGCCAGCCGGCCCGCTCGCGGAGCCGGTAGGCGAGGCCGCGAGGGCGTCGGCGGCGCGCCGGGCGCGCTGGGCGGCTTCCTGGCGCTCGTCCCGCACGCGTGCCGCCTCACTCGCGGCCTCGTCGGCCTCGGCGCGGGCGGTGCGGACCTCGGCCAGCTCCGCCTCGGCCTCTTCGGCGAAGGCGCGGGCTTCCTGGGCGGCGGTGGCGAGTTCGCCGAGCGGCCGGTGGGGCAGCCGGTGCGCCAGGAGGCCAGGCGCGCGGCCAGCTCGCGGTCCTTGGCGAGGCGGACGGCGAGCGCGCGGATCTCCTCGTCCCGCTGGGCGGCCCGCGCGCGGAGCGCCTGGCGCTCCTCGTCGGCGGCGTGCTCGTGCGTGCATGGCCGGGTTCGGCGGTACGAGGAAGACGCCGCTGTCCGTGGCCTGCTCGCCGGGGGTGGGGGCGAGGAGGGCGGCGGCGGTGCCCACGGCGACGGCGGAGCGGGGCAGCAGCGCGGCGTCCGCGAGGGCTTCGCGGGCACGCGCGTGGGTGTCCGGGTCGGTGATTGACGACGCCGTCGACCAGCTCCGGGCGGGCGGCGAGCACCCCGCGCGTGGTCGGCGGGGTCGACGGCCTGGGCGAGGTAGCGCCAGCCGGGCAGGGCGGGGATGCCGTGCTCGCCGAGGAACTCGACGGTGGCGAGCACGTCGGGGCCGGGCGGGAGCAGCCCGCCGTCACCGAGGGCGCCGAGGATGCGGGAGTCGTCGGCGGCGGCGGTGCGCAGGTCGAAGAGCTGGCGCTCGGCGGAGGCGACGCTGTCGTCGAGGAGGGCGCGCAGGTCGTCGGCGGAACGGTCCAGCTCCTCCACGGAGAGAGCGCCGCCCGCCGTGGCGGTGTCGGCGTTCTCGGCGCTGCGCGGCTGCGGTACGGCGCTCCTGCCGGTGGGCAGCTCAGCAGCTCGGCGAGCCGCTCCTCCCCCCGCGATGGACTCGGCGGCGCGGCGCTCCGCGTGATGGGCGGGCGGCGGCGGTCGCGGCGTCGGACGCGCGGGCGGCGGTCAGTTCGGCGCGGGCCTCGGCGGCGGCCGCCTCCTTGGCGTGGTC
>RBWT01000086.1 GCA_004010275.1 Streptomyces huasconensis
GTGATCGGGCGGCGGGAGCGGCGGCGGCCGGTCGGAGCCTGCGCGGGGTGCGGCTGCGGCGGGGTGTGGTCGTCGCCGGGGGCGTGCGGGCCGCGGCGTGCGGGCTTGCTCCCCGGGGCGACCGGGTGGCCCTGGCCGAGGGGGGTCGCGACGGCAGGACCGGGGCGGCTTACGGCGGCCTGGTTCACCACGGCGTGCCCGATACGGCTCTGGCCGCCTGCGGCACCCTGTCCCTGTCCCGGTCCCTGTCCCGGTCCCTGAACCGGTCCCTGAACCGGGCTACCGGGGGCCACGCCCGCCGGGTTCACGACGCCTTGGTCCACCACGCCCTGGCCCACGACCACCGCGTCCTGGTTCAGCACGGCGTGGCCGTAGGCGCTCACCGTCTCCTGGGCGCCCGGTCCTTGGCTCGACGGGTCACGGTCGGCGTCGGCCGGGGGCAGCGCGAAGACGCGCCCGCTGTTGGTTTCCTCGGCGGCAGCCCGTTCCTTGGCCGCGGCCAGCGCGCGGCGCGCCCGCCGTCCCGAGGGGCGCGCGGCGTCGCCGTGGCCGGCCTCCACCGCGGCGAGTTCCGTGCCGGGGGCGGCACCGGAGGCCTCGGACGGGCCCGAGGCCAGCGCGGGCAGCGCATGCTGCTCACCGGCCCGCCGTGCGCGACGTCCGGTCCCGGCAGCGGGAACCGGCACGCCCTGCGGCGGCACCGTCTGACCCAACGCCGCGGACCCGGCCGCGTGTTCGGCCGCCGTCACCACGGAGCCGAGGGAACCTGCCGAACCCACCGAACCCTGCGCGCTCTCCGCACTCCTCGGCGGTACTCGGCCGCCCACGCCGCCGTCCGGTACCGCCCGAAGTGCCACCGGCCGTCTCCGGAGACGCACCTGCGCTCCAGGACCAGTCACGGAGCCGGTCGCGGAGCCGGTCGGGGAAGCTGCGGGAGCGGCGGTCGACGGACCCGCCCCCGGCTCGGCCCCGGTGGAGCCGCCCCCAAGGGTGTCCTGGTTCCCCGGAGCGGTACCGGCGGCCTCTGCCGCGCGCCGTCCCCGGCGCCGACCCGTACCGGTCGACGCGGCGGTCGCCGCACCCTCCGTACCGCCGGAGACACCGCTCTCGAGGAAGGAGTCCGTAGAGGGACGCCGAGCACGCCGACGCCCGCCACCAGCAGTACCGGGAGTCCCGGAATCCGCAGCACCCGACGCCTGCTCGGGCAACGTGACAGAACCACCCGGCAGCGCGACAGCCCGCCCCGAACCGGCCCTCTCCGTAGACCCCACAGAACCCGCAGAACCCGAACCCGCAGACGCCGCAGAGCCCGCAAATCCAACGGAAGCCACAGCTCCCGCAGGCCCCCCAGAACTCGCGGAGCCCCCAGCACCCCCAGCCCCCGAAGCCTCCGCCGAGCCCGCCCCCACCGGTACCTCAAGAACGTACGCACTGCCGCTCATCCCCGGCACCTCGTGCGTCTGCTGCACGCCTCCGTGGGCCCGCACGACGCCCCGCACGATCGGCTCGTGCACCGGGTCGCCGCCCGCGTAGGGGCCACGCACCTCGATGCGGACGACCTCGCCGCGCTGGGCCGCGGCCACCACGATGGTCGAGTCGACGTAACCGCCCGCCGCGACGATCCCGGCGTCCGCGCGCGTGTTGCCCGTGGCGTCGATCCCCGCCACGTCCGCGACGAGATGGGCGATCGCGGTGGCGAGCCGCCCCGCGTCGACCACGATCTCGATCGGCGGCGCGTGCACCGCGAACTGTGCCCGTCCGGGCCCGATCAGCTCGACCGCGCCCTCCACACCGGCGGAGACGACCGCGTCGAGCATGACCGTCGTACGGGAGAGCTGTTCGTCGCCCGCGTCGAGTCGCTGGAAGCCGAGGACGTTGTCGACGAGGGTGGTCATGCGCGCGTACCCGGCGGACAGGTGGTGCAGGACCTGGTTGGCCTCGGGCCACAGCTGGCCCGCGTCGTCGGCGGCGAGCGCGGACAGTTCGCGGCGCAGTTCGTCGAGAGGCCCGCGCAGGGACGAGCCGAGGACGGCGAGGAGCTGCTCGTGCCGCGCGGCCAGGCTCTCGTACCGCGTCTTCTCGCGCTCGGCCAGCTCTTCGAAGCGGTCCTTCTCGCGCTCGGCGAGCGCCGCGTACCGCTCCTGTTCGGCGGCGAGTGCCTCCGCGCGCTGCTCCTCGGCGGCCTTGATCTCCTCGGCGCGCCGCTCCTCCGCCGCCTTGATCTCCTCGGCGTGCCGCTCGTTGAGGGCACGCGTTTCCTCGGCGTGTCGCGCGAGGGCGGCCTCGTACTTCTCGGCCAGCTCGTCGTAGGGCCTGCGGTCGGTGAACGTCATCACCGCGCCGACCAGTTGGTCGCCGTCGCGGACCGGGGACGTCGTGAGGTCGACCGGCACCTTGGCGCCGCTCTTGGACCACAGGACCTGCCCGCGCACCCGGTGCTTGCGCCCGGAGCGGAGGGTGTCCGCGAGCGGGGACTCTTCGAAGGGGAAGGGTTCGCCGTCGGCGCGCGAGTGCAGGACCAGGGGGTGCAGTTCCTGCCCACCGAGGTCGCTCGCCCGGAAGCCCAGTATCTGCGCGGCGGCCGGATTGACGAGGACGACCCGTCCGTCGGTGTCCGTGCCGACGACGCCCTCGGCCGCGGCCCGCAGGATCATCTCGGTCTGCCGCTGCGAACGCGCCAGCTCGGCCTCGGTGTCCACGGTGCCCGAGAGGTCGCGCACGACGAGCATCAGCAGCTCGTCGCCGGTGTAGCCGTGGTTGTCGTACGCGTGCCGGCCGTCTTCCAGCGGGGAGCTGGTGACCTCCACCGGGAACTCGGTGCCGTCCGTGCGCCGGGCGGTCATCCGTGTCGGCTTGGTGCGGCCGCGCTCGTCGATGGTGTCCGGGCGCCGCATCGAGCCGGGGATGAGCCGGGAGTCGAACTCCGGCAGCAGATCGAGCAGGCCGCGCCCCACGAGGGCGGTGCCCGGCGTCTCGAACGCCTCCAGCGCGATCGCGTTCGCGTTCACGACGGTGCCGTTGGCGTTGACGAGGACCAACGCGTCCGGAAGCGCGTCGAGTATGGCTGCGAGGCGAGCAGCGCCTCGGGATGGCCTGCTGCTCACGACGACGCTTCCTCCCTGGTTACCGCTGCTTGCCGACCCGCTCAGGCCATCTTGCCGCTCGACCCGTGGCGTGTCACGGGAGGGAGTCTACGGGGAGTGGTTGCCCGCGCGACGCCGGATGAGAGGGAGGTCGCACGCAGAAGATGTGAGTTTTCGGTACTACCTGGTCACGGGAGGCCGGAGGCCACCCGCCGGAGAACGGTGCCGTCAGCTCTCCGGTACGAGGAGATGTCACCCCTCAGTGCAAGGAGGATTCGGCCGTCAGTACGAGGTGACGCCTCCGGATCAGTACGAGGTGACGCCCTCGGATCAGTACGAGGTGACGTCCGCCCCGGTCATCGTGAGGCGCGGGGCAGCACCGGTGCCATGTTGTCCCAGCGCGAGATCTCGCAGCCGTTGCCGCGGTTGTAGGTCGCGTCCACCGGTCGGCCCTGCCAGGTTCCCGTGATGCGCGCGGTGGCGGGGCCGCCGTACTGCATCGTGCACATCCTGTCGGCCGGTACGGGCGCGAACGGGTCGGTCCCCCAGACGGTGACCTCGTCCAGCCGCGCGCACGCCTGTTTGGCGGCGGGGTGGGTGCCGCCGGTGGGGTGGCATGTCAGTTCGTACGTTCCCTCGCCGTCGCCTCCCGAGTCGGAGACGCTGATGGTGAGCCGGTCGATCGGGCCGGGGGCGGGCGTGGGCGGCGTGCGCGGTGCGGGGAGGAGGGGCAGGGCGGAGAGCGCGGCGGCGGAGGCGGCGGCGGTGAGAACGAGGCGGCGCAGCATGAGGGCTCCACGGAAGTCGGAGTAGCGGAGTAGCGGAGTAGCGGGGTGAACGACCGGGTCCGAAGACGGACCCACACCCTTTAACGCCGTGCGCCGCATGACGTTGCGGGGCCGCGCCGCGCTTTGCTCTGCGGGCCGCGCGACTAGTACCGTGGAGGACGCGATTGGTGGCACCCCGCCTGGCTGTGTCATCATCTGCACGCACCCCCGCGCTCGCGCAGGTGTGCAAGCTGGAGGCGTCGCCTAGTCCGGTCTATGGCGCCGCACTGCTAATGCGGTTTGGGCCTTAAAGCCCATCGAGGGTTCAAATCCCTCCGCCTCCGCACGTTGAACCCGAAGCCCCGGTCGTCCGCGACCGGGGCTTCGGTCGTGTTCGGTCGCGTTCGAGGCTTCGGTCGTGTTCGGGGGTGGACGCCGACGGCGGCCGCCGGGGCCGGACCTGCGCCCCAGGGGGCGTTTGCCCAGTTCAGAGTGGGTGAGGGAAACGGATTTCGCCTCACGGCGCAGGTCATGTAATGTTGTTCTCGCAACGCCGACGGGGCAGAAAAAACCCCGGAAGCACAAGCACTCGTAGCTTAACGGATAGAGCATCTGACTACGGATCAGAAGGTTGCAGGTTCGAATCCTGCCGAGTGCACAGCAGACCAGAGGCCCTGACGAGAAATCGTCGGGGCCTCTGGTCGTTTGTGCGTCGGGGGAGAGGGAGCGGAGAAGGAGTACGGCGATGGAGTGGCGTTGCGCGGGGCTCGGGTGGCCGGGTGGGGTGCCGGTGCTGCGGTGGGCGGGGGGTAGGAGCAGCGCCCTCACGTACGGGCGGGTGATCGGGTTCCGGGCCGGCGGTGAGCGGCGGTGCGTGGGGGCGCGCGGCAACCCGTGTCCCCTGCGGGCCGTGGTGCCGGCGCGGGCCACGCAGGCGCGGTGTCCCGAGTGCGCGCGCCTGGACCGGGCGTTCTCCGTGGCGGCGGACGGGGTTCCGGATGACCCGCGGACGTACCGGGTGTACCTCGCGTGGTTCGGGGCGGGGCTGGTCAAGGTCGGGATCACCGCCGAGGAGCGGGGCGCCGTGCGGCTCCTGGAGCAGGGGGCCGTGGCGTTCTGCTGGCTGGGGCGGGGGCCGCTGATGGCGGGCGCGGCGTACGAGGAGTTGTTGCGGGCGGCGCTGGGGGTGCCGGACCGGGTGCCGTACGCGCGCAAGCGGGCGGTGCGGGGGGCTCTGCCCGGGTGGGCGGAGCGGGCGCGGGAGTTGGCGGAGCTGTATCGGCGGGCGGTCGTACTGGAGGGTGGGCCGAGGCGCTGGAGCGGGTGGAGTTCGAGGCGGACGACCACTCGGCGGCGTTCGGGTGGGGCGAGGCGGCGGGTGGGGTGGCTGTCAGGGCCGCTGACGGGGGTGCTGCCGGGGCCGC
Source organism: Streptomyces huasconensis (assembly GCA_004010275.1). GTDB lineage: Bacteria > Actinomycetota > Actinomycetes > Streptomycetales > Streptomycetaceae > Streptomyces > Streptomyces huasconensis. The sequence continues at coordinate 5,275 of RBWT01000086.1, forward strand.
TGATGGGGTCGTGCGGGAGTTGGTCGACGGCGGTGTCGTGGCGGGGCGGCTCGTCTCCGCGGCCGGGCCCGATCTGTACCTGGCGGTCGCGGACGGGCGGGTGCTGGTCGTGGACACGCGGGTCCTGGTGGGGTGGGAGCTGGTCGGGGTCGACGCGGGGGCGGCGGCGGGCGGCGGGGTGACCGTGCCGGTGGAGGCGGTGCGCGGGGCCGCGGGTGGAAGCGGAAGGGGAAGTGGAGGCGGGGGCGAGCAGGACGGGCTCTTCTGAGAGGGGACCGCACGCTTCACCCCGCTTTGCTGACCGGATGGTCAAGTCTCGGTGACCGGAGGGCAAGGAGTGGCGGGGAGGGGTGGACACCGCCTGGCCGCGCTCTGAGGGTGGGGGCATGAGTGATCTTGTGGCAGGGCCGGTCGGTCCCTTCGAACCGCCTTATTACGCCGTCGTCTTCACCGCTGTCCGCAGTGATGACGACGGGGTCGAGTACGGCGAAACCGGTGAACGCCTGGACGAGTTGGTCGCCACCGTGCCGGGGTTCCTCGGGATGGAGTCCGCCGGGACGCCGGGCGGGCTCGGCATCACCGTCGGGTACTTCCGGGACGAGGAGGCGATCAAGGCCTGGCAGCGCGACCCCGAGCACCGCGTGGCGCAGGGGCGCGGGCGTGCGGAGTGGTACGAGTCGTACGTACTGCATGTCGCCAAGGTGGAGCGGAGCCACGGCTTTGTGCGGGGACAGCGCCCTGGGCAGGCCGGTGTTTCTCAGGGAATTCACAGGTAGGCGCAAGGGTGCTCTCAGGGGCGCGGCCCACGATGTGGGGCATGACCATGACCACGCCTCAGGCGCGTACGGAACTGCTCAGGCCGACGGGAGCCCCGTCCGCGTGCTCGTGGTGGGTGGCGAGGCGTCGCTCACCGAGCTGATGTCCATGGCCCTGCGGTACGAGGGCTGGCAGATCCGCAGCGCGGGGGACGGCGCGGGGGCGGTGCGGGTGGCGCGCGCGTTCCGGCCCGACGCCGTGGTGCTCGACATGATGCTGCCCGACATGGACGGCCTCTCCGTGCTCGGCAGGCTGCGCCGGGAGCTGCCGGGCGTGCCCGTGCTCTTCCTGACCGCGAAGGAGGCGGTGGAGGACCGTATCGCCGGGCTCACCGCGGGCGGCGACGACTACGTCACCAAGCCCTTCGGCCTGGAGGAAGTGGTGGCGCGGCTGCGCGGGCTCATCCGGCGGGCCGGGGCCGGGGCCGCGGGCAAGCGCGGTGAGTCCACCCTGGTGGTGGGTGATCTGACCCTGGACGAGGACAGCCACGAGGTGACGCGCGGCGGGGACTCCATCCACCTCACCGCCACCGAGTTCGAACTCCTGCGCTACCTCATGCGCAATCCGCGGCGCGTGCTCAGCAAGGCGCAGATCCTCGACCGGGTGTGGAACTACGACTTCGGGGGCCGGGCCAACGTCGTCGAGCTCTACATCTCGTATCTGCGCAGGAAGATCGATGCCGGGCGGGAGCCGATGATCCACACGCGACGCGGGGCGGGCTACCTGATCAAGCCCGCGGTGCCGGTGGCCTCGGCTTCGTAAGAGCCGGGCGCCGGTGCCGGCGGCTTCCGGGCGGGCACGCTGCGCACCCGGCTCATCCTCTCCGCCGTCGCGCTCGGAGTTGTCGCTGGGCGGGCCGTCCAGCCGGCCGCCATGCCGCCCGGCGAGGGTCGGCTCCCGAAGCGTGGCGGCGGCCCCGGCACGCATGGCGATCCGCTGGAGTTCGTCTCGCGGCGCGGCCCTCAGGAGATCGGCGCCGTCGGCGCCCAGGCCGGCCGGGACGGCTCGGTCGGGTGAGCCCTCGTCAGTACCGAGGCGGGCAGCGGCAGCGGCAGGGGCAGCGGCAGTCCGCTGCCGGATGTGACGCGGCTCGACGACGGCCAGAAGGCCACACTCGCCTCCGTCCCGCGGGACGGTGAGCCCCCGGACGTCGGCCACCCGGGGCTCGGCGCGTACCGCGTGACGTACAAGAGCGGTGCCAACGATGACTTCCTCGTCGGCCTTCCGGCCGCCAAGGCGCGCAGCACCCTCAGCACGCTGATCGTCGTCGAGGTCGGCGGCGTGGCCGCGGGCCTGGTCACCGCCGAACTTCCGTTGCCCAGCGACGAAGTGGCGAAGTGACGCTGCACGAGCGGGCCCCGACGCGTACCCGCACACCGAGACGCGGGTACGCCGGTCGCTGCGTACGCCACTGGCCTCGATCCGCAGCCGTGCCGAACTGCCGCGCCGGGGGCGGGAGTCCACCGGCGCCCCAACACGGGGTACCCGGCAGCGCCCGGCCGGATCGAGTCCGAGGCCGAGCGGATGCAGGGCCTCGTCGCGGCTGGGCGCCGGGCAGCTGCTTGATGCCGGGCAGCGGTTGTTCGTTGGGGGCGCGGCCTTCTGCGACCTGACCCGGCCCGGCCCGGCCGAAGAAGTAGCCGACAGCGCCAAGGGACCCCCGCCCGAATATCGCCTTGTACGGCGTATGGGAGCTGCTCTACGGTGTACGACGAACGCCTCGTACACCGTAGAACCCGTAGAACCCCTCACGGACCAGGAGACCCGCATGACGGCGACGACCGCCGAGTCCTCGGCCGCCCCGCCCCGGCACCCGCAGCGCTGGCTGATTCTCGGTGTCATCTGCCTCGCCCAGCTCACCGTGCTGCTCGACAACACCGTGCTGAGCGTCGCGATCCCCTCCCTCACCCGGGAGCTGGACGCGTCCACGTCCGACATCCAGTGGATGATCAACGCCTACTCGCTCGTGCAGTCCGGCCTGCTGCTCACCGCGGGCAGTTCCGCCGACCGCTACGGCCGCAAGAAGATGCTGCTCACGGGCCTCGCGCTCTTCGGCATCGGCTCGTGCGCCGCGGCGTTCGCGCAGTCCTCCGCCCAGCTCATCGCCGCCCGCGCCGGCATGGGCGTCGGCGGTGCGCTCCTGATGACCACGACGCTCGCGGTCGTCGTACAGATCTTCGACGAGACCGAGCGCGTCAAGGCGATCGGCCTCTGGTCGACCATCAACTCCCTCGGCTTCGCGGCCGGTCCGCTGCTCGGCGGCTTCATGCTGGACCACTTCTGGTGGGGCTCGATCTTCCTGATCAACCTGCCGGTGGCGCTGCTGGGCCTCGCCGCGGTCGCCAGGCTGGTGCCCGAGTCCAAGAACCCCCGGGGCGACCGCCCCGACCTGCTCGGCGCGCTGCTGTCCACCATCGGCATGGCCTCGGTGGTCTACGCGATCATCTCCGGGCCCGAGCACGGCTGGACGTCGTCGCAGGTGCTGGTCGCCGCGGCGGTCGGCGTACTGGTCCTCGGCGGCTTCGTCCTGTGGGAGCTGCGCATCCCGTACCCCATGCTGGACATGCACTTCTTCCGCAACCAGCGGTTCATCGGCGCGGTGGCGGGCGCGATCCTGGTCGCCTTCGGTCTGAGCGGCTCGCTCTTCCTGCTCACCCAGCACCTGCAGTTCGTCCTCGGGTACGAGCCGTTGGAGGCGGGCCTGCGGACGGCGCCGCTCGCGGTGACCATCGTGGCCCTGAACCTCACCGGCGTCGGCGCGAAGCTCCACGCCAAGCTGGGCACGCCCGCGACGATCCTGTCCGGCATGAGCGCCCTGGCCGCCGGTCTCGCGGTGATAGCGCTGCTCGGCGGCGACGACTACAACGGCATGCTGGCCGGGCTCGTCATCATGGGCGCGGGCATCGCGTTCGCCATGCCCGCCATGGCCAATGCCATCATGAGCGCCATCCCGGTGGAGAAGGCCGGCGTGGGCGCGGGCGTCAACGGCACCCTCGCGGAGTTCGGCAACGGCCTCGGCGTCGCCGTCCTCGGCGCGGTCCTCAACTCCCGCTTCGCCTCGCTCGTGGCGGTCTCCGCGGCGTCCTTCCCGGCGGCCATGGCCGCGGCCGAGTCGTCCGGGGAGCGGGAGCGGATCGCCGACGCGTTCGCCTCCGGGCTGGAGACAAGTCAGCTGGTGGGCGCGGCCGCGGTGTTCCTCGGCGGTGTCCTGGCGGCCGCGTTGCTGCGCAGGGCGGAGAGGGCAGACTCGGTGGGTAAGGCGGCGGCATAGCATCGTGGGGGCCACCACCCCGGGCCCCACGACCAACCAGGAAGGCGCGCCATGGCCAAGGCAGCCGGCGGCACGAAGAACTCGGCGCGGATCAGTGTCTGGCTCCAGGGCAAGGCTCCCCGCGGCGGGGGACGCAAGGGCGACCAGCCCAGCGGCCTCGACCGGGACCGCATCACCGAGGCCTCGGTCCGGCTCCTGGACGCGGAGGGCCTCGCCAAGTTCTCCATGCGCAGGCTCGCCGCGGAGCTCGACGTCACGGCGATGTCCGTCTACTGGTACGTGGACACCAAGGAAGACCTCCTGGAGCTGGCCCTCGACGCGGTGTGCGGCGAGATGCGGCTGCCCGACACGGCGGAGGCGGCGACGAGTCCTGGCGCGACCAGCTGCGGGCCCTCGCGGACGAGTACCGCGCGCTGCTGATCCGCCACCCCTGGGTCTCGCCGCTGGTCGGCAGGTTCCTCAACATCGGGCCGAACTGGCTGGCGTTCGCCGTCGCGGTGCAGCAGACCGTACGCAGGACCGGCCTGCCCCCGCACACGCAGAACGGCGCGATCTCGGCGGTCTTCCAGTTCGTGTACGGCTTCGGGACCATCGAGGGCCACTACATGGCGCGGTGCGCGGAGGCGGGGATGACCCAGGACGAGTACTACCGGGAGGCGGCCGGAACGGTCCAGGTCGAACTCGCCGCGCACGGGATCATGGAGAGCGCGAAGGATCTGCTGGCGGCGCGCGGTGACGGCACGGTCGAGGAGCTGTGGCAGCGGGACTTCACGGTCGCCCTCGACCTGATGATCGCCGGGATCGAGTCCCTCCTCGAACAGGAGATCCGAGGGGAGCGGGCGAGCCGAGGAGAGGAAACGCCGGGCGCCCGCCAGGGACTCTGACGGGCGCCGGGACACCGTACGTACGCGGATCAGGCCTGCGGCAGCGAGTCCCCCTGCACGGCCTGGATGTCCAGCTCGACCCGCAGCGTCGTGCCGATCGCCGAGATCCCCGCCTGCACCACCTGGTTGTAGTTCATGGCGAAGTCCTCGCGGCGCAGCTCGGCCGTGGCGCGGAAGGCCGCCCGGGTGCCGCCCCAGGGGTCCGCGCCGGTGCCGAGATAGCTCAGCTCCAGGTCGACCGGGCGTACGACACCGTGCATCCCCAGTTCGCCGTGGACCGTCCAGCGGTCCGCCCCGGCCGGTGTCAGGCCGCTCGACCGGTAGGTGATCTCCGGGTACTGGTCGACGTCCAGGAAGTCCGGGGACTTCAGGTGGCCGTCGCGCATGCCGTTGCCCGTGTCGATCGAGGCCGACCGGATGACCGCCTCGACGCGTGACTTCTCCACGTCCTCGGCGATCTCCACGCGGCCCCCGAACTCGGTGAACCGCCCGTGCACGCTGGTGATCCCGAGGTGCTGGGCGACGGCGCCCACGGTCGAGTGCGCCGGGTCGATCGTCCAGGGGCCGGGCGGCGGCAGCTCCGTGCCGCCCTGCCGGGCGAGGACGACGTTGCCGACCTCGGCCCGGCCGCTGGCCGTGACGAGGGCGGTGGAGGCGACGGGCGCGTACCCGACGGCGGTGACGATGACGGTGTACGGCCCGGGCACCAGGGCCGTGTCGTCGCGTACGGCGCCCTCCTCGTCGGCGGCCGCCCGCAGCACCTGCGCCCCGGTCATGTCGGTCACCGTGACGACGGCGTGGGGCACGGCCCATCCGTCACGCGTGCGAATCCGAGCGTTGAGTCCCATCCCGTTTACTCCTTGCCGGGCCTCTGTCAGGAGGCCACAAAAAAGTTCAAGTCCCGTGAGGCCGAGAGCAGTCGGCCCCCGGGTCGGCGGTGGCCGGCCGTCCCCTGCCGTGAACGCCACCGCGGCCCGGGGGCCCTTTCCGCGACCGGTCCGCGGCCACGCCTCCGCTCGGGGCGCGGCCACGGACCGGGGTCGTCACTCGCCCGGGTGGGCGAGTTCGATGTCGCGGCCCTCGACGCCGCTGCCGGTCACCGTCAGGCCGGTCGCCACCGGCGGGTAGCCGGTCGCGATGACCGTGTACTCGCCGCTGTCCAGGTCGGTGAAGGCGTACGCCCCGTCCGTCCCGGTGGTCGCGGTGGCGACGACATTGCCCGCCGCGTCGACGAGCGTGACCCGCGCGTCGTTCAGCGGCCCGCCGCCCGCCCGGACGGTGCCGAGCACCTGGGCGCCGGAGTTCAGCTCCACCTCGACCCGGGTCACCCCGGCCCCGCCGACCTCGACGGGCAGGGCCATCGGCCGGTGTCCGGCGGCGTTCACCGCGATGGTGACGGTGCCGGGGACCAGCTCGGCGAAGGTGAACTCGCCCTGCTCGCCGGAGAGCCCGGTGGCCAGGACGTCACCGCGCACGTCGGTCACGATGACCATGGCACCGGAGACGGGCAGCTTGCTGTCCGCGTCCCGCACCACACCGCTGAGCCCGCTGGTGCCGCTGAGCAGGATGTCGTACGCGAGGGCGTCCCCGCCCACGATCACCGTGGACGCCTGCGGCTGGAAGCCGTCGGCGGAGGCGATGAGCACGTACGACCCGGCGCCGGGGGCGTCGACGGAGTACGCCCCGTCGCCCTGGGCGACCGCGCGGCCGAGCTGCCGTCCCCCGAGGGAGATCAGCGTGACGGCGGCCTGCGGGACGGGCGCGCTCTCGGCGCCGCGGACGTAGCCGTGCACCGGGATGCCGTCGGTGACCGGGGGAAGGCCCCCGGACGCGGTCTCGGCGGCGGACGCCACGGCGGCGAGCCGCTGCGTGCCCTCGGGCCCGGCCTCGGTGCGCGAGGCGACGGAGGCGAGGACGGGCTCCTCGGCGGAGCCGGACGTCCCGGCGGAGGCGGCCGCGGCGGGAGCCGCGGTGGCCGCGGGGGCGTCCCCGGCGGTGGCCTGCGCCAGCGCGCCGGACGTCCGCAGCGGGACCTCCTTGATGAACAGCGTGATCAGGAAGGCGATCAGCGCCATCGGCGCGGCGATCAGGAAGACGTCGGCGATGCCGTGCCCGTACGCGCTCTCCATCACCGTGCGGAACGGCTCGGGGATCTTGTCCAGGTCAGGGATGCCGCCGCCACCGGTGCCGCCGTGGCCGAACTGCGCGGCGGCCTTCGGGCCGAGGTCGGTGATGCCGTCCTTGACGTAGTCGGTGATCCGCGTGGCCATGATCGCGCCCAGCGCCGAGACACCCATGGCACCGCCCAGCGAGCGGAAGAAGGTGACGACGGAGGAGGCGGCGCCGAGGTCCTGCGGCTCGACCTGGTTCTGCGTGCAGAGCACGAGGTTCTGCATCATCATGCCGATGCCGAGACCCATGAGGGCCATGTAGACCCCGATGTGCCAGTACTCGGTGTCGTACCGGATGGTGCCGAGCAGACCGAGGCCCGCCGTCACCAGCAGACCGCCGCTGACCAGCCACGCCTTCCACTTGCCCGTCTTGGTGATGATCTGGCCCGAGACGGTCGACGAGATGAACAGGCCGCCGATCATCGGGATCGTCATGACACCGGACATCGTCGGGGACTCGCCCCGCGCCAGCTGGAAGTACTGGCTGAAGAAGACCGTGCCCGCGAACATCGCGACACCCACGAAGAGCGAGGCCAGCGAGGCGAGCGTGATGGTGCGGTTGCGGAAGAGCCGCAGCGGGATGATCGGCTCGCTCGCCTTGGACTCGACGAACACGAAGATCAGCCCGAGGACGACCGACCCGCCGACCATGGCGGCGGTCTGCCACGACATCCAGTCGTACTTGTCACCGGCGAAGGTGACCCAGACGAGCAGCAGGCAGACGGCGGCGCTGATGAAGAAGGCGCCGGCCCAGTCGACCTTGACGTCCCGCTTGACGACGGGGAGCTTCAGGGTCTTCTGCAGCACGATCAGCGCGATGATCGCGAAGGGCACGCCGACGTAGAAGCACCAGCGCCAGCCGAGCCACGAGGTGTCGGTGATGACGCCGCCGAGCAGCGGTCCGCCGACGGTGGCGACGGCGAAGGTCGCGCCGAGGTAGCCGGAGTAACGCCCGCGCTCACGCGGGGAGATCATCGCGGCCATGACGATCTGCGCCAGGGCGGAGAGACCGCCGACGCCGATGCCCTGCACGACACGGCAGGCGATCAGCATCCCGGCGCTCTGCGAGAGACCGGCGACGATCGAACCGCCGACGTAGATGATCAGGGCTATCTGGACCAGGGCCTTCTTGCTGAAGAGGTCCGAGAGCTTGCCCCACAGGGGCGTGGTCGCCGTCATCGCGAGCAGCGAGGCGGTGACGACCCAGGTGTAGGCGGACTGACCGCCGCCGAGGGCACCGATGATCTCGGGCAGGGCGTTGGAGACGATCGTCGACGACAGGATCGCCACGAACATGCCGAGCAGCAGCCCGGACAGCGCTTCCATGATCTGCCGGTGCGTCATCGGAGCGTTCTCATCGGCGTGGCCGTGGTGGGCTCCGTGCTTGGCATGGCTGCCCCGCACACCGGCTGGTGTGGTTGTTGCCATGGACTTCCTTTTCTTACGCGGGTGTACGGGTGGTCGGTACGTCGGACAGCCGGGCCGAAGCCGCTCGGCAGTCCCCGAAGCTGTCGCGCAGGCGCGCGAGCAACGTGCTGAGCTGGACGACCTCGTCGTCGGTCCAGTCGTGCAAGTAGTGGGTGAGGGTCCGGATGGACAGCTCGGAGAGCTCGTCGACCTTGGCCTTGCCCTCGGGCGTGAGCCGCAGGATGCGGGAGCGCTTGTCCGCGGGGTCGGGATCGCGGACGATCCACTCCCTCTCCGCGACGTGCGCGACATGGCGGCTGGTCACCGACATGTCCACGGCGAGCAGCTCCGCGAGCCTGCTCATCCGCATCGCGCCGTGGCGCTCGAGGAGGATGAGTACGGCGGCGGACCCGCCGGGGCAGTCGTGGGGCAGCCCCCGGCCGAGACCGCGCTTCACGGCACCGATGGCGCTGAGCTGTCGGGCCAGCTCCTCGTACTGACGCTGCGCGGCCACGGCACCTCCTGGGTATTTGTTGCTTAGGGCAACGATAGAAGCAGTTGGTTGCCGCAGGCAAACGAAAACCGGACCAAGGCTCTAAAGAGTCGGCAAAGCTCTGGGGCTACGCACGTAAAGCCCCAGGCGGGCGGGGGTTGGGCCGGGCGCCGTGGATTCGCTAGGGTCCTGCTCCATGGCACACAACCCGCAGGGCCCCCAGGGCAACCCCGACCCCGCCGGCAGCACGCAGATGTTCCGCGCCTTCGTCGACGAGGCGCCGCAGGGCCGCCGAGCGGCGGCGCCCGCCTCCTCCTCCGGCCCGCGGGTCGGACTGATCCTCGGCGTGGTGCTCGCGGTGGTGATCGTGGCGGGAGTGGCCTGGCTGGCGCTGAAGTAGCGGGCCTGGGGGCGGGTGCTCATGTCCCTGGAGTCGTGAGGGGTGCGGGGGACTGCGCGAGCTGCGCGAGCGACCCCGGCGGACGCGCGGGGTGCAGCGGGGTGAAGTACGACAACCTGTGACGCACCCCTGGGCGGCGGAGGGCCGGGCGCCGCGCGGCCCCTACTTCCACTCCACCGAGACGTCACGCGTCTCGATGTGCATCCCCAGCGGTACGCGCCACGCGTCGACACATATAGGCCAGGTTTCCGTCTTCTTCCGTCCCGCTTCGATCGGGACCGGAAGCTTTTCGGTCGACTTGATCGTGGCCCAGTCGACGCCGAGTGCCCCGATGATGTGCGTACCGAAGGTCACCGTGCCCGAACGCACCGGTGAGCCGCCGGTGTTCCGGACGGTGACCGTCACTTTCTCGCACCACCGCTTGGCCGCGGGCTCCCGCTCCGGCGTGCCGACGCCGAGCGCGGCGGGCCCGCTCGGCGGCTTGGCGGGACCGGGTCTCTCCGTGCCCGGGGGCGATGGTCTGCCGCCCGGTGGCGTTCCTGCCGGTGGTGAGGCCGGGCCGCCCGGCTCGGTGGCCTCGCCGGTCCCGGAGGGTGAACTCCCGCCGGCGGTAGGTGGCTTCCCCTCCGTGCCACCCGCTCCGCTGCTGCCGGGAGCGTCCTCGTCCGGGACGGGCGGCGCCTTCGCCGAGCCGCCGCGAGCGCCCTTGGGGGCGCCTCCGGAGCCGTTCGTACCGCCGCTGCTGCTGTCGTCCCTGCCGCCTCTCCTGGCGCTGCTGTCTCCGCCGCCCGGGCCGCCTCCGTCTTCTGCGCTTTCTCCGTCTTCTCCGCCGTCCAGCGGGATCAGCCGCACGTCACCGGTCGGGCCCCCGGCCCTGCCCTGCGTGGGGCCGGCCGCCCCGGTCGCCACATGACCGTCACCGCTCTCGCCGCCGCACGCTGCGAGAAGTCCGCCGAGGCACAGCAGGGCCGCCGACGCACCGAGCACGTTCCGAGCACCACGTCGCATGGCGGCAGTGTGGCTGACGGGTCGTCAATTAGGAACCTGTCGGCGACACACGGCTCACGCGGCGCGCGGTCGGCGCACCGAAAGCTCTGAAAGTCCGGTAGGTCTGGGAAGTCCGGCCGGTCCGGGAGGCCCAGGAGGCCTACGTGCCAGGGGAGTTCAGTAGGGAGCAGGTCAGTCCGAGATGAGGCCGTCGCGGAGCTGCGCCAGTGTCCGCGTGAGCAGCCGGGAGACGTGCATCTGGGAGATGCCGACCTCCTCGCCGATCTGCGACTGCGTCATGTTGGCGAAGAAGCGCAGCATGATGATGCGGCGCTCGCGCGGCGGCAACTTGGCGAGCAGCGGCTTCAGGGACTCGCGGTACTCAACGCCCTCCAGGGCCGAGTCCTCGTACCCGAGCCGGTCCGCGAGGGAGCCCTCGCCGCCGTCGTCCTCCGGTGCCGGGGAGTCGAGCGAGGACGCGGTGTAGGCGTTGCCCACCGCGAGACCGTCGACGACGTCCTCCTCCGACACCCCCAGCGCGACGGCGAGTTCGGGCACGGTCGGCGAGCGGTCGAGCCGCTGCGCCAGCTCGTCGCTGGTCTTGGTCAGCGCGAGCCGCAGCTCCTGGAGGCGGCGCGGGACGCGCACCGACCAACTGGTGTCGCGGAAGAAGCGCTTGATCTCACCGACGACCGTGGGCATCGCGAACGTCGGGAACTCCACGCCGCGTTCGCAGTCGAAACGGTCGATCGCCTTGATCAGGCCGATCGTGCCGACCTGGACGATGTCCTCCATCGGTTCGTTGCGGCTGCGGAAGCGGGCCGCCGCGTACCGGACGAGGGGGAGGTTGAGTTCGATGAGCGTGTCGCGTACGTAGACGCGCTCGGGGCTGTCCTGGTCGAGTGCGGCGAGCCGCAGGAACAGGGAGCGGGACAGGGTCCGTGTGTCGATGGCTTCCGGGGCCGTCGCGGTCTGGAGAGCCTCGGGTGAGGGCTCCAGCGCGTCGGGTGAACTCTGAAGCGCGTCGGGCGCGGATTCGCTCGGGCTCTTCGTGAGCGTGAGCGTGAGCACCTTCGAGCTGCCCTGGTCTGCGGACATGCCACCCCCTTGAGGTCGCGGACGGTCGCGGCGGGCGCTCCCGTCGGAGGAACGCAGCCTCCACCTGAATACCGGAGGTGGGGCTACGGCAAACGCGGTTCCAGCAGAATGTCACATGTCGGCAACGCGCTGTAGTTACTTGTCGACAAACAAGGGTGACATCCGTGCAGGAAAGAGGGGGTCTGAGGCATATGGGCCCGCAGTGGCGTCGGAAAGAGCCCCGACGGTACTCCACTCGATACGGTTACGCCTCGATCCGATTTGCGGATCGAAGTCGCGCGAAGCTCCTGGCCAGCAGTCTCGACACATGCATCTGGGAAACGCCCAATTCGGCGCTGATCTGCGACTGGGTCAGGTTGCTGTAATAGCGCAGCAGGAGAATCCGCTGCTCGCGCTCGGGCAGCTGGACGAGGAGGTGGCGTACGAGGTCGCGGTGTTCGACGCCATCGAGCGCGGGGTCCTCGTAGCCGAGCCGGTCGAGGAGGCCGGGCAGTCCGTCGCCCTCCTGGGCGGCCTCCAGTGACGTCGCGTGGTACGAGCGGCCGGCCTCGATGCAGGCGAGCACCTCCTCCTCGGTGATGCGCAGCCGCTCGGCGATCTCGGCGGTCGTCGGGGAGCGCCCGAAGGCGGTGGTGAGGTCCTCGGTTGCCCCCGTCACCTGCACCCACAGCTCGTGCAGCCGCCGGGGCACGTGGACGGTGCGGACGTTGTCGCGGAAGTACCGCTTGATCTCGCCGACGACGGTGGGCATCGCGAAGGTCGGGAACTGCACCCCGCGGTCCGGGTCGAAGCGGTCGATGGCGTTGATGAGCCCGATGGTCCCGACCTGGACGACGTCCTCCATCGGTTCGTTGCGGCTGCGGAAGCGGGCCGCCGCGTACCGCACGAGGGGCAGGTTGGCCTCGATGAGCGCGCCGCGCACCCGGCCGTGTTCGGGGCTGCCGGGCTCCAGGTCCTTGAGCCGGCCGAAGAGGACCTGGGTCAGGGCCCGGGTGTCGGCACCGCGGGTGCTTCCGGTGCCCGGTGCGGTCTTGGTGGGTGGAGCCTCGGGCGCAGTACTGGCCGGCACGGTCAACGCCACCCCTTCTCGGTCAAGCCCAGTCAAGCTCAGTCGACCTCAATCGGTCTCGATCGGCATCAATCTGCATCAATCGGTCTCAGTCGACCTCGATCGACCTCGGTCAACTCATCCGTCAAAAGCGGTCATAGCATCACAAGACATGTGCACTGTGTGCAAGCACCCGATAACTACGTGTTGGGGGACGGCTGCGGGTGCGGAGACGTGCGAGAGCGGGACGCGAAAAGGCCCCGCACCGTCCTGGTGCGGGGCCGTTCGGGGAGCTGTCGCGTCCGGCGGCTCAGAACTCGTAGTCGGCGATCACCCAGGTGGCGAACTCCCGCCAGATGGCGACGCCTGCCTGGTGGGCCGGGTGTTCCAGGTACCGCTTCAGTGCCTCGGTGTCCTCGACCGCCGAGTTGATGGCGAAGTCGTACGCGATGGGGCGGTCGGTGATGTTCCAGTCGCACTCCCAGAACGTCAGCTCCGGGATCTGCTCACCGAGCGCGCGGAACGCCTCGACGCCCTCGACGACGCGCGGCTCGTCGCGCCGTACACCGTCGTTGAGCTTGAAGAGGACCAGATGGCGGATCACAGGCGCTCCTTGGCGAGGACGAATACGAGGACGAGAGCAAGTACGAGAACGGGTACGAGGGCGTGGGCGAGGTGCCGGGGTTTGGTGACCTGGGCGGTCGCTCAGTCCTTGCCCCCGTTGGCGACCCAGGTCATGAAGTCGCCGATGCTCTGAGCGGCACTCGACACGCCTTCGAACCCTATCTGCACGTAGTCCGCGGCCTTGGCGGGGTCGGTGATGATCACGTAGAGCACGAAGACGACCACCACGAAGAGGCCGACCTTCTTCCACTGCACTGCCACGATCTGGCCTCCCCTTGCCCGCTCCCCGTGTGACCCCTGTGACGGCGGTGAGTCTAACCCGGCGCGTACGCACCGGGCTTTTGAGGACCAACGGCCCACTTCCGGAGGTCCTTTGCCCGCCTTCGTACGGTGGTGCGGGGCGCAGGATGGGTGGTGAGCCCGGGGATCTGGCAGGAATCCACGGGTGAGGGACCGGCCCCACTGCGGGGTCTGCGCCGTCCGCTTCCCCCCAACGACGGCGTCGACTTGAGGGCTGGTCCTCATCGGGGGAAGCGGCTTGTCCCCCCGATGCCGCTTCCCCCGGATCTCGCTTCCCCCGTCTCCCACTTCCCCGGCTCCCGCTCCCGCGGTTTCCGCTTCCGCGGTTTCCGCTTCGGCAGCACGACGAAGGGCCCGTCCAACCGGACGGGCCCTTCGTGTGGAGAGCGGTAGCGGAGGGATTTGAACCCTCGGTGACTTGCGCCACACTCGCTTTCGAGGCGAGCTCCTTCGGCCGCTCGGACACGCTACCGAGAGGAACTCTAGCCCAAGATGGGCCGTGGTCAGAAATCCGTTTCGCCGATCAGTTTCGCGCGGCGGCCGCGGCGCCCCGGCGTCCGGTTCAGCTGCCCCGGTGCCCCTCGCGGAAGAAGCGGGTGAGGAGCCCGGCAGCCTCCTCGGCAAGGACGTCGTGGATGACCTCGGGGCGGTGGTTGAGCCTGCGGTCGCGTACGACGTCCCAGAGGGAGCCGGCGGCTCCGGCCTTGTCGTCGCGCGCCCCGTAGACGACCCGGTCGACGCGGGACTGCACGATCGCGCCCGCGCACATCGTGCACGGCTCCAGCGTGACGACGAGCGTGCAGCCGGTCAGCCGCCACTGGCCGAGCTGGGTGGCGGCCCTGCGGATGGCGAGCACCTCCGCGTGCGCGGTGGGGTCGCCGGTCAGTTCGCGTTCGTTGTGCCCGGCGGCGAGCACCGTCGTGCCGTCCGGGGACAGCACGACGGCGCCGACGGGGACGTCACCGCCCTGGACGGCCAGCTCGGCCTGGGCGAGAGCGAGCCGCATGGGGGCCTGCCAGCGGTCGCGTACGGGGTCCGGGGCGGGTGTGTGGCTCGGGTCGGTCCCGTGGCTCGGGTCGGTCCCATGGCTCGGGCCGGCCGGGTGGTGGGTCGGGCCGGCCGGGTGGGTCGGGCCGGTCAGATGAGCCGGGCCGGCCGGGTGGCGGGTCGACAGCGGGCCGGTAGCCGAGGAGTTGGCCTCCGTCGACGACGAGGGTCTCCCCGGTGATCCAGCGCGCCGCCGTCCCCGGCGAGGAACGGCCCACGGCCTCCCCAGGGTCCTCCGGGCTCCCCGAGTCGCGGCCCAGGCGGGGTGGCCGGCGGCGACCCGCGCCTCGTTCTCCTGCCAGAGCGCCTCGGCCAGCCGGGTCCGTACGACACCGGGGGCGATGGCGTTGACGCGGACCTTCGGGGCCAGTTCCAGGGCGAGTTGCTTGGTGAGGTGGATGAGCGCGGCCTTGGAGACGTGGTAGACGCCGACGTCCTGGGCGACCGTGAACCCGCCGATGGAGGCGGTGTTGACGACCGACCCGCCGTGCTCCCCCATCCACGCCTTCACCGCGAGCGAGGTCCACAGGATCGGCGCCCACAGGTTGACGTCCATGGTCTTGGCGAACCGGGCGTGGTCCTGGTCGATGACGGGGCCGTACGCGGGGTTCGTGCCGGCGTTGTTGACCAGGACGTCGAGCCGGCCGTACGTGGCCAGGGTGAAGTCCACGCAGGCGCGCCGCGTCGCGTCCGTGGCGTGGGCGCCGAACCCGACGACTCCGTCGCCCAGTTGAGCCGCCGCCTCCTCCGCACGCTCCTGGCTGCGCGAGGTGATCACGACGCATGCGCCGCGGTCGCGCAGTGCGGCCGCGGCCGCTAGGCCGATGCCGCGCGAGGCGCCCGTGACGAGGGCGACCCTGCCGTCGAGCGGGCCGCTCACCGCGCGTTCCGCTCGGTCTCGCGGCGGCGCAGCTCCCGCAGCGCGATGGTGCGCTTGTGCACCTCGTCGGGGGCCGTCCGCGAGGCGCAGGGTGCGCAGGTGGCGCACATGCTCGCGAAGCGGGGAGTCGTCGCAGACGCCGGCGCCGCCATGGACCTGGATGGCCCGGTCGATGACCTTGAGGGCCACCTCGGGCGCGGCGACCTTGATGGCGGCGATCTCCGTGCGGGCCTGCTTGTTGCCGACGGTGTCCATGAGGTGGGCGGCCTTGAGGGTCAGGAGCCGCGCCATGTCGATCTCGATGCGGGCCTCGGCGATCCAGTCCTGGATGTTGGCCCGGTCGGACAGGGGCGCGCCGAACGTCGTGCGGGACTGCGCGCGGTCGATCAGCAGGTCGAGGGCGCGCTCCGCCATGCCGATCGAGCCGCATGCAGTGGTGGATGCGGCCGGGGCCGAGGCGGGCCTGGCTGATCATGAAGCCGTCGCCCTCGCCCGCGAGCAGGGCGGTGCGCGGGACGCGTACGTCCTCGAAGAGCACCTCCGCGTGGCCCTCGCGGTCCTGGTAGCCGAAGACGGGCAGGCCGCGCAGGACGGTGACGCCCGGGGTGTCGAGCGGGACGACCATCATGCTCTGCTGCCGGTGGCTCGGCCCGTCCGGATCGGTCTTGCCCATCACGATGAGCACCCGGCAGTTCTTGTGCAGGGCGTTGGAGGTCCACCACTTGCGGCCGTTGAGGACGTAGTCGTCGCCGTCGCGCACCATCCGCATCTCGATGTTGCGGGCGTCGGAGCTGGCGACGGCGGGTTCGGTCATCGCGAACGCGGAGGCGATCTCACCGGCGAGCAGCGGCTTGAGCCACTTCTCCTTGTGCTCCTCGGTGCCGAAGAGGGTGAGGACCTCCATGTTGCCGGTGTCCGGGGCGTTGCAGTTGGTGGCCTCGGGGGCGAGGTGCGCGCTGCGGCCCATGATCTCGGCGAGTGGCGCGTACTCCAGGTTGGTCAGGCCCGGGCCCCACTCCGGGTGCGGGTGGAAGAGGTTCCACAGGCCCCGCCTCCTCGCCTCGGCCTTGAGTTCCTCGAGGACCGGCGGATGGAAGTGCGGGTCGCCCGACTCCGTCATCTGCCTCTCGTACACCGCCTCGGCGGGGTAGATGTGCTCGTCCATGAAGGCGAGCAGTCTCTCCTGGTACTCCTTGGCCCTGTCGGTCACGTCGAACACGGATGTTCTCCCACGGTCTCGGTCGTGCTCTGAGGTCGTGCTCTGCGGGTGTCTTGCCCGCCGACTCTGCGTCGTCACCGTATTTGAATCCGGATTCAGGTTCAAGGCTCTGCGGTCAACGCCCGCGCTCCGCGCCGTCGAAGCCGACCTGTACAGTTGAATCCAACGTCAAGTTCAATACCTTCGACACGTCCTCCGCCCGCGCGGTTCCTCGCGGGGGTGGCCGCGGACCTCAGGAGTTCTGCCCATGACGACACATGTGCCGGTCAGCGAGTGGGAGCGCGTCGAGGCGCGCCGCGTCTCGACGGGCGGTGTCACGCTGCGGGTCTTCGATCACGGCGACGGGCGGCCGGGCAGGCCCCCGGTCGTGCTCTGTCACGGCTTCCCGGAGCTGGCGTTCTCCTGGCGGCATCAGGTCTTCGCGCTGGCGGACGCCGGCCACCGGGTCCTGGTGCCCGACATGCGGGGCTACGGCGGGAGTTCACGCCCCGCCGACATCACGGCGTACGACATCCTGACGCTCTGCGCCGACCTGGCCGGGGTGCTCGACGACGTCGGCGCGGACGACGCCGTCTTCGTGGGGCACGACTGGGGCGCGAACGTGGTGTGGCACATGGCTCTGGAGCACCCCGAGCGAGTGCGGGCGGTGGCGGGGATGAGTGTGCCCGTGACGCCGCGGGCCCCCGCGCCGCCCCTGCCGATCCTGCGCTCACGCCTGGGGGACGACTTCTACATGGTGTGGTTCCAGGAGCCGGGCGTCGCGGACCGAGCACTGAGCCGCAATGTGCGCAGGACGCTGGTCACCAGGGAGATCTACTCCGCCGAGTGGGCCGCCCGCCCCGACGAGCAGTTGCCTCCGCCGCCGTGGCTGAGCGAGCAGGAACTCGCCTACTACGTCGACGCGTTCGAGGCGACCGGGTTCACCGGCGGCCTCAACTACTACCGCAACCTGGACCGCAACTGGGCGCTCACCGAACACCTGGAGGGCCGCGTCATCGCACAGCCCTCGCTCTTCGTCACCGGCTCGAAGGACCCCGTCGCGCGGTTCATGCCGGCGGACGGCCTCGGCCGGATGCTCACCGACCAGCGCGGACACGTCGTCCTCGACGGCGCGGGGCACTGGATTCAGCAGGAGCGGGCCGAGGAGGTCAACGCCGCGCTCCTCGGCTTCCTCGCCGCGGTCGGCTGATAGCATCCGCTGCCACCGGTCATGACCCGGGTCACGACACGGCCCATGAGACCGCCTATGACACGTTCGAACGACAGTGAATGGATCGCAGTGGCTGCCCAGGCCCCGGCCGCGGACGGCGGCCAGAAGCAACCGATCACGCCACGCAGCGCGCGCGGTGTCCGCACCCGCAACGCGCTGATCGCCGCCGCCCGTGAGGTCTTCGAACGCGACGGGTACCTGGACGCCCGGATCACCGACATCTCCAAGGCGGCCCAGGTCGCCTCCGGGTCGTTCTACACGTACTTCAACAGCAAGGAAGAGATCTTCCGGGCGCTCGTCGAGCAGGTGCAGGAGGAGATGCTCCACCCGCATCTGCGCGAGCGCACCGGCATCACCGACACCCGCCGGCTCATCGACGCCTCCAACCGCGAGTACCTGCGGGCGTACAAGAAGAACGCCCGCCTGATGGCGCTGTTCGAGCAGGTCGCCCAGATCGATGAGCAGTTCATGGCGCTGCGCGTCGAGCGCGGCAACGCCTTCGCGCGGCGCAACGCCAAGCTGATCCGCACCCTCCAGGAGAACGGCGAGGCCGACACGAGCCTCGATCCGCTGGTGACGGCGCACGCCCTGTCCGTGATGGTGAGCCGCATGGCCTACATGGTGTTCGTGCTGGGCCAGCGCATCCCGTACGAGCGGCTGGTCACGACGCTCAACAAGATCTGGGAGAACGGGCTGCGGCTCACGGACCCCGAGCGCCCCGAGGGTGTGACCGAAGGGGCCTAGGGCCTGTCTGACAATTCCCGTCGTCGCCCGGAGGGCGGCCTCGCGGCGTCAGGTGCGTGCTCTCGGCGTGCCGGGCGTAGGGCCTCGTACTGGATGTACTTGGCTCTGCGCCCGGTGCGGCGAGAGTGCGTGCATGGCGTCGCGAGGCAGACGGGAATTGTCAGACAGGCCCTAGCAGTCCCGCGAGGACGCCAGCAGGTGGTCGCGGACGACGGCGACGTGCGGGTTGTCCGAGGAGCCGGGCCGCTGCACGAGGTAACCGGTGTTGATGGGCGGGTCCTCGGGGTCGTTCAGCAGGACCAGGGCCCCGGAGGCCAGCTCGTCGAGGCACAGGTACCGGGGCAGCACGCTGAAGCCGGCGCCGCCCGCCACCGCCGCCTTGACCGCGCGCAGGTCGGGCATGGTCACGGCGGGCTCGCACACCAGACGCTTGCCGAAGACATGGCGCCAGTAGCGGCGGACGATCGGCACGTCCTCGGCGTACGCCACCAGGGGCACGCCCCGCAGCGCGGCGGGCCCAGCTCGGCGAGGCGCTCCGCCCCGCCGACGCGCTCCGCCCAGGAAGCCGCCGCGACCAGCACGAACTCCTCGTCGGCGAGAGGCACCCAGGTCAGCGCCCGGCCGCGGGGGCGGGTGGTGGCGACCACCAGGTCGTGGCGGCCGGTGCGCAGCTCGTCCAGGAGGTCGTCGGTCAGGCCCGTGGTGATCCGCAGCCGCACGCCCCGCTCCACGAGCGGCGCGAGGCCGGGCAGCACGCAGTGGGAGAGGAACTCCGCCGGGCCCGCCAGATGGACGGGCTCCGCCGTGCCGTCGCCGCCCTGGCCCGCGACCTCGGCCAGCGCGTCCAGGGGCTCGATGATCCGGGACGCCAGTTCGTCCGCGAAGGGCGCGGGGGCGGCGCCGCGCGGCAGCCGCTCGAACAGCTCCCGGTCCAGCTGCCGCTCCAGGGAGCGGATCTGCGCGGTGACCGTGGGCTGCGACAGGCCGAGGATGCGGGCGGCGGCCGTGAAGGACCCCGAGCGGTAGACGGCGAGGAAGGTGCGCAGCTGGTTGAGGTCCAGCGCCCCGGCTCCCGGCTGCGGTGCGGCCGCCTCTCCGCCGCCGGCCTGTGACGTTCCCATACGGATGAGCCTAAGGCGCCCGGCGGGCGCGGGCTCGCGCCGGGTCGGCGGCGCTAACCGACGAGTGGGGCGACCTCGTCCGTGACGAAGCGGATGAAGCCCTCCGGGTCCGGCTCGTCGGCGGTGGGCTGGAGGACGACGGTGTCGGCGCCCGCTTCGGCCAAGCCCGTACGGCCGCCGCCACCGCTTCGGCACCCCCGGCGACGCCGAGGTCCGCCGTCTGCTCCAGGCCGTCGCGCCGCAGTTCGGCGCGGAGGCGGGCCTCGCGCCGGGGCCGGTCGCCGCGTGGAGGTAGACGACGACGGGGTGCGGCCGCTCGGGGCGGCCGCCGCCTTCCTGACCCTCGTCGACGAGCTGCCGCGCGCGGCGTACGCCGTCCGGTGTGGTGCTCGCGTCCAGGACGGTGCCGTCCGCCGCCTCTCCGGTCAGCCGCACCGAACGGGGGCCCTCGCGCGCCCGCGTAGACCGCGGGTGCCGAGGCGGGCGGCCAGACGAGCGCGACGCCGTCGAGGCGGACGTACCGCCCCTCGGTCGTCACCCGCTCCCCCGCCAGCAGCGCCCGCATGGCGTCGAGGTGTTCGCGCAGGAGCGTCAGGGGTGAGGCGACGCGGGCGCCCACCTGGCCCATCCAGTCCTGCACGCCGTGGCCGACGCGCGCATGACCCGGCCGGGGAAGAGCCGGTGCAGCGTGGCCGCCTCCATGGTGGTGAGGGCGGCGTTGCGCAGGGGCACGGGCAGCAGTCCCACGCCCACGCGCAGCCGCTCGGACCAGGCGAGGGCCGCGGCGGGCGGTGGCGATGCCGCTCTCCAGGAAGCAGTCCTCCCAGAGCCACAGCTCCTGGAGACCGGCGTCGTCGGCCGCGCGCACCATGCCGCGCAGTCGCTCGGGCGGAAGCTGGGGGCGGAACACCACGCCGAGAGCAGTCATGGCGCCTTCCTACCCCGTTCCTCGCGAAACGATCAACTGCTTTTTCGCGCGGCGGCGCGAGGGCGGCCGGTCAGGCCTTGCAGCTCCTCGCTCCCACGTGCAGCGCGACCGCGGTGTTGTGGCCGAGCGTGGCGGTGAACCGCCCGGAGGAGTCGACGCTGACGCGCCTGCCGGACTGGACGTCGCAGTAGTCGCCCGCGGGCAGCGAGGTCTGGAAGGTGCGGGTCAGTGCGGAGCCCTCGTGGTTGATGGCGACGTACGCCTTGTCGCCGCGGCCGAAGGCGATCTGGTTGCCGCCGTTGTCCCACCAGTGCGTGACGGCCTGGCCGCGCGCGGTGTTGCGGAGGGCGACCATGCCCGAGATCTCGCGCCAGGCGTGCTGGCACTTCCAGCCGTCGGAGTAACAGGCGTTCACCGTGCCGCCGTTGGGCGGTCCCGCGTCGCGGTCGGAGAACTCGTAGCCGGAGTGGACGTCGGGCGCGCCGTAGGGCCAGGCGAGCATGAAGACGTTGGCCAGGGTGTAGTTGGCGCCGTCCTTGTAGCTGAGGGTGTCGCCGCCGCGCTCGGTGTCGTGGTTGTCGACGAAGACGGCGGACTTCCCGGAGGGCAGGTACCCCCAGCCCTCGCCGTAGTTCTTGAGGTAGGCGAGCTTCTCGGCGGTGAAGACGCGCTTGAGGTCGCGGGCGTACCGGAACTCCTGGACGTCTCCGGTGCCGAGGTACTCGCTCGGCGACACCGCCTCGCCCCCGCCATGGATGGCCTCCTGCTTCCAGTAGACACCCTGGGCCTTGAGCCGCGCCTTGATGGCGGCGAGGTCGGCCGCCGGCATGTGCTTGGCTGCGTCGATGCGGAAGCCGTCGACGCCGAGCGAGCGGAGGTCGTCGAGGTAGGCGGCGATGCGGCCGCGCACGTACTCCTCGCCGGTGTCCAGGTCGGCGAGGCCGACGAGTTCGCAGTTCTGTACGTTGCCCCGGTTGCCGTAGTCGTTGATCTCCGACCGCAGTCGTCCATGTCGGCGCCCGAGTAGGTGCCCGGGTAGTCGTACTTCGTGTAGGCCGAGCCGCCCGTGCCGGTGCCGGAGCCCGCCGACATGTGGTTGATCACGGCGTCCGCGACCACCTTGACGCCCGCGGCGTGACAGGTGGCGACCATGTTCTTGAAGGCCGCCCGGTCACCGAGGCGCCCGGCGATCTTGTAGCTGACGGGCTGGTACGAGGTCCACCACTGGCCGCCCTGGATGTGCTCCTGGGGCGGTGAGACCTGGACGAACCCGTAACCGGCCGGGCCGAGTTGGTTCTTGCACGCCTTGGCGACCGAGTCGAAGCGCCACTCGAAGAGGACGGCGGTGACGTCCTTGCCGCCGGGCGGGGAGGCCGCGGCCTCGGGTGTCGTCGCGAAGAGACTTCCGAGCACACCGGACGTCAGGGCGAGCGTGCCGGCAAGGGATCTGCGCGCTATGCGCGTTGGGCCTTTCACGGGACCTCCAGTGGGGGGGGCGGGGTCGAGGTGCGGACGGGATGCGGGTGTGCCGGGCCCGGGGTGCCGGGGTGTGGGGCCCCGGTCGCGGTGAAGCGGGCTCGATGCTCGGTGGTTGCTTGCAGAAATCTTGCAGGTTGAATCTGCAAGAACTTGCGATCGGGACCGTAAGCGGCTTCAAACGCCAGGTCAACCCTTTGCGCACGCCCGAACTGTCACCGTGCGGCGGTGCGTGCGCGGTGCCGGCGTACCGCGTCGCGGTTGGCGCACCGGTGGGAGCAGTAGCGCCTGCGGCCGGTGCGGGAGGTGTCGGCGAAGACGGTGGCGCACTCGGTGACCTCGCACCGCCGCAGCCGGTGCATGCCGCGGCCCGCCAGATGCAGCGCGGTGCCGACCGAGATCAACGAGAAGAGCAGCGCGGCGAGCCGCAGTCGGTCGTCGCGGTAGTGCAGGTGCCAGCCGTCGCCCGCGTGGTCCGTGAGCCGAGGGTGGGCGGTGGACGCGGCCAGCATCCGGTTGGCCCGCTCGGCGCGCTCCCGCTCGTCGGTGGCGTCGACGACCTTCTCCCACGCGTCCAGGGCGGCCAGCGCGTGGGCCAAGTCCGCTTGCTCGACGGGGCGTTCCAGGGTCAGCCCGGCCCCGCGGCAGCGGTCCGCCAGCTCTTCCGCGGTGGTCGGGCGCCGGTTGCACAGGTCCGCGGCCAGGTTCACGGCGTCCTCGCCGTAAGGGTTGAGGTGCATAAGCTCATTACAGCAAGGTGATCGACATGAGACCCGCCGACGCAGCCGGACAGCCCGCCATGGACCAGACCGTGCAGACCACGACGCACTGCCGCCCGGCCGTACGACGGGCCGTGCGACGGGCCGTGCGACGGGCCGTGGCGGACGATCTCCCCGAACTCGTCCGCCTGCGCGCGTCGTTGTTCGAGGACCTTGGCGGCGACTACTTCAACCCGCCTTCCGCGGGTGGCGACTGGCGTCACCACCTCGTCGCGGTCATGACGGAGCAGCTGACCTCGGACGCGGCGCGCATCCTTGTCGTGGACGGCGATTCCGGTCTGGCCGCGTGCGGGATCGGCACCGTCGACCAGTGGTTCCCCGGGCCGCACAACCCCACCGGCCGGGTCGGTCACGTGATCGGCGTGGTCACCGATGTGCCCTTCCGGCGGCGCGGGTACAGCCGCGCGATCATGCGGGCCCTGCTCGACTGGTTCCGCGAGCGGGAGGCGTCGCGTGTGGACCTGTACGCCTCACCGGAGGGCGAACCGCTCTACCGCGACCTGGGCTTCGTCGACCACCCGGACCCGGCGCTCTACTGGCGGCCCTGAACACGCTGGCGGCGCCGGGCCGCGCTGCGGTCGCTGCTGATCGCTAGCGGGTCGGTGAGGATGGTGAGGATCGGTGAGGATCACTGCCGGTCACTGCCGGTCGCCGCTGTCAGCTGGCATGATCGGCGCGTGACCAGTGAACCTGAGCGGGCGGGCCACAAGAGGTACGTCTTGTTCGATGTCGACGGGACGTTGATCGACGCGGTGAGCAACCAGCGCCGGGTGTGGGCGACTTGGGCGGAGCGGTACGGGCTGGACGCGGACGAGGTGTACCGGGTGGCCCTGCGGACGCGGCCCGTGGAGACGTTCGCCCAGGTCGCCCCGGACCGTGACCCGCGCGAGTGCCTGGCCGTACTGCACGAGCTGGAGGACGAGGACGTCCGGTCCGGTGTCTACGCGGCCTTCGACGGCGCGTCGGAGCTGCTGCACGGTCTGCCGCCGGGGAACTGGGCGCTGGTGACCTCCAACTACGAGTACCGGGTCCGCGGCCGCTTCCTGCGGACGGGCCTGCCCGTGCCGGAGCTGATCGTCGACGCGGCCGCGGTGGACGAGGGCAAGCCCTCCCCCGAGCCGTATGCGCGGGCCGCCGCGGCGCTGGGCGCCGCGCCCGAGGACTGCCTGGTCATCGAGGACGCGCCGTCCGGAGTGCGGTCCGGGCTGAGCGCCGGGATGACGGTGTGGGGCGTGAACGGCGCCACCACGGCGGAGGGCGCGCACCGCCACTTCGCCGATCTGCGCGAGGCGGTCCCGCACATTCTGGCCTGGGCGCCCTCGAACCCACCGGCCGGCATCGGCCGCCCGGCCTAGTATCGCGGGAACGCTTTCGAGGAGGAGTCGACGGTGACCGAAGATCTGCTCAGTGGCACGTTCGATGCGGGGGCGGAACCGGACAAGACGGCGGAGGAGACGGGGGACCGGCTCGCCGCGATGGTCGCGGACCTCAAGGAACTGGTGGAGTGCGAGTCGTTCTCCTCGGACCTGGAGGCGGTGGCGCGCAGCGCGGACGTCGTGGCCGCACAGGGGACCCGCCTTCTCGGCGCCCCGCCCGAGCGCCTCGTCGTCGACGGGGTGACGCATCTGCGCTGGGCGTTCGGCACGCCCCCGGGTCCTGCTCCTCGGCCACCACGACACCGTGTGGCCGATGGGCTCACTGGCCACGCACCCGTGGTCGCTCGAGGACGGCGTGGCACGCGGGCCCGGCATCTTCGACATGAAGGCAGGGCTCGTACAGATCTTCCACGCCCTGGCCTCGCTGCCGTCCCTGGAGGGCGTGTGCGTCCTGATCACCGGGGACGAGGAGGTCGGCTCGGGCACCTCGCGGGCGCTCATCGAGGAGACGGCGCGGCAGTGCGCGGCGACCTTCGTCCTGGAGGCCTCGGCGGACGGCGGCGCGGTGAAGACGGCGCGCAAGGGCACGTCCTCCTACGAGTTGGTGGTGCACGGCAAGGCGGCCCACTCCGGCCTGGAGCCGGAGAAGGGCGTCAACGCGGCGATCGAGGCCGCACACCTCGTCCTCGCCCTGGAGGGGCTGGCGGCGACGGCCGACGCCGACGCCCCGGAGGGCTGGCGGACCACGGCAGACGCCGACGATGACGTGGGCCGGTTCGACGACCAACACGGTGCCCGCCGAGGCGACGGTCTGCGTCGACGTGCGCGTCCCTACGCACCGCCGCGCAGGAGCGGGTGGATGCCGCGATCCGGGCGCTGGAGGTGACAGTGCCGGGCGCGCGCCTGGAGGTGCGCGGCGGTCCCGCCAGGCCGCCTCTGGAGGAGACTTCGTCCGTCGCGCTGTTCGCGCGGGCCCGCGAGATCGCCGGGCGTCAGGGCTGGGGGCCGCTGCTGTCGGCCGCGGTCGGCGGAGCGTCCGACGGGAACTTCACCGGGGGCGTCGGCTGCCGACCCTGGACGGACTCGGCGCCGTCGGCGGCGGAGCACACGCCGACCATGAGCACGTGATCGTGGCCGAGATGGTCCCACGGACCCGGCTGCTCGCCGCCCTTGTCGAGGAACATGTCGGTGAGCACGCCGAGGCCCGCGAGGTGCACGAGCCGCCCGAACTGGCCACGGTCGGCCGAGCGTACGACGGGAATTACACCGGCGGCATCGGCTACCCGACCCTGGACGGACTCAGCGCCGTCGGCGGCGGAGCACACGCCGACCACGAGCACGTCATCGTCACCGAGATGGCCCCCAGGACCCGGCTACTCGCCGCCCTCGTCGAGGAACTCGTCGGTGAGCGCGCTGGAGGTGCACGACGTGCCCGAACTGGCCGCAATCGGCGGAGTATCCCACGGGAACCACACAGCGGCATCGACCTGCCCGCTGCACGGACTCGGCGCCGTCGGCGGCGGAGCCCACGCCGACCACGAACACGTCATCGTCACCGAGATGGCCCCCCGCACCCGACTGCTCACCGCCCTCATCGAAGAACACGTCCGGTGAGCACGCCGCGAGGTCCGCGAGGTGCGCGAGCTGGCCGAACTGGCCGCGGCCAATGCCCTGTTCGAGCGGATTTGGGGCACCGCACCCGGTGCCTCGCCGATGGGGACCGAGCAGATGCGGGCGCTGTCGCACGCCGGGAACTACGTCGCGGGCGCCTTCGCCGACGGCCGTCTGGTCGGCGCGTCCGTCGCCTTCTTCGCGGCCCCCGTCGGACAGACGCTGCGGCTCCCACGTCACGGGCGCCCTGCCCGGATATGCGGCGGGCCTCGCCCTGAAGCGGCACCAGCGCGTCTGGGCCCTGGCCCGCGGGATCTCCCGGATCACCTGGACCTACGACCCGCTGGTGCGGCGCAACGCCCACTTCAACCTGGCCAAGCTCGGCGCGCGGCCGGTGGAGTACCTCACTCGCTTCTACGGCCGGCTCGACGACGCCATCAACGGCGGTGACGACACCGACCGCGCCCTTGTCATCTGGGAGTTGAACGGCCCCGGGCCGACGGCGGTCCCGCCACCGGATCGTGCCGCCGACGCCGTGACCGCCCTGTCGGTACGGGACGGCCTGCCGGTCGTGGGCGGCTCGACTCCCCCGCCCTGCTGGTCGACGTGCCGCCCGACATCGAGGCATTGCGCCGCACCGACCCCGGCGCGGCCAAGGCGTGGCGCCTCGCGATGCGCGAGGTGCTGGGCGGCCTGCTGGCCGAGGGAGCCCGCGTCACGGGTTTTCACGAGCGGACTTCCTACGTCGTGACGCGCGAGCCGGAGGCCTGACACGAGACGCCGGGCACCCAGCACCTGCCCCTGCCACGCCGACCAGGCGCTCGACGCGCACGCCCGCCGCCCCGACACCCACCGTCGTCGCCTGACGCCCGCCCACCCCAGGAGCCGACCACATGAAGATCACCGGTATCGAACTGCGCCGGATCGCGATGCCCCTGCGGTCCCCGTTCCGCACCTCCTTCGGCGTCGAGACCGCCCGTGACGTCCTGCTCGTACGGGTCGTCACCCCCGACAGCGAGGGCTGGGGCGAGTGCGTCGCGATGTCCGAACCCCGCTACTGCTCCGAGTACGTCGACGGGGCGGCCGACGTGCTGCGCCGCTTCCTCCTCCCGGCCCTGCCCGCCGTGGCGGACGCCCACGCGGTGAAGCGCGCGATGAAGCCCTTCAAGGGCCACAAGATGGCCAAGGCGGCGCTGGAGACCGCCGTGCTCGACGCTCAGCTGCGGGCATCGGGCCAGTCCTTCGGCGGGTATCTCGGGGCCGCGCGTGACCGGGTTCCGTGCGGGGTGTCGGTCGGGATCATGGACTCCGTGCCCGAACTCCTCGACGCCGTGGGCGGCTTCGTCGATGAGGGGTACCTGCGCGTCAAGCTCAAGATCGAGCCCGGCTGGGACCTCGCCCCCGTCCGCGCGGTGCGGGAGCGGTTCGGCGACGACCTGCTGCTCCAGGTGGACGCCAACGCCGCCTACACCCTGGCCGACGCCCGGCAGCTGGCCAAGCTGGACGCGTTCGACCTCCTGCTCGTCGAGCAGCCGCTGGCCGACGACGACCTCGTACAGCACGCGGCCCTCGCGAAACTGCTGCGGACGCCGGTGTGTCTGGACGAGTCGATCGAGTCGGCGGAGGACGCCGCCGCGGCCATCACCCTCGGCGCCGCCTCCGTCATCAACATCAAGCCGGGCCGGGTCGGCGGCTACCTCGAGGCCAAGGCCATCCACGACCTGTGCGTGGCCCACGGCGTCCCCGTGTGGTGCGGGGGCATGCTGGAGACCGGGCTCGGCCGCGCCGCCAACGTCGCGCTGGCCGCGCTGCCCGGCTTCTCCCTGCCCGGCGACACCTCCGCGTCCGGCCGCTACTTCGCCACGGACATCACCGAGCCGTTCGAACTCGCCGACGGCCACCTCGACGTGCCCACCGGAGCGGGGCTCGGCGTCGACCCGCTCGCCGAGGTGCTGGAAACGGTGACCACGGCCCGGGAGTGGATACGGCTGTAGGAAGCCGTGCCTCCGGCCGAGCGACAAAAGCATGTGCGGGTCAGCATTCCGCTTGACAGGCTGGAGTCATGAACTCTCCGCACGACCCCGCCCCCGCCCCCGACTCCGTTGTCGCTTCCCGGGGAGCGGACTGGATCACCACGCCGCTCACCCCCGAGCGCGCCGCGGACCTGCTGCGCGGCACGGCTCGAAGTGGAACGCACCGAGCACGGCGTCGCTGCCGCACGGCTGCGCGCGGCCCGCGCCAGTGCGCCGGGCGAGCACCTGGCCCCGGCCGAGGCCAGCCCT